>CAZQEJ010000024.1:8919-10016 GCA_964592165.1 uncultured Ilumatobacteraceae bacterium | reverse complement strand
GTCGTGTCGATCACCGACTTCGGCACGGCGGGGCCGTGGGCCGACCGGGCGGCGAGCGAGTTCACCTTGCAGGCCCTCGGCGGGTCGACGATCAAGCGCGGCGAACCGGACCGCGAACCGCTGCAGGCCGGGGGCCGCACCGGGGAGTGGTTGGCCGGGGCGTACGGCGCGCTCGGCGGGCTCGCCGCCTGGTGGCGCGCCCGGCGGACCGGCGTCGGCGACCACGTCGACGTCTCCACCCTGGAGTGCATCGTCGTCGGCTACACCGTGTACCGGACGCTGTGGGAATCGCTCGCCCCCAGCGAACAACGCCAGGCGCGCAGCTTGGAGATCCCCTCGGTCGAACCGACGTCCGACGACTACGTCGGGCTGTGCACGGTGATGGGTCAGATGTGGCACGACTTCTGCCGGTTGATCGGGCACGAGGAGTGGATCGACGACCCCACGCTCAACCGCTGGGGTGGGCGGGCGACGCGTGCCGCCGAACTGCGCGGGGCGATCGCCGAGTGGCTGGCGGACAAGACGACCGACGAGGTCGTCGAGACGTGCGCGGCGATGCGCATCCCCTGCGCCCCGATCGGCAACGGGGCGACGGTGCCGGCGATCGATCACTTCCGCGAGCGGGGGACGTTCGTCGCCCACCCCGCCGGTTTCGTCCAACCACGCCGTCCCTACCTGATCGACACGGTGCCCCTGCGCCCGATCGGCCCGGCGCCCGAGCTCGGCGAGTGCACCGATCTCGCGCCGCACCCGGAGCCGCCCACTCCCACCGGCGACAGCGGCGGCAGCAGCCTGCCCCTCGCCGGGTTGACGGTGACCGACTTCTCCGGGGCGATCGCCGGCTCGTACAGCGCGCAACTCCTCGGGATGCTCGGCGCGCAGGTGATCAAGATCGAGTCTACGACCCGCCTCGACCCGGCACGCACGGGCACCGTGGTCCCGATGACCAGCGACGGGTGGTGGGAGCACTGTCCGCTGTACCTCGCGGCGAACACGGACAAGCTGGGGATCACCCTCGACCTCGGGCAGGAGGCGGGCCGGGCCGTGGCGAAGACGCTGATCGAACGTTCCGACGTCGTCCTGGAGAACAACTCGCC
>CAZQEJ010000024.1:0-8819 GCA_964592165.1 uncultured Ilumatobacteraceae bacterium | reverse complement strand
CTCGGGATCGAGGTCGCCCCGGTCTGCGGGGCTCCCGAGCTCGGGGTCAACGAGCAGCTCGTCGCCCGCGGCTTCCTCGAACGCGTCGACCATCCGGTCGTCGGCGAGCACGGTGGGTATCCGGCGATGCCGTTCCGCCTGGCGAACGGGCCGCATCGTTGGAACCGCACCCCCGCACCGCTGCTCGGGGAGCACAACCACCTCGTGCTGTCGACGATCGCCGGGTTGAGCGAGGAGCAGATCGCCCGCCTCGCCGACGCCGGCGTGATCGGTGACCGGCCACGCGGGGCGCGGGCGACGGCCGGGGCGCGCAGCGCCCGATGAACCGACGCGACGAGCGCGGCTCGGCGGCCGACGTCTCTGAACGGCCCCGCCCGGCGATCGACGCCGACAGCGCGCCGTGGTGGGCCGCGGCGGCCCGCCACGAGCTGACCGTCCAACGCTGTGCCACCTGCGGCGATTCGCACTTCCCGCCGGAGACGGCCTGCCCGGCGTGCGGGGGCTACGCCCAGTCGCTCGTGCCGGTCGCCGGAACCGGGACGCTGCACTCCTTCACGGTGATCCACCACCCCCAGCCACCGGGTTTCACCTACCCGTTGCCCGTCGGGTTGGTCGAGCTCGACGACGGCCCGCGGATCATCGCCGAGATCGTCGGCGCCGACGCACGCACGTTGCACGTCGGCCAGCGCGTGGTCCTCGAATGGCTCGACACGCACCCACCCACCGGCGCCGAGCCGAAGATCTCCCTCCCCCGCTTCCGCCCGAATCACGCGGCGGTGCCCGCGGCGCAAGCCGCGCCTCCCGGCTCCCACCGGACCCCGTCAGCCGCCGCGCACGGGCTGCGTCACACACCCGGAGGGCCGAGGCGGCACCGCGGTGCCGGCAGGACGGCGATCTGCGGGATCGGGCAGACTGAGTTCTCCAACGCCTCCGGACGAAGCGAGTTGCGCCTCGCCGTCGAGGCGTGCAACGCGGCGATCGCCGATGCGGGCATCGACCGGGCACGGGTCGGCGGCCTGGTCACGTTCGCCATGGACACGAACCCCGAGGACCAGGTGATGCGCGCCGTCGGGCTCGGCGAACTGACCCACTTCAGCCGCGTCCCGTTCGGTGGGGGTGGGGTCGGCGGCGCGCTGGTGCTCGCGTCGATGGCGGTCGGCAGCGGGGCGTGTGAGGCGGTCCTCGTCTATCGCGCCTTCAACGAGCGCTCCGGGCGGCGCTTCGGCGCGGGGATCGGCGACCGCCCCCCGGCACCGACCGCCGAGCTCGTCCAGTACTCCTGGACCTCACCGCACGGCTTGCTCACCCCGGCATCGTGGGCTGCCCTCATCGCGACGAGGATGATCCACGAGCGCCAGATCGACGCCGAGGATCTCGGCCACCTCGCGGTCACCCTCCGGGCGCACGCGGCGACGAACCCGCGGGCTCGCTTCCACGGCCGGCCGATCACGCTCGACGACTACAACCGGGCACGGTTCATCGCCGAGCCGTTCCGCGTGTTCGACTGCTGCCAGGAAACCGACGGGGCCGTCGCCCTCGTCGTCACCAGCGTCGAGTTGGCCCGCCACCTGCCCTCCACCCCTGTCGTGATCAGCGCCGCGGCGCAGTACTCGACGCGCGACCTGCACCTATCGCGGGCCGGGTTCAACCGGGCCTACACGGGTGTCGACGACCTCGCCGGCTGCGCCCGGCAGCTGTGGGACGAGTCCGGCTTGACCCCGGGGCAGATCGACGCGGCGATGCTCTACGACGCGTTCACCGCTCCGGTGCTCGCCCAGCTCAGCGCGTTCGGGTTCTGCGCCCCCGGTGGCGCGGGGGAGATGGTGCGCGCCGGGGAGCTCGGACTCGGCGGGCGGCTCCCGGTGAACACCCACGGCGGTCAGATCGGCGAGGCCTACGTCCACGGGCTGAACAACGTCACCGAAGCGGTCCGCCAACTGCGCGGCGACGCGGCCAACCAGCTCACCGCCCCGGAACACGTCCTCGTCACCGCCTCGGGGTACCTACCGACGAGCGCGGCGATCCTCTCCCGGCCCGGCGTCTGAGGACTGTCCCAGCGGACGCCCGGCATCATGTGACGAATATCTCCACCAACCACTAGAGAAAGCGCTGCATCCGGCCGGAACGACGCCGATAGCCTCCCGGCGGAGCGAACACCTGGTGGTGCAGCCCGCGGATCTCACGTGGTCCCGGTCACTCGCGGACACGCTGAGACGAACCCAGCAGGAGGGATACACGTGCCCGATATGGAACGAGGCGACCTGCCGGCCAATGGCCGCCAGACGGTCAGCCGAAGGGCGGTGTTCGGTGCCACCCTGGGCGGGATCGGCGCTGCCGCAGCCGTCGGCGTCGCCGCCGCCGCGGCCTGGCCGGACGTCAAGGAGGCGCAGGCCGCAGCCCCCGGCACCGGAGGGTCGGGCGGCTCGGCGACGACCGACAACAGCGCGACGATCGACTTCACGGCCAAGCCCGCTGCCGACTGGAAGCGTCGCGACCCGGTCCTCCCGCCCGCCGATCCGACGAAGAAGACCCACGACATCACGATCACGGCGATGGAGGTCAGCGGGGAGATCGCTCCCGGCACCGTCCAGGAGCTGTGGACGTTCGACGGCACCGTCCCTGGCCCGATCTATCGCGGCAAGGTCGGCGATCAGTTCAACTTCACGCTGCGCAACGAGGGCAAGGTCGGTCACTCGATCGACTTCCACGCCTCGAAGGTCGCCCCGAACGTGGAGATGCGCACGATCAACACCGGCGAGTCGCTCGACTACAAGTACGAGGCGAAGCACGCCGGGATCTGGATGTACCACTGCGGTACGCCGCCGACGCTGCACCACATCGCCGCGGGGATGCACGGGGCCGTGATCATCGACCCCCCCGATCTGGCCGACGTCGACCACGAGTTCGTCCTCGTCCAGTCCGAGTTCTACCTCGGGCCTCCCGGCCAGCCCGGCGACTTCACCAAGATGCAGTCCGACAAGTGGGACGCCGTGGTGTTCAACGGCTACGTCAACCAGTACGTCCACGATCCGATCCGCGTCAACAAGAACGAGCGGGTCCGGATCTGGGTGCAGAACAACGGCCCGTCGGAGAACTGCTCGTTCCACATCGTCGGCACGATCTTCGACACCGTGTTCAAGGAAGGCTCCTACCTGTTGCGCCCCGACGATTCACGCGGCGGGTCGCAGGCACTCGACCTGCAGCCCGCGCAAGGCGGGTTCGTCGAGTGCACGTTCGACGTGGACGGCATGTACACGTTCGTCACCCACAAGTTCTCCAACGTCGGCAAGGGCGCCGCAGGCGTCTTCCTCGTCGGGGACGTCGACACCACGGCCGCGGCCGGCGGACACTGACGGAGCGACTCATGGCACTCGACCACGACACCACCCAGGCCCCCGCGGCCTCCCCTGCCGGGATCGACCCGGACAAGCCGAAGAGCACGACGTTCGAGACGCTCGCCGTGTGCGGGTTCATCTTCGGCCTGTTCGCCATCGTCGCCGCGGTGTTCGCCGTCGGCCTCGCGGCCCGCGCCGTCAGCCAAGCGAACGGCTCGAAGGGGTCGAGCGGTTCTTCCGCTCCGTCCGGCCCGAGCGGCCCGGTCGTCAGCGAAGTGTCCCTCGGTGAGTTCTTCATCAAGCCCGCCGACGCCAACGCGGCGGTCGACGGAACGATCACCGTCAAGAACGAGGGCACCGTCCAACACGACCTGACGATCAAGGACAGCAGCAACGCGACGCCGATGCTCGACCCGGGCAAGGAAGGCACGCTCGACCTGAAGGGCCTCAAGGCGGGCACCTACACCTGGTACTGCACCGTCCCCGGGCACGAGGCCGCGGGGATGAAGGGCACGATCACGATCGGCTGAGATCGCTCGGCACCCGGGGTCCTGATACTGCGTGGCGCGGCCGTCGGCCGCGCCACGTGGAATATCCGGCCGACGAACCACGTTCGACCTCAATGTCCGATCAACCCGGCAAGGAGGAACGATGCGACGGTTCGCGGTACGGCCGGCAATCACGATCAAGGGGCGGAAGTTCAAGGGCCTCCGGGGTTGGGCGGGCAAACCGACGCATCCGCCGCTGACCGATATCCCGATCGGCGCGTACGTCCTCGCCGCGCTGTTTGACCTGCTCTCCGTGATCGGCGGCAAGGACCACCAGTGGTCCCGTGAGCTGTGGCACGCGGGGACGTTCATCTTCATCGCCGGCGCCGCGGTATCCGTGCTCGCCGCCCTCACCGGCTTGATCGATCGCAAGCAGTCGTCCGAACCGGGCACGCAGGCGTGGCGCACGATCAACACCCACGCGGCGATCATGATCGTGATGACGGTCCTCGCCGTGGTCGACATCATCTGGCGCCTGAACAGCTACAACACCTCGGCCGTCACCCCCGTCGGGATCATGATCCTGTCGATCGTCGTCGCCGCGCTGGTCTCCTGGGGCGCGACGTACGGTGGGAGCCTGGTCTTCGACTACGGGTTCAACGTGGAGACCGCCGGCGATCACCCGGTCTGGCACACGTCCGAAGAAGACGTCTTCCCCGGCAAGCACTGAGCTGCCCGCGGGACACGAAATCCCCTTACCCAACCAACGAAAGGATCCCCCACCATGGGCCTCCACCTCGGCGATACAGCCCCCGACTTCACGGCGATGACCACCGACGGCGAGATCACGTTCAGCACCTGGCGGGGTGATTCGTGGGTGGTGTTCTTCAGCCACCCGGCCGACTTCACTCCGGTGTGCACGACCGAGCTCGGTCGCACCGCAGCCCTGTCCGGCGAGTTCCAGAAGCGGAACACGAAGGCGATCGCGATCTCCGTCGACCCGATCGAAGAGCACCATGAGTGGGCTCCGGACATCGGCGAGGTCGCCGGCACCGCGCTCAACTTCCCGATCATCGCCGACCCGGATCGCCGGGTCTCCGAGCTCTACGACATGATCCACCCCGGCGAAGGCGACACCTCGACGGTCCGCTCGGTGTTCATCATCGACCCGGCCGGCAAGATCCGCCTGATGCTCACGTACCCGAAGTCGGTCGGGCGCAACTTCGACGAGATCGTCCGCACCGTCGACGCGCTGCAGGCGACGGATCGCAACCCGATCGCCACACCCGCCGACTGGCAGCCGGGACAGCGGGTCATCGTCAGCACGAGCGTGTCGACGGAAGACGCGAAGAAGCGCTTCGCCAACGTCGAAGAGCTCAAGCCGTACCTCCGCTTCGCCGACGATCCCGCCTGATCACCAACCGAGACCGGGCCGAACGCGCAACGGTGTGACCCGATGGGGTGGGGCTCACAGAGCCCCACCCCATCGGCGCGTCCGGCACCGGCGGTTCAGTCCCCGCCCTGGAAGGCGGTGCTCTCCGTGCCCTCCGTCGGCACTGGCGCCGCGGGGATCCGGTAGAACTCGACGGCGAACGTTGCCGGTCCGTCCAACTCGACGTGGTGCTTGCGCCCCGGGGGGATGGGCACGCCACCATCATCTGGAGTGACCGGGATCCGGTCGTTGTCGTCCTCGAAGACGAACGTCGCCGAACCGCTGCGGACGACGAATCGCCCCCAGACCTTGTCGGCGACGTGATGGGCGCGCAGCAACCCGGGCGGAACCGTGTCGTTGTCGAACACATCGGTCGTGCGCACGTACTCGAGGCCGTCGGGCAACTGGGGTCGGGTCATCGCTCCACTCCTTGCAACTCGGTCGGTCCGCCCTCGATGTCGAGGCGGGGCAGAAGCCGGTCGAGCCAACGGGGCAGCCACCAGTTCGGCTCACCGACAAGTGCCATGGTCGAGGGTACGAGGACCATCCGCACAACGGTCGCATCCACGGCGACGGCCGTCGCCAGGCCGACACCCATCATCTTCACGACCGGGTCGTCGCTGGCGACGAATCCGAGGAAGACGCTGATCATGATCAAGGCGGCGGCAGTGATCACCTTCGCCGTGGCCCCGAGGCCGACGACGACGCTGTCGATGTTGCTGTGACCGCGACGGTGCTCTTCTTGGATGCGGGAGAGGATGAACACCTCGTAGTCCATCGACAGCCCGAAGAGGATGGCGAACATCATCATCGGGACGAAGGAGGCGATTGGCACTGCTTCGTCGAGACCGATCAATGCCCGGCCCCATCCCCACTGGAACACGGCGACGACCACACCGTAGGCGGCACCGATCGAGAGCAGGTTGAGCAGCGCCGCCTTCAAGGGGACGAGGATCGAGCGGAACACGGTCATCAACAGCACGAAGGACAACGAAACGACACCGGCGATGAACCACGGGAGGCGTGCGGCGATCTTGTCGGACTGGTCGATGAACCCAGCCGTCGGTCCACCGACGAGGGCGCTGGCCCCAGTCCCCGCCGTTGCCTCGGGGAGCACCTCCTCGCGCAGCCGGTGGACAAGGTCGCTCGTCGCCCGGTCCTGGGGCTTGCTCGTCGGGATCGCTGTGAGCAGCACGGTGTCCCCGGTGCCGTTCGCCTCCGGCGGGGAGACGGCACGCACCCCCGGATCGGCGGCGACGGCGGCGGCGACCTGCGCCACCGTTGCCGAGCCCGCCGCCGTCCCCGCGGTCGCCCCCGGGAAATCGACCACGATGAGCAACGGCCCGTTGAACCCGTCACCGAAGCCTTTGGCGAGGAGGTCGTAGGCACGCCGGTGCGTCGTCGAGGTCGGATCACTGCCCGCGTCGGCTTGGCCGAGGCGCATCCCCAGCACCGGGGCGGCGAGGACGCCGAGGACCGCCGTGGCGGCCAGGCCGCTCCTCCAGGGGTGATGGGCGACCCATCGGGCCCACGCCAACCAGCGGCTCGGGCGAGCCGGCGGTCGGCGCTTGCCGTCGCGCCGGGAGTTCGGCAGGACGCGGCTGCCGGCGAAGGCGAGCACCGCCGGCAGCAACGTGATCGCGACGACCACGGCGATCGCGACGACGATCGAGGCGGAGTAGCCGAGCGCGGCGACGAAGGGGATCCCCGCGAACTGCAGTCCGAGGATGGCGACCACGACCGTGCCGCCGGCGACGACCACGGCCTGGCCTGCGGTCGCGTTCGTCCGCCCGATCGACTCGACGGCGTCCATCCCCTCGTCCAGTTGGTCCCGATGGCGGGAGAGGACGAACAGTGTGTAGTCGATCCCGACCCCGAGGCCGATCATCGTCCCGAGACGCGGCGCGATCGACGGGATGTCGATCAGTGCACCGAGGAGCATGACGAGCGACAGCCCCCCGGCGAGCCCGGCGAGGGCGAGCCCCAACGGCGTCACAGTGGCGACGAGGGCACGGAACGTGACGAACAGGATGATCAGTGCCGCCAAAGCGCCAATCAGCTCCGCGGGCCCTTGCGAGCGTTCCTTGAGCACGGTCGGGAGCTCTCCGCCGAGTTCGACCTGAACACCGGCCCGGGCAGCCGGTCCAGTCGCGTCGGCCAGCGCATCCACTGCGCTCCGGCCGAGGGTCGCCGACGAGGCGTCGTACTGGACCGCGGCGAACGCGGTCGTGCCATCGGGGGACACGGCGCGGGGGTTCGTCCACGGATCGGTCACGGTCAGGACGTGCTCGAGAGAGCGGGCCTGTTCGATCGTCGAACTGATCGCCTGGGCACGCTGCGGATCGCTGCGCACCCCCGTGGGATCGTGGAAGACGATCATCGCGGTGGCCCCCGCCCGCTGGGGGAAGCGCTGTTCGAGGAGATCGAGGGCCGCCTGCGATTCGACGCCGGGGACGCGGAAGTCGTCGACCGGCCCACCCCCCAGCGTTCGCCCGGCGACGACGACCACGACGAGCGCGACGATCCAGGCGACGACCACCGCACGCCGGTGGATGGCGGACCACCGACCAAGACGGTACAGAGCGTTGGACATGGGCACCTCCCACATCCCACAATAAATGCAGTCATCGCATTTTTGCAACCAGTGCAGAACGCTATTCTGTTGACGTGGACGGATCATCGGGCACGACCCTGCGGGAGCGGAACAAGCGCGAACGGCGTCGACGCCTGGAGGACGTCGCCCTCGATCTGTTCGAGCGCGACGGGTTCGAACGCACGACGATCGAACAGATCGCCGCGGCGGCCGGGCTCGCACCGCGGACGTTCTTCTCCTACTTCGCGAGCAAGGACGATCTCCTCCTCGCCGACTACGGCGAACGCCTCGGTCGGATCGTCGATGAACTCGGCCGGCGCCCGACCGACGAACCGGGGTGGGAGGCCTTGCGTGCCTCGTTCGCCGCCGTCGCAACCGACTACGAGGCACAAGCGGAGAGGATCTCCCGGCGATTCGAGCTGATCGTCGCCAACCCGTCCGTCTTTGCCCGGAGCCTCCAACTCCAGGCCGGCTGGGAACGGACGATCGCCGAACGGCTCTCGCTACGCAGCGGCAGCGGCCCCGACGACGCCGCTCCCCGCCTGCTCGCCGCGGCAGCCCTCGCCGTGATGCGTTCCTCGATCCACCACTGGTTGACCAGCGAGCGCTCCACCGCCTTGCCCGAGCTCATCCGCGACGGCTTCGACCGGCTCGGCCGCGGCCTGTCCGACCGGGCCCCGCGCACCGACCGGCGAGTAGGCCACGAGTAGCGTGCTGGGAAACCCTGGAGGTACCACCCGATGGCCGACACCTGGCTGACCACGCTGATCACCGACACCCCGCAAGCCGGGTTCGAGCTTGCCATCACCCTCAGCCGGCGGGGTGTTCGCTACACCCAACCGGACACCGAGGTGCTCCATCGCCTGCGTCCCGACTACGCCGAGAACGCCGACTCGCTGACGGCCGCGTCACAGGTCATCGCCATCAACTTCCAGACCGTCGCCGCAGCGAACAACTACTGGCGGAGCTGA
>CAZQEJ010000023.1:0-26906 GCA_964592165.1 uncultured Ilumatobacteraceae bacterium | reverse complement strand
GGAACAGGACCGGTGAGTGGAGGACGACATCGTCGGCGAGCATCCGGTCGAGCGCACTGCGGTCGCCGTGGAGGAACTCGTGCCACACGTTGAGGCAGGCCTGCATCGGCGTCGGCTCGTCGGTCACGGTGCGGAGATCGATCAGGGTCATCGGAGGGCCTGTCCTTCGGTGAGGGGGTGCCGCGAAGCGTGACCCTAGGCGCTCTCGGCGAAGGTCGGAGCACGTCCCGGCCGGAGGGTGAGACGCCGGCACGACGGCGATGAACGCCTCAACCCATGTACACCGCGTGGCGCTTGTCGACGGCGTCGCGGTCGGTCGGATCGGCCGCGGCGAAACGGCTGATCAGCTCGGCGCGCAGGCCCTCGAAGGGGACGACGGCGTCGATCACCAACTCGCTGGCCAAGCGGTAGAGGTCGACGTCGAGCTCGTACTCGGCACGCCGGGCGGCGACGTAGGCGGCCCGCTTGGCCGGGTCGTCGATCGCCGCGATCTTGTTCGCGTAGACCGCGTTGACAGCCGCCTCGGGTCCCATCACGGCGATCTTCGCCGTCGGCAAGGCGATCGTCGCGATCGGGTCGAACGCCGGGCCGCACATCGCATACAGGCCGGCCCCGTATGCCTTGCGGACGACGACGCAGATCTTGGGCACCGTCGCCTCGGTGACCGCGGTGATCATCTTCGCCCCGTGGCGGATGATCCCCTCCCGCTCGACCTGGGTGCCGATCATGAACCCGGGGACATCGGCGAGGAACACGAGCGGGACGTTGTACGCGTCGCACATCCAGATGAACCGGGCGCACTTGTCGGCGGAGTCGCCGAACAGCACGCCGCCCTTGTGCATCGGATTGCTGGCGACGATCCCGACCGCCTCGCCGTCGAGACGGGCGAATCCGGTGATCACTTCCGGGGCGAACAGCGGCTTGATCTCGAACAGCGAGCCGGCGTCGACCAGGCCGTCGATCAGGCGGCGCATGTCGTAGCCGGCGGCCTCCTGCTCGGGGAGCACCGCCCGGGTCAGCACCGCCGACGGTGGTGCGGGTTCCACCGGCGCGCTGCGCTCACGCCACGAGCCCGGGAGGTAGGAGAACAGGTGGCGGGCCTGGTCCAGCGCGTCGGCGTCGTCGACTGCCAGGTTGTCGCCGCAGCCGGACACGGTGGCGTGCATCCGCGCCCCGCCCATCTCCTCCAGCGTCACCCGCTCGCCGATCACCTCCTCGGCCATGCGCGGCGACCCGAGATACATCGACGCGTTGCCCTCGACCATGATCACGACGTCGCAGAACGCGGGGATGTACGCGCCTCCTGCAGCGGAAGGGCCGAACAGGCAGCAGATCTGGGGCGCCTTGCCGCTCAGCTTGATCTGGTTGGAGAAGATCCGCCCCGCCCCGCGCCGCCCGGGGAACAGCTGCACCTGGTCGGTGATCCGTGCCCCCGCGGAGTCGATCAGCCAGAACACCGGCAACTCGTGGCGCAGCGCGTACTCGGTGACGCGCACGATCTTCTCCACGGTGCGCGCCCCCCACGAACCGGCCTTCACCGTCGGGTCGTTGGCGACGATGCATGCCGGGCGCCCGTCGACGCGGCCGACCCCGGTGACCACCCCGTCGGCGGGCAGATCGGTGGCGATCGTGTTCGCCAGCAGCCCGTCCTCGACGAAGGTGCCCTCGTCGCAGAGCAGAGTGATCCGGTCACGCACGAAGAGCTTGTGCTGACGGGCGAGCTTGTCCCGCTCCCGCTCCAGGTTCCCGGCGCGGGCGCGCGCGGTGCGCCGGGCGAGATTGGCCTGCTCGTCCATCGTGGTCCTCCTCATGTCGTCGCGGGATCGGATCCGGGCATCGCCGGTGGGTACGGTACGGCGGTGCTCTCGGCTCCGACCCCCTGCATCGTGCGCTGAGTTCCGTGCGCACTGGTATCAGCTCCCCGATCCTCGCCGACTCCGGTCCTCGCCCCGCGTGGGAGGCGACCGCCGGTGTGGCCGAGATCCGTACCGTCGCCCAGGCCGCCGACCGGCTCGGGTTCGAGTTCATGACCTGCTCCGACCACGTCGCTGTCGCCCCCGGCCTGCCCCGCGGGGAACGCTTCTACGACGCGCTGGCCACGTTCTCCTACCTCGCCGCGATCACGGAGCGGATCCGCTTCCTGCCCTACGTGCTCGTGCTGCCCTTCTACCACCCACTCGAGCTGGCCAAGCGCTACGGCACGCTCGACCATCTCAGCGGCGGCCGTCTCACGCTCGGCCTCGGCGTGGGGAACCTGCGCGAGGAGTTCGACTTGATCGGCGCACCGTTCGACGACCGTGGTCCGCGCGCCGACGATGCCCTGCGCGCCCTGCGCGCGGTGCTCGGCAAGAAGCTCGTCTCCTACGACGGCCCCTATTACTCGTTCGACAACCTCGTCATCTCCCCCCACGCCGTGCAGGAACGGCTGCCGATGTGGATCGGTGGGCACTCCCGGCGAGCGTTGAACCGGGCGGTGACCCTCGCCGACGGGTGGGCGCCGGCGCCGGTCAGCTTCCGTGGTCCGGACCCGGACACGATGCGCGCCATGCTTGCCTCGGTCGATAGTCCCGACGGGTTCGATGTCGTCGTCGTCGGCGATCGGGCTCTCGACCCGATCGGCGATCCCGGCGGCGTGCGGGAGGCGATCGACCGTGCCCAGTGGGCAGGGGGCACGGTCCTCAGCCTCGTCGTCCGCCACCGTTCGCTGAACGAGTACGTCGACCAGCTCGCCGCCTACGCCGAGATCGCCGGGCTGCCCTCCGCATAGACCAGCGATCGCCACTCGCGCCCGTGGCGGCCGGTGGTGGACATCGGTCCGCAGCCCGAGCCGATCCCCGGGATGGGAGGATGCACCCGTGACGCACCCGTCCGGGGTCGTTGTCCGGATCCTCGGGACCATCGAGGTCCTCGACGCGCACGGCGCGACGATCCGGGTCCCGAGCGCGGCGCAACGCCGGCTCCTCGCGGTCCTCGCCGTGCACGCTCCACGCCCCGTGCGCTCCGATCGCTTGGCGGAGATCCTCGAGGTGACACCGGGCGCGTTGCGCACGACCGTTGCCCGCCTCCGCAGCCGGCTGCCAGCGAACACGCTGATGACGACGAACGGTGCCTACGGCCTGGCCTGTGGCGTCGACTCGTCGTCCTTCCGCGCCGCGCTGGCCCGATCCGGCTCCTCCGTCGGCCGGCCGGAGGATCTCGACGACGCCCTCGCCCTGTGGGCGGGCCCGCCCCTGGAAGAGTTCGCCGACGAGGGATGGGCCGCCGGCGAGGTAGGTGAGCTGGCCGAGTTGCATGCCGGCGCGCTCGACGATCGCGCCGCGGCGTTGATCGCCGCCCGCCGCCCAGTCGACGCGGTCGCACTCCTCGAACGGAGCATCCACGACAATCCGCTGCGCGCCCGGTCGCGTGACTTGTTGATCCGCGCCCTTGCCCTTGCCGGGCGCCGGTCTGACGCCCTGCGTGCCTTCCAGGCGTACCGCTCGATGCTCGTCGAGGAGCTCGGCGTGGAGCCGTCGGCAGAGGTGAGAGAGACGGAGCGGCGCGTCGCCCAGGGCTGGGACGGCGTCGACGACGACACTCCCGGGACACCGCGGGGAACGATCGGCATCCCCCTGCCCGCCGGACTGGCGCCACACGCCGCTCTCGTCGGGCGTGACACGGAGCTCGCCACACTCGCCGAGGAGCTCGCCCGGGTGCCCTCTGGCGGGTTGGGTGTGGTCGTCGTCAGCGGGGAACCGGGGATCGGCAAGACGACCCTGCTCGGTGAGTTCGCAGCGCGCGTCCACGCCCGAGACGAGGCGCTCGTCGTCTACGGGCGGTGCCGGCCGCACGATGCACCGTTCGAACCACTGCGCACGATCCTCGCGACGTGCGTCGAATACGCGCCGCTCGGTGTCCTCGGCGAGCACGTCGGGCATTGCGCCGGCGAGCTGTCCCGCCTGTGCCCGGGGTTGCGGACACGCCTCGGCACGATCCCCGATCCGGCTCGCTCCGATGATGTCACCGAACGCTTCCTGACCTTCGATGCCGCTGCCGACCTGATCCGGCGCCTGTCCTCCCGGCGCACGACGGTAGTCCTCATCGACGACCTGCACCGCGCCGCGCCGACGGCGTCGGCGATGCTCGACCACCTCGTTCGTGCACTCGCCGATGCTCCCGTGCTCCTCGTCGTCACCCGGGGGGCGGGGGATGGTACGCCTGTCGCCGAGGTCGATACGTTGATCTCCGATCTCGGACAGTGCGGTGCTCGGTTCATCGAGATGACCGGCCTCGACGACGCGGCCCTGGAGGGGCTGGTCCGCGGCGCCGCGGGGGGACGCCTCCCCGCGGGTTTCGGCGATGTCGTCGTCACGTTGCGCGAGAACACCGCAGGAAACCCGCTGTACGCGACGCACCTCGTCCGGCACTGGATGGAGACAGGTGCGCTCTCCCCTGCTGCCGGGGAGGCGGGAGCCCCCCCGCTGTTCGACGGCGTCCCACCCAGCTTGCGCGACGTGCTCCGGGTCCGGGTCGGGGCACTCGGGTCGGTCGCCGCGGGGGTGCTCGAATCTGCTTCGGTGCTCGGTCTCGAGTTCGACGTGACCGTCCTCACCGACCTCTGCGGCCTCGGTGAGGGCATGATCGTCACCGCCCTCGACGCCGCGGTGCGCGCCGGGCTCGTCGTCGACATCCCCGCGCTCCGGCCGCGGATGCGCTTCGCTCACGCACTGGTGGCCAACGCCCTGTACGCCGAGATCGGTCCGGCGAAGCGGGCCCAGCTCCATCAGCGAGCGGTGAGGATCCTCGCCCAGCGCGACGCCGGGGCTCCCGAAGCGGCCGTCCAGTTGGCCCGGCACGGCGCTCTTTCGCGGCGCCCGGCGGACGCACTGCGCTGGTCGATCCGGGCCGGTGACGACGCGCTCGAGCAGCTCGCCTCGGCCGAAGCAGCCCGGCACTACGGGACCGCTCTGGAGACGCTCGATGCGTTGAACCACAGTGGTCGCGACCGGGCCGACCTCCTCGTCCGCCTCGGCCGGGCCCAGCGCCGTGCCGGAGACCCCGCCGCCTTCGGTACGTTGGCCCGGGCTGCCGAAGCCGCCCGGACGAGCGCGAATCACGAGGCCCTGATCGAGGCCGTGCTGGCCGCGGACCGCGGCTTCATGTACGTCGGAGGGAACGCCGCCGAGTACCTCCGCCTCGTCGAAGCGGCCGTCACCGTGGCCGGCCCGAGTGACCTCGCCACTCGCGCTCGGCTCCTCGCGCTCCTCGCCCAGAGCCTCGTGTACACCGCTCAGGCAGCGCGCCGCGTTGCTCTCGCTCGGGAGGCGTGGACGATCGCCGCCGGGAGCGGGGACGACCGCCTCACCGCGGCAATCGCCCCCGCGGTGCTCGCCGCCCTGTGGACCCCGGGGAGCGGTCGCCTGCGCAGCGCGATCGCCGCCCGGGCAGTCCGTTCGGCGGAGTTGACGGGTGATCCGCGGTTGCTGTTCAGCACTCATCATGCGGCGTACAACGTCGCCGTCGAGGCTGCCGACCCGGAGTCGGCGGCGCGCAGCCTGGCGGTCCTCCGGGCAACGGTCCGGGACGTCGGCGAACCGCACTTGGTGTGGGTCGCGACGCTGTGCGACACGTTCGACGCGATGATGGCAGGGCGGCTCGTCGATGCCGAGGCGGCGGGGTTGCGCGCCCTCGACCTGGGAGTGCGGATCGGCGCTCCCGACGCGTTCACCCTGTTCGCCGCTCAGTACTTCGTGATCGGCACCTTCGCCGGCAAGCACGCCGGCTTGCTCCCGCTCGTCGAACAGGCGATGGCGTCGAACCCCGATGCTCTTCCCTTCCGGCTGGCCTACGCGATCGTCTGTGCCGCGATCGGCCGTACCGACGAAGCCCGCCGGATCCTGCGCGCCGGGATCACGGCCGGATTCGACGGGTTGGCCCTCGACAACGTGTGGATGACCTCGATCATCGGCTATGCGGTGCTCGCCGTGGAGCTCGCCGACGCCGACGCGGCCGCTCGCCTGCTCCCGATCATCCGGCCGTACGCGGCCGATGTCGCGTTCAGCGGTGTCACCAGTCAGGGGCCGGTGGCGGGCTACGTGGGCAAGCTCGCCTCGTTGCTCGGCGAGCACGACGAAGCGTTCACCAACCTCCGCTCGGCGCTCTGGACGGCGACGGCGTTCGGATGGACCTACCACCGGGCGACGACGCTGTACGCGCTCGCGCAGGCACGCTGGCGAGCCTCCGGCGCTCTCGACGGTGAGGCGCGGGAGTGGCTGGGAGAGGCGCACGCGATGTGCCGGGAATTGGGTTTCACCAGCTGGCTGCCGCGCATCGAAGCCCTGCTGGCACGTGCCCAATCCTGACGCGGGAGTGACGCGCGGCACGTCGCACTGTGGTGCTGGACACGGATCCGCGTGTCGGACACGAGGAGGAAACCCCCATGATCGTTGTCATCGTTCAGCACCGTTGCCGCGACTACGACGCCTGGCGCCCGGTCTTCGACGAGCACGGAGCGACGCGCCGGGCCCACGGCTGCATCTCCGAACGGGTCTACCGCGACGCCAGCGACCCGAACGACGTCGCCGTCGTCATGGAGTGGCCGAGCCGGGAGGCGGCGGAGGGGTTCATGGCCGACCCGACGTTGGCCACGGCGATGACCCGCGGAGGGGTCATCGGCCAGCCGCGCGCGTCGTTCGCCCAGCCGGTCCCGGTCGCCGCCCGCTGAGTGTGACCCCGGCCGGCGTCCTGCGAGGCCGCCGGCCGGGGCACTCTGTTCGTCATCCCGCTTCGGTGACGGGCATCGCCGAACCCGGAGGTCCGGGTGCGGTGGTGACCGGCGGGAGGGAGCCAGTCGGTTGGCCACCTGCCCCGCCGGCACCCGGGGCCATGGTCGTCGGTGCCGGACCCGGGGGTTGCTCGCCGCCGGAAACCGAACTCGGCGGCATCGTCGTGTCCGGGGTGTTCGTCGCCGGTGCACTGCTCGGCGGAAGAGTTCCGGCCGTCGTCGGTGGTAGGCCGTGCGTCGTCGGTGGTGCCGACGGCAGGGTGGTCGGCGCTCTGCGGTGGACCGTGGTCGGTGGCGGAGGCGGCGTCCTCGGCGGTGCTTGCGTCGGGGGGATGATCGGCGCGGGGAGGGACGTCGTCGGCGGCGCCGGACGGGTCGTCGGCACCGCCGCCGTGGTGGTTGCCGGCGTGGTCACCGCCCCCGTCGCCGGCGGTGCGCTGGGTGCCGCCGTGCCGACGACGGGCGCGCTGGGAGCGACCGGAGGGTTGTCCCGGTCGGAGTTCGCCCCACGGTTCCAGGGGCTGGCCACGGCGACCGTGCCGAGCCCGAGGACGGCGACGCCGATCGCTGTCCCGGCGAGTGTCCGGCGGCGCCGTACGCTACGGATCGCAGCGGCGGCAGGGCCCCCACCCGCCGGACCGGCAGTCGCGCTTGCTGTCTCCACGGTCAACGGCGTGGTGACGTCGGGGTCAGGTCCGCCCGTGCTCACCGCGGCAGGAGATGGCCCCGCGCCTACGACGAGGGGTGCACCCACCGCGGACACCGGATCGGCGCCGGCGCCGCTGGGACAGGCCTCGCTGCCGAGGTCGGCGACGTCGGGTGCCGACCCGGATCGGTCGGGTGCGGCGGGCACCGACATCGCCGGGGAGGCAGCAGTCGCCGGCGCGAGGCGCAGTGCCGCGGCGCGCGCCGCGCCGAGGGCGACGACGTGCTTCGGGTCGGCGTCGACGGCGACGCGCCGTCCGAACTCGGTGTGGACCATCTCGGCGACCATCGGGATGCGCGACGACCCGCCGACGAGCAAGAACGCGCTGAGGTCGCCCGGCTCGACGTCCGCCGAACGCAACGCCCGGCGCATGCAGGAGATCGTCTCTCCGAGGGGGACACGGATCATCCCCTCCAACTCGCCGCGGGTCAGGCGAACCTCGGTCTCCAGGCCGGGGAGGCTCACCGGGATCGATGTCTCCGTGTCCGCCCAGAGGACCTCCTTCGCCTCGACGCATTCTTGGTGGAGCCGGGCGAGGGCGACGACCACCGCCGGATCGTGGCGGTCGAGGGTGTCGAGGGCCGGCGAGATCGCCCGCGCCACGTGGGCGACGACAGCCTGGTCGAAGTCGATCCCGCCGAGCCGCTCGATCCCCGCCGGCGTGCCGAGGATGCGGAATCCGTCCTCCGTCTTGGCCAGCACCGCAGCGTCGAACGTCCCGCCACCGAGGTCGTAGACGGCGACGACGTTCCCGACGGCGACGCGTTCCAGGCTGGCGTACTGGATCGCCGCCGCTTCCGGCTCGCTGAACGTCGATGCCGACCCGAGGTCGGCCATCTCCAGCGCCTGGTGGAGCAACTCGAGCTTGTACGGGCCCCAGTTCGCCGGATGGGTGACGGTGAGCGCGTCGGGCTGTCCACCTTGGCGCTCGACGACAGCGTCGTACGTCGCCCGTACCATGCGGGCGAACACCGCTTCCGCCGACAGGGGCGCAGCGCCGATCAGCAACGGCACCGGATCACCGATCCGCCGCTTGAACTCACGGGCGACGAGATCCGGGTGGCGCACGCCGCGGCGCTGTGCGGCATCGCCCGTGAGCACCGTGTCGCCCTCGACGAAGACGACGGAGGGGACCGACGCGGCGCGTAGGCCGAGCTGCACGATCTCCGCTCGGCCCTCCTCGATCACCGCTGCAGCGGTGAACGTCGTACCGACGTCGATGCCCAGGACGTAGCCCACGGTCCTCCTCCGGTTCGCGGCGGCGTGCGCCGTCGCCTCACGGTACGGAGACCGCCCCCGTGCGGTCATCGGTGAGGTCACCTAGGAAATCTCACGACTGTCGGCTCCCGGCCCCCCGTGCGGGGGACTGTTCGCGATGCCCTACGGTGAGGCGATGTTGGTCGGTCGCGGTGCCGAGATCGACGCGTTGTCCGCTGCGATCGAACGGGCGGCGGAGGGCCGGGCCGCGTTCGTCGTCGTCGTCGGTGAGGCGGGAGTGGGCAAGAGCGCGCTGCTCGACGTCGGCGCCGAGCATGCCCGGACTCGGGGAGCGCACGTCCGGCGTGCCTGGTGCGATCCGTTCGGCGGGGGCCGGCCGTTCGGCCCGCTGCTCGACGCGATCGGTGCGGACTCCGCCTCCACCGACATCCTGGAGCGGATCCGACGCTCGGCGGCGCTCGACGGTGGTCGTCCCGGCGTACTCGGCGCGGGGATCGAGGTCGGTTCGTTGCTCGTCGAAGAGCTCGTCGCCGCATACGAGAAGCTGTCCGTGTCCGCGCCCACCGCGTTGTTCGTCGACGATCTGCACTGGAGCGACGGGGCGACGCGCCAGACGATCGTCGCCCTCGCCCGGCGGCTCGTCGACCTGCCGTTGTTGATCGTCGCCGCGCTGCGACCCGACCCCACCGGCGAGGAGATCCTCGCCTCCCTACCCCACCGGCTCGCCGGCCACGGTCCCCCGCAGGTGATCACCCTCCCACCGTTGTCGGCGAACGACGAGCGGTCGCTCGCGGCCGAGCGCCTGAACGGTGATCCGGCACCGCGTCTCGGCGCTCTGCTCGGACGTTGCGCAGGCAACCCGCTGCTGATCACCGAGCTGATCGCCGCCTTGGAGGAGGAGGGACACCTGCACCGCAACGGAGCAATCGTCGAGCTCGTCGCGACTGCCGATCTGAGCCGGCTGCCGGCGACGTTCGCCGACGTGGTGCGCAGCCGGATGGCCCGTCTCGAAGGGCCGCAGCAGGAGGTGGCGATGATCGCCGCCCTCCTCGGCAAGCGCTTCGCTCCCGCGGACCTCGTCGCCGTCACCGGCCGCTCGGCCGCCCAGCTGGCGCCGATCATCGTCGATCTCGTGCGCGCCCGAGTCCTCTCCGACACCGGTGGCGAGCTCGGCTTCCGTCACGATCTCGTGCGCGAGGCGATCCGCGGTCTCGTTCCCGATGCGGTCGCCGCCACGCTGCACACGCACATCGCCAACGTGCTGCGGGCCGGTGGTGCCTCGTTGCCGGAGATCGCCGGGCACGTCGAGCGCGGCGCTGATCCCGGCTCGGAAGAGGCCGTGGACGTCCTCCACCACGCCGCGGCGGAGATCCTCCCCCTCGATCCGGGCGCGGCGGTCTCGCTGCTGCGCCGCGCCGTGTCGCTGTGCCCCCCGGGCAGCGCCCGCCTCGACGATCTGACCGCCCTGCTCGTCGACGGCCTGGTGTGGAGCGGCCGGCCCGCAGAAGCACACGCCACGGCCGCCGAGGTGCTCGGGCGGGGGGCGACGCTCGACGTCGAAGAGCGCCTCCGCTCGGCGATGGCCCGCGCCTTGCTCCTCCTCGGCCGGCCGCAGGAAGCGATCGATCACGCGACCCACCTGCTCGGTGCGATCGAGGGAGCGGGGCGACCGACGAGCTGGGTGCGCGCCGAGCTCGCCGTGTGCCGCTTGTTCGGGCTGGACATCGGCGGGGCGATCGCCGATGCGGAGATGGCTCGGCGGAGCGCGCCGGGTGATCACGACGTGATGGCCGAGATCCTCGGCCTGAGCGTCGAGGCGCTCGCCCGCAACGCCCTCGGCCAGACGGCACGGGCGATCGAGCTGGGCGAGCGGGCTCTGCGCCTCGCCGACGAAACCGAGGCGCTCGCCGGGCACCGGCTCCACCCGAGCTTGTTCCTCGGCGTCGCCCTGCTCACCTCCGGCAATCCGGAGCGGGCTCGGATGCTGTTCCGCCGCGGACGTGACCTCGGTCGTGAGCTCGGGGCGACGTGGGCGTTGCCGATCTACCACTTCATGTTCGCCCTCGCCCACTGGGATCTCGGGGAGTGGGACGAGATGCTCGCCGAGGTCGAAGCAGGTCGTTCGTTCGACGGGGGGAACGCTCCGGCGATCGGTCAGGTGTGGGCACTCGCCGTCGCCGCGCGGGTGTACCTCCACCGCGGCGAACTCGAGTGCGCCGCCGAGCTCCTCGACAGTGGCGACCGGCTGATGGAGCAGTTCGGGTTGCAGTTCGGCGCCGACTGGCTCCTCCAGGCCCGCGTCCTGCTCCTCGAGGCGCAAGGCCAGCCGACCGAGGCGATCGCTCTCGCCGAGATGTTGTGGGGTGTCTACGGCGAACTGCAGGCGTCGGCGTCGCTCGTCCTGCTCGGTCCCGATCTCGTCCGCCTGGCGGTGCGCAGTGGGGCGACGGATCTCGCCGAGCGTGTCGTCGGCGTTCTCGCTGCCGTCGTCGCCGAGGCCGGCGACGATCCGACGGTGCAGGGGCGGGAGCGCCGCGCCCGGGGGTTGTTCGAGTCGAGCCCGGATCTCCTCCTCGATGCGGCGGAGCTGTTCTCCGCCAGCGGGCGGGAGCTGGAAACGGCGCTCACCCGGGCCGAGGCGGGAGAACTTCTCGCCGGAGCTCGCGCGCCGCAGGCGGTCACTGTTCTCGAAGCAGCTCTCGCCGGTGTGGAACGACTCGGCGCCCACGCCGAGGGCGAACGGGTCCGGGCCCGGCTGGCGCGGGTCGGCTCGCCGCGCCGTGGCCGTCCCCCTGGGCGCCGTCCGGCACATGGGTGGGAGGCTCTGACCGCGACCGAGTGGCTCGTCGTGCGCGAGGTTGCCGGTGGGGTGTCCAACGGGACCGTCGCCGAGATGCTCGGCGTCAGCCGGCGGACCGTCGAGGCGCACCTGCGCAGCATCTACGCCAAGCTCGGGGTGTCCACCCGCGTCCAGCTCGCCCTCGCCCACGCGACCCGCGACATGAGCTGAATCGATGATCCCCGCCCGGCAACTGCCTGACGTCGCTCGGCGCTGGTCGGACGTGCGCTGCGGCGGAGCTCGCGCTGCCGTGCCGCGACCGGTCGGTGAGCGGGGCGGGGGAGGAGCGGCGTATTCGTAGGTGAGTTCACCGATGCGCCCCGTTCACCGATCCCCCACGATGCGACCAGGATCCGCACGAGGGGAGACGGAGATGGCCATTCCACGAGCCAAGGACCGCATCAAGGTGACCGATGTGACCGACGCGATCCGTCGGGCGAAGGCCACACCGACGCAGGACACACCGGCGCCAGCGGAGACCGGTGGAGAGACGACGAGCGTGGCGGGCAGGATCACCGCCGCGGGTGGCAAGGGTGCCGCTGCGGCGAACGCTGCGGCGAAGGAGGCAAGCACCGCACCGGCAGCGGACAAGACCGCCGTGGTCGACACCACCGCCGCCGCGGGCAAGATCGCCGAGGCCGGGAAGATCACCGGCACGGGGAAGACGGCACAGGACGGGCTCCCCGATCGCGCCGACGCCTCGGACACGACGAACGAAGCGATCGGCAACGCGCACTCGCCGGTCTCCCCCGGATTGGAGAACGCCGCCTCGGCAGCGCTCCCGGACATCGATCACTGGGACGACGGTGGGGATGATCATCGCAACGTCTCGGGCGTCGATCTCGCGACCGACGAGTTCGCTCGCCTGGCCGACCGTCACGACGCCGTGCGCGGCTCGTACGGCTCGGTCGCCTCGAGCGTCATCAACCAGGGCGACGACGACAGCGGGCGATACGGCAGCGGAATGTTCGCCTCCGGTGATGACGGGCAGGGCGGCAGTGGAAAGGGACCGATCGTCGTCAGCGCACCCGGCCACAACCACTTGTGGGACGAGGAAGAAGGACTCCGCTCCACCGGCAGTGCCAACGTGACGTTGGACAACATCGCGTGGCCTGTCCGTGGGATCGGCGGGTTCCTCAGCTGGCTGACCAGCACGAACGCGCGCACGGCCGACGAGATGACCCGCGGCGAGTTCGACTCGGGCGGTGCGAGCCCCGACGCCGGACAACCGGACACAGGCGGGGCATCGACTGGTCGTGACACGGCACCCTCCGAGCCGACCGGCTCCGACGGCGGTGCGCCGTACCCGGTGCACACGAAGACCAACCCCGACGGGTCGGTCAGCACGATGTACAGCGACACGTCGATCGTCACCAGGTACCCGGACCGGACCGAGATCGAGCACTCGGATGGAACGACCGAGGTCCGGTACAACAGCCCACCGGCAGACGACGGTGGTGCGGGATCGTCGGGCAGCCAGGACTACGGCGGCGGCCAGAGCCTGATCGACGGCGAGTCCGACGAGGGTGGCGACGACTCCGAGGGGATGTCCATGGTCGAGGACGACTCCGAGGGGATGTCCATGGTCGATGGTGGTGAGGGGGACGACGCCGCAACCGATGCGGGCATGCCCGATCCGGAGAATCCTCCGAGCACGCTCCCACCGGAGCTCCAGGCCTCGCTCGACGCCGTTGTTGCCGGACTGCGCAACATGCGCTACACCCCAGGTGGCGAAGAGGTCGACCCTGGCCGGGACGACCAGCTGTCCTACGCCGCGGGCTCGTTCCACGATTGGAAGGGCGAGCTGATCGGTCCGTCCCGAGGCGACCAGGTGAGCGGGACGGGACGGGGATGGACGGGTGACGGCCGCCCCGGGCGCAGCGGTGACGCGGTCAACCCGGACCCGATGTCGTCCGACGTGCCGATCACCTCCGGGCCCGAGGAGCGGAACACGAACCGTTCGGTCGGCGGCTTCGACGTGTCGTTCGATCAGGACGACGACGCAGAAGACGACACCGACGACGGGTACGGCCACGCCGACGCCGGGCAGACCCACTACTTCGACGAGATCGATCACTCCGCGCCGTTGTTCAGCCCGGCACACGCCGCGTTCTTGGAGCACGCCGACGACGTGCACCTCCTCGTCGACCTGGACGACGACTGAGGCAGGAGGTAGGCGCTGGACGGGCGATCTGTCCCTGCGCAGGTGACGGCAGGCGCGTCGGAGGCGGCGACGCGCCTGGCCGACCTGGCGCGCTCGACGGCGACGCTGTGCGGCCGGGACGATCTCGTGGCACGCATCGGCGAGGTCGCCGAACGGATCGAGGACCCGACCACCCGGATCCTCGTCGTCGGCGAGTTCAAGGCCGGCAAGAGCTCGCTCGTCAACGCCTTGGTCGGACACCACGTGTGCCCGACCGACACCGACATGGCGACCGCGGTGGCAACGGCCGTTCGAGCTGCACCGACCGCCCAGGCGTCGGTCGCCGTCCGCCGGGCGGACGGCACGATCGACGCGATCGAGACCGACACCGGCGCGCTGTCCTCCTGGGTCACCGAGCACGGCTCGGCACGGGCCGCGGCGCTGGCCGCGGGTGACGACGTGCTCGTCGCCGAGGTCGGTGTGCCGACCGATGCGCTCGGCGACCAGGTGATCGTCATCGATCTCCCCGGCGCCGGAGGGATACGCTCCCTGGCCGGCGCGGTGACCCTGTCGGCCGCGACCCACGTGCACGGAGCCGTGTTCTGCTCCGACGGCGGCCGACCGCTGACGTCCGACGAGCGTGCCGTCCTCGCCGAACTCGCCCGGCGCTGCCCCCGCGTCGTCCTCGTCGAGTCGCGCGCCGATCTCCACCCCGGGTGGCGCGACGTGCTCCGCCATGACGCCGCGGCCATCGGCGGCGACGTCGACGCGTGCCTGGCGCTGTCGGCGGAGCTGTTCGCCGCCGAAGGAATCGATCGTGGCGGGGGGATGGCCGAGCTGCGCGCCTGGCTGGACACGGTCTCGACCCAGGCCAGGCTGCGGGAAGGTGCCCGTCTCGCCGCGTTCGTCGAGGACGCCGCACGGGAGATGCGCACCGCCCTGGAGGACGAGCGTGTCGCGTTCGACGACGACGGGTCGGCGGCGCTGGAGGCGCGGCAAGCGGAGTACCAGCGGCTGCGGGCCGTGTCCGGCCGGTGGAGCCAGCTCCTCTCGGACAACTTCGCCGATCTGTCCGCTGACGCCGATCACCAGCTCCGGGAGCGGCTGCGGGAGATCGTCCGCCGCGGCGAGGAGCGCCTCGCCGGGGTCGACCCCGCCCGCGGCTGGAACGAGCTCGTGCCTCTGTACCGGCGGGAGATCCACGAGGCGGTCGCTGCTCACCTGGAGATGCTCGACCAACGGATTGACGACGTCGCCCGCCGGCTCGCCGAACTCCTCGGCACCGACGAGGAGAACGCCGCCCACGTGCACGCCCAGTTCGTCGCCGCGATCGGCAGCGGCGAGCGTTCCGAGGTGGACGAGCGCGACGTGCACGTCGGCGAGCTGCCCCGCTCGGGGATCGGCACGAAGTCCCTCACCCTCCTGCGCTCCAGCTACAGCAGCACGCTGATGCTCGGTTTCCTCGGGTCGGTGATCGGGTTCACCGTCGCCGCCCCGGCGATGCTCACCGTCGGGGCCGTGCTCGGAACGAAGGGCCTGCTCCAGGAGAACACCCGTCAGCGTGACCAGCGTCGTCAGCTCGCGGGGAGCGCGCTCCGCCGCCATGCCGACGACGTGACGACCGCGCTGGGCAAGGAGTCCCGCGACCGCATCCGCCGGGCCCAGCGCGCTCTGCGCGACGCGATGTCCGCCGAGGTCGAGACGTGGCTGCGCGGCGCGGCCGAAGCGCTCACCGTCGCCGAGCGGATCCTCAGCGCTTCGGCGAGCGAACGTGCCGAGCGGCGCGCCGCGATCGAGATCGACCTGCGGCGGGCCACCACCCTGCTCGACGCGGCGCGCCAGGTGCGCGCTTTCCTCACCCAGGAGGCGACATGAACCTCGCCGGACAGGTCGCCGGCGTCGTCGAGCTCGCCCGGCGGGCCTACGGCGACCACCCACAGGCCGGGACCGTCGTCGAGAACGTCCGCCGGCGCCTCGCCGAACCGTTGCGGGTCGCGATCGCCGGTCGGGTCAAGTCGGGCAAGTCGACATTGCTCAACGCGCTCGTCGGTGAGCCGTTGGCGGCCAGCGACGTCGGGGAGTGCACCCGCTTCGTCACCTGGTACCAGGCCGGTAGCTCGTACCGGGCCTTCGCCCAACGTCCCGGTCAGGAGGCCGAACCGGTTCGTCTCATGCGCCATGCCGACCACGTCGACATCGAGCCGAGCGGGTGGTCCGACGGCGAGCTGGAGCGGATCGTCATCGAGTGGCCGTCGCGTCAGCTCGGTCAGATGACCTTGATCGACACCCCGGGGCTCGGATCGCTCACCGAACGCCTGGGGCGGGCCACCGAGGCCCAGCTCCTCGGAGAGGAGGACACCTCGCCGGCCGACGCCGTGGTCTACGTCGTGCGCCATCTCCACGGCGACGACGTCCGCTTCCTCGAGGCGCTCCACGACGAACAGGCCGGGCACCCGTTCCCCGTCAACTCCTTGATCGTCGTCGGGCGCGCCGACGAGATCGGCGCCGGGCGCCTCGGGGCGATGGAGGCCGCCGGGCGAGTCGCCGCCCGCTACCGGGCAGACCCGCAGATCCGCCAGTTGGGGAGCACGGCGATCGCCGTCGCCGGCCTGCTCGCCTTCGGTGCGACGCAGCTCACCGAGCGCCATCATCGCACGATCCTCGACCAGACCCGGCTCGATCCCGGTGAGTCCCGGACCCTGCTCCGCTCCGTCGACGACGTCGTCGACGCGACGATCGCGCCCCAGATCGACGTCGCCCGCCGCCGGGAACTGCTCGACCTGCTCGGCTTGTTCGGGATGCGCCTCGCCCACCAGCTCGTCGGCGAACGGCACCTCTCCGCCGTCGAACTCGCCGCCGCGCTGCGCTCCCACAGCGGTCTCGACGATCTCCGGCGGATCCTCGGCGAACAGTTCCTCGCCCGCGCCGAGGTGCTCAAGGCGCGCAGCGCGCTGGCCACGGTGCGCCGGTTGCTCGAACGGTTCCCCCTCGGCAGCGACGCGCTGCCCACCGAGGTCGAACGGGTCGAGTCCGCGGCGCACGAGCTCTCCGAGCTGCGCCTGCTCCTCGCGGTGCGCGCCGGCAGCGTGCAGCTCGATCCCGATGAGGTCGACGAGGTGGAGCATCTCGTGGGGACGATGGGGCTCGGCGTGGCAGCTCGCCTCGGACTCGCCGACCACGGCACGGACGCCGAGGCCACCCAGCGCGAGCTGATCAGCCGGATCGGGCGCTGGCGCCGCCGGGCGGAGGCGCCGTTGATCGACCCGCCGACGAGCGCCGCGGCCTCGGTCATGGCCCGCAGCTACGAGGGTCTGCTCGTCGCCCGGTGATCGCGCCGGCGGGAGCGGTGGGGTCACTTTCGTCTCGTCCACGTCGCCCCTCCTCGCTGGCTACGGTCGCGGCGACGCGGAGGGATGGGCGATGACGAGCGAGACGTGGGACGCGGTCGTGATCGGGTCGGGGCCGGGTGGGTTGACCACCGCGGCGTGCCTCGCCGGGGCGGGCAAGCGCGCCCTGGTCCTCGAACGCCACGACGTCGCCGGCGGGAACATGCAGGTGTTCCGCCGCCATCACCGCAACGAGATGGGTGGTGAGGACTGGTACGAGTTCGACGTCGGCGTGCACTACATCGGTGAGTGCCAACCCGGCGGTGTGCTGGCGACCATCTTCGACGGGCTGGGGATCGGGGACCGGTTGCGCTTCGGGCGCCTCGACGACGACGGGTTCGACACGCTCGAGTTCCCCGACTTCACGTTCCGCGTCCCCGCCGGGTGGGAGGCCTACGAGAAGCGGCTCGTGGAGCAGTTCCCCGCAGAGCGGGCGGGGATCGAGCGCTGCGTGAAGATCCTCCACGACGTCGCCACCGAGAGCCGTGACGTGTTCGGCGGGCCGCGCCCGACCTACGACCGCTGGGCGCAACGCAGCCTCGACGAGCTGTTCGCCGAATGCGAGCTGTCGCCCGAGGTGGCCGCCGTGCTCGACCACTGGAACGGCCTGTACGCGGGGAGCCCGAAGCGGTCGGTGGTGGCGATGCACGCCGGGATCATCAATCACTACATGAACGGCGCGTTCTACCCCGAAGGTGGGGGACAGATGATCCCCGCCCGCCTGGTGCAGGTGATCGAGGCACTCGGTGGCGAGGTGCGCACGTTGACGCCGGTCGACAAGGTGATCGTCGACGGTGGACGGGTGCGCGGCGTACGCCTCGACGACGGCAGCGAGATCGAGGCGCCGATCGTCGTCTCCAACGCCGACTACCGGCGCACGATCGAGCGCCTCGTCGGCCCGGAGCACCTCGCCCCGGGGACCGTGAACTGGTCACGCGAGGCGCGGATGACGCTCGGGTTGGTCTGCTGCTACGTCGTCGTCGACAAGGTGCTCGACGGCCCGAACACGAACTATTTCGTCTTCCCCGGCTACGACGTCGACGGGCTCTACGACCAACTCGACGCCGGGTCGTTCCCCGCCGAGGGGTTGCCCTTCGCCTACGTCGCGATCGCCTCCCGCAAGGATCCGGACAACGCCGAGCTGTGCCCGCCGGGGCACACGAACTTCCAGGTGATGACGCTCGCCCCGCGTGGCCACGGCTACTGGGACGTCGCCACCGGCCCCGCCGAAGGAGGCACGTACCGCCGGGGGGAGACGTACCGGGTGCGCAAACAGGAGCTCACCGACCGCTTGCTCGACGCCGCCGAGCGGGTCTTCGGGCCGTTGCGCGAGCACATCGTCCACTGCGAGATGTCGACCACCTTGTCCCATGAGCGCTACACGCGCTCCAGCGGGGGGACGAGCTACGGGCTGGAGCACAGCCCGGAGCAATCCGGGCACAACCGCCCCGATCACCGCACGGAGATCGACGGGCTGTGGGTCGTCGGGGCGAGCACGGTGTCCGGTCACGGGATCGCCGGCGGGGTCACCGGTGGGGTGTTCTGCGCGAGCAAGATCCTCGACCGCCCGTTGATCGTGGAGATGTACATGGGCCAGCGGCTCGTCGATCCGGCGTCGATCCCTGACGACCCGGATCCCTTCGATCCCCTGGAGTACTGCCGCGGTGCCCGCCTGCGGGCCAAGCGCGCCGAGCGCGTCGCCTCGATCCGCTCCCGCCGCTCCACACCCCCTACCCCGTGACGGGTCGGCGAACTTTGGAGGTTGTTGCCACCTGAGAGCCAGCAGACCTCCAAAGTTGGGGGAGGCGTAGGGTGGTGGGGGTGGGGTTCGTGGAGGTGCCGGCGGCGTCGTTCCTGATGGGCGCAGTCGAACCGGTCGCCTGTGCCGGCGACGGCGAAGGGCCGATCCACCGCGTCGAGCTCTCCGCGTACGCGATCTCCGCCCACGCCGTGACCAACGCTGAGTTCGCCGCGTTCGTCGAGGCCACCGGTCACGTCACCGACGCCGAACGGTACGGCTGGTCGTTCGTCTTCGGTGGGCTGCTCCCCGGCGACTTCCCGGCGACCGCGGGTGTCGCGGCGACGCCGTGGTGGCGGCAGGTGTTCGGTGCCGACTGGGCGCACCCCGAAGGACCGCACTCGGATGTGAGTGACCGGGGGGATCACCCGGTCGTCCATGTCTCCTGGAACGACGCCGTCGCCTACGGCGCCTGGAGCGGGACCCGCCTGCCGAGCGAAGCGGAGTGGGAGTACGCGGCCCGTGGTGGCCTGGAGGGGGCGGCGTTCCCCTGGGGGGACGAGCTCGAACCCGAGGGTGAGCACCGGATGAACGTCTTCCAGGGTACGTTCCCGGCGCACAACACGTGCCTCGACGGCTACGCGGGCACCGCTCCGGTCGACGCCTTCGCCCCGAACGGGTTCGGCGTGTACAACATGACCGGCAACGTGTGGGAGTGGTGTGCCGACTGGTACGACCCCGGCTACTACGCACGCAGCCCACTGCACGATCCGCGGGGTCCCGAGCACGGCACGCAGCGGGCGATGCGAGGCGGTTCGTACCTCTGTCACGCCTCCTACTGCCGTCGCTACCGGGTCGCGGCGCGCACCTCGAACACCCCGGACAGCTCGACCGGCAACCTCGGCTTCCGCGTCGCCGCCGGCGGGGCGTGACCTCGATGCGGTCGCCGGCCGGGCCACGGCGCCGGCGGCGCGAGACTGGGCCGATGCCCCGCCACCCGCTTGCCGTCACGGCCGCCGAGGGACGTGACGTCCGCCCGTCACGTTGCCCGATCACGGTGAGGAGCCGGGCGTGACGCGCACGGTCATCTACCCGGCGCGCCTCGTGCGCACCCTCGACCGGGGCCGTCCGCTGGCGAGCGCCGTCGCCGTGCGCGACGACCGGATCCGTGCGGTCGGCACGGTGGAAGAGCTGAGCAGGTATCCGGACACCGTCGTCGACGACCGCTTCGCCGGATCGGTGATCGTCCCCGGGTTCGTCGAGGCCCACAGCCACACGTTCGGGGCCGCCCTGTGGGAGTTCCCCTACATCGGGTACTTCGACCGCTACGACCCCGACGGCCGCCTGTGGCCGGGGTGCACCTCGATCGACGCCGCGCTCGACCGGATGAGCGATGCCGCGGCCGCACTCGGTGACGCGACCGCACCGCTGCTCGCCTGGGGTTTCGACGCGATCTACTTCTCCGGGGAGCGCCTCAGCGCAACGGTGCTCGACCGCGTTTCGCGCACCCGGCCGATCTTCGTCCTCCACGCCTCGGCGCACGTCGCCACGGTGAACACGGCGATGATCGAGCAGTGCGACATCGCCTCCTCGGCGCACGTCACCGGCGTGGTCCTCGCTGGCGACGGGAGGCCCGACGGGGAGCTGCGCGAGCCGGCGGCGATGTCCCTGGCGAACGTCATCCACCGTTTCTTCGTCGCCGCCGATCCGGCGACGATGCTCCGGCGGACCGCAGCAGAAGCGGCGGACGTCGGCTGCACGACGATCACCGACCTCGGTCAGGCCCAGGTGCTCGACCCGGCCTACGTCGACGCGGTGCTCGCCGAGGTCGACTGGCCGGAGTTCCCCACCCGGTTGTCCTCGTTCCTGATGGCCGGCAGCGCGCTCGCCGGCCCGGCGGCCGACCCGCTCGCCGCTCTCGATGCGGCCCGCCAGCGGAGCACGAGCCGGGTCCGCTTCGGCCACGTGAAGATCATCTTGGACGGGAGCATCCAGCAGTTCACCGCCCGGCTCCTCCCCCCGGGGTACCTCGGCGAAAGCCACCGGGGGATCTGGGTCACCGCGCCGGAGACATACCGCGAGCTGTTCGAGCGCTTCCACGCCGCCGGTGCGCTGATCCACGTGCACTGCAACGGTGACGAGGCGACCGAGCTGTTCCTCGACGTGCTCGAGGACGTGCTCACCCGGCACCCGCGGCCCGATCACCGGCACACCGCGACCCACAGCCAGCTGACCACCGCCGCCCAGTACCGGCGCCTCGCCACCCTCGGCGGGTGCGCCAACGTGTTCTCCAACCACATCTACTACTGGGGCGACCAGCACCGGGACAAGATCCTCGGCCCGGACCGCGCCGCGCGGATGAACGCCGCGGCCACGGCCCTCGCCGCAGGCGTTCCGATCGGTCTGCACTGCGACACACCCGTCACCCCGATCGATCCGTTGGCGACGATGCACCACGCCGTCAACCGGCTGACGGCGACCGGCGCGCTGCTCGGCAGCGAGGAACGGATCACCGCCGACAAGGCGCTGCAGGCGATCACCCTTGGCGGGGCCTACCTGCTCAAGATGGACGCGGAGATCGGCTCGATCGAGGCCGGCAAGCTCGCCGACCTGGCGGTCCTCGACGCCGACCCGCTCGACGTCGCCCCGGAGGAGATCGCCTCGATCCGGGTGCAGGCGACGATGACCGGCGGGGTCGTCCGGCCGAGCAGGCGAGCGACTCGCCCCACACCGGTGTCCGGCGCCTGACGCGACGGCCGGGGCGATGGCAGCTGGCGAGCGGATCGCGACAACGGTGATCGGCGGGTATCTCGGCGCGGGGAAGACGACGTTGCTCAACCGGATCCTCGCCGAGGCCGGGGAGGGCACCGTCGTGCTCGTCAACGACTTCGGCTCGGTGAACATCGACGAGCGTCTCGTCGCCGGTTCCGCAGACGGGATCGTCGCCTTGGCCAACGGGTGCATCTGCTGTTCGATCGCCGACGGTTTCAGTGCCGCGCTGGACCGCATCCGGGCGCTGCGGCCCGCGCCGGCGCGGCTCGTCGTCGAGGCGAGCGGGGTCAGCGATCCGGCGAAGGTCGCCGTCTACGCGTCGTTGCCCGGGTTCCGTCTCGCCGCGGTGATCGTCGTCGCCGACGCCGAGCAGATCCGCCGTCACGCGGACGACCGCTACGTCGGTGATGTCGTCGTCGACCAGCTCGCCGCTGCCGATCTGCTCGTGATCAACAAGTGCGACCTCGTCGCGCCCGGTATCCTCGGCGAGCTGCGCGCCTGGGTGGCGGAACGGGCGCCGGGGGCAGCGATCGTCGAGGCGGTGCGCGCCGACGTCCCGCTCGCCGTCGCGCTCGGCAGCGCCGATCTGCAGCGTGACCGCTTCCCGCCGGCGCACGATCACCTACACGACGCCGGCGACACCCGCTTCCAGACGTGGACGTTCGCCGTGCCCGGACCGGTCGACCCCGCCGCCCTGGAGGAGATCCTCGCCGAGCTGCCTGCGTCGGTGATGCGCGTCAAGGGGATCGTCGATGTGGGTGAGCCGCCGGTGCGCCGCGCCGTGCATCGCGTCGGGCCGCGCACGACGTGGGACGACGTCGATCTGCAGGCCGGAGGACAGGGGCAGCTCGTCGCCATCGGCGTGCCGGGGGCGATCGACGTCGAGCAGTGGCAGGCCCGCTTCGGCGCTCTCGGCCGCGCCGCGCCGGGCTGATCGGCGGGCCCGGTCCAGCCACTAGAACAAGGGGCAGGACGACGAGTGGGGGAGCACCGCCATGCCCAGGCCAGGAATGCACTCCGGGGTCGCTGCCGACGGCGCCCTCGACCTGTCGATGTCAGGCGCAGCGATCCCTCTGTACGACGCGGTCAGGGCGTTCATCGCCGAGGAGGTCGAACCGGTCACCGCCGAGTTCTTCCGCCTCGGCGAGGGGCGGGAGAACCGCTGGAGCTTCGGGCCCGGTCAGCTCGAACTGCTCGACCGGGTCAAGGCCAAGGCGAAGGCGAAGGGCCTGTGGAACTTCTTCCTGCCGAACGCCGAGACGGGCGAGGGGTTGTCCAACCTCGACTACGCGTACATCGCCGCCGAGCTGGGCAAGAACCCGATCGCGTCGGAGTGCCTGAACTGCAGTGCGCCGGACACCGGGAACATGGAGGTCCTCGAGCGTGTCGGCACCGCTGCCCAGAAGGAGCGCTGGCTCGTCCCCCTGCTCGCCGGGGAGATCCGCTCGGCGTACGCGATGACCGAACCCGATGTCGCTTCCAGCGACGCGAAGAACATCGCCTGCCGCGCCGTGCTCGACGGGGGCGAGTGGGTGATCAACGGCGAGAAGTACTACATCTCCGGTGCCGGCGATCCGCGCTGCAAGGTGATGATCCTGATGGCGTTGACCAACCCGGAGGGACCACCGAGCCGCCGGCACAGCCAGATCCTCGTCCCGATGGACACCCCGGGCGTGGAGATCGTCGGGCCGATGCACGTCTTCGGTGACGACGACGCACCGCACGGGCACATGCACCTGCGCTTCACCGACGTGCGCGTCCCGAAAGCGAACGTCCTCCTCGGCGAAGGGCGCGGCTTCGAGATCTCCCAGGTGCGCCTCGGCCCGGGCCGGATCCATCACTGCATGCGCTCGATCGGGGCCGCCGAACGGGCGCTGGAGCTGATGGTCCGCCGTGGCCTGAACCGGGAGGCGTTCGGCAAACCGCTCGCCCGCCTGGGGAAGAACACCGAGGTGATCGCCAAGGCACGCATCGAGATCGAAGCGATGCGCCTGATGGTCCTGCGCGCCGCGAAGGCGATGGACGTGATGGGCAACGCCGAGGCCCGGGTGTGGGTCAGCGCGGTGAAGGCGATGGTCCCCCAGCGCGTCTGCCAGATCATCGACGAAGCGATCCAGATGCACGGGGCGACCGGTGTCTCCCAGTGGACGCCGCTCGCCCAGATGTACGCCTCCCAACGCACCCTGCGCCTCGCCGATGGCCCCGACGAGGTCCACTGGCACGTGGTCGGGCGGGCGGAGATCAACCGCTACGAGGACGACCACGCACCGACGATCGGCGGTCCGGCGCGCCCGGCGGGAGGTGTCTTCTCAGGGCCCTGAGCACCGACCGGAGCGTCCGCTCCGGCCCGGTACTGTCGGCGCGATGAGTACTGACGACGTGCTGTCGACACCGGTGAGCGTCGGGGACCACCTGGACTGGGTTCAGGTCGTCGCCGACCTGAACCGTTTGCTCCGCCTGCGCACGACACCGATCGGGATGAAGCTGTTCGAGACCGTCGCCCAGATGGAGGCGTCGGTCCCCAAGCTGCGCCGGCCGACGAGCAAGCACACGCTCGACCAGATCGTGGGGATGGCGGCGCGCATCGGGTGGACCGTGGGGGCGACGAACGACGACTTCGTCGGCAGTCAGTGCGGCGCGGTGATCGGGCTCCACCCGCGCGACGAGGAGTGGTTGAGCGGGTGGCAGATGACCGGGGTGTGGTTCGAATCCCCGCAGGACGCGGCCGCCCACCAGCAGGCGATGTACACCGCCCCCGCTGGCACGTACGAAGCCGTCGCCGTGTCCCCCCTCGCCACCGGCCGGCTCGACCCTCCGGACATCTGCCTGATCTATGCCACGCCGGCGCAGATGATCCTGATGATCAACGGGTTGCAGTGGTCGGGGTACAAGAAGATGGAGTGGGGGTGCGTCGGGGAGTCGTCCTGCTCCGACGCGTGGGGCCGGGCGCTCGCCCTCGGCGAGCCGTCGGTGTCGATCCCTTGCTTCGCCGAGCGCCGCTACGGCGGCGTGCAGGACGACGAGTTGCTGATGGCCACCCCACCGCGCTTCGTGCCGAAGATGATCGCCGGCCTGGAGGCGTTGTCGCGCAACGGTTTGCGCTACCCGATCCCCCCGTACGGGTTGCAGTCCGACGCGCGCGCCGGCCTCGGCTACAGCTACTCCTGACCACCCACCGGTGCCGCCGCGCAGCGCGCTGAGCAGGACGCGCCGCGGCCTACGGTGTGGCGATGGAGCTTCGTGATCGGGTGGTCGTCATCACCGGCGGCGGATCGGGCATCGGCGAGGCGCTCGCTCTCGCCGCCCACGCATACGGGGCGCGCCACGTCGTCGTCGCCGACCTCGACGAGGCCAACGCGGCGCGCGTCGCCTCCGCTGTCGGAGGCAGCGCCGCGGTCCTCGACGTCAGCGACGAGGACGCGATCCGCGAGCTCGTGGAGATCACCGAACGGGAACACGGCCCGATCGACCTGTTCGTCTCCAACGCCGGGTACTTCATCAGCGGCGGGGTGGAGGTGGCCAACGCGGCGTTCGACCAGATGTGGCACGTGCACTGCATGGCCCACGTCTACGCGGCGCGCGCCGTGCTCCCGTCGATGATCGCCCGCGGCGAGGGTTACCTGTTGAACACGGCGTCCGCCGCCGGTCTGCTGACCCAGATCGGCTCCTTGCCCTACGCGGTGACGAAGGCCGCGGCGGTGGCCATCGCCGAGTGGCTGGCGATCTCCCACCATCATCAGGGGATCCGCGTCTCGGTGCTCTGCCCGCAGGCGGTACGCACGAACATCATCGCCAACAGCCCCGACCGGATCGATGGCGACAACGCTCTCGATGACGGGCCCGCCGGGCTCGATGGCGTGCTCGAGGCGACCGATGTCGCCCGGGCGTGCATCGAGGCGATCCGCGAGGAACGGTTCCTGGTCCTGCCCCACGAGGAGGTCCAGACCTACATCGAGCGCAAGGCCAAGGATCACGACCGGTGGCTGGCCGGGATGCGCCGTGTGCAGGACGCCCTGGCCATCCCGGGATCCCGGCCCGGCGACGCGATCGCCCCGCGCCTGTGAGGGCGGCCCGATGACCACCCCCGCCTCCTTGCACCGCTTCTTCTCCCCGTCGGTCGTCGCCGTGGTCGGCGCGACCGACACCGAAGGCCGGCAGCAGACGATCAACTGGCGGATGCTCCGCCGCTGGGCCGAGCGCGCCGGAGCGTCGGTGTACCCGGTCAACCCGAACCGGGAGAGCGTCGACGGTGTGCCCTGCCTGAAGCGTCTCGCCGACGTGCCCGGCCCGATCGACGTGGTCACGGTCCTCGTCGCCGACGCGGCCGGGGTGCTCGGCGAAGCGGTGAGCTGCGGTGCGGCGTTCGTCGTCGTCTTCGCCGCCGGCTTCGCCGAGACCGGAGCCGATGGACGGGAGGCGCAGCAACACCTCGTCGACATCGTGCGCGGCACGCCGACGCGCCTGATCGGGCCGAACACGAACATGAACGCGTTCGAGCTGTTCCGCGATGACCTCGGTGGCCCGGCGATCGCCCTGATCAGCCAGAGCGGCCATCAGGGACGCCCGCTGTTCATGATGCAGGAGAACGGGATCCGCGTCGCCCACTGGGCGCCGACGGGGAACGAAGCCGACGTGGAGGCGTCGGACTTCGTCGGCTACTTCGCCGAACAACCGGAGATCGGCTGCATCGCCGCCTACATCGAAGGCTTCGCCGATGCCGACCGGTTCACCGCCGCCGCCCGCTACGCCGCCGAGCAGCGCACGCCGATCACGCTCGTCAAGGTCGGGCGCACCGCCGCGGGGCGCGCCGCGGCGGCGACGCACACCGGGAAGCTCACGGGAGGGGACCGGGTCGCCGACGGCGCGTTCCGCCAGCTGGGGGCGACCCGGGTGGACACCCTCGACCAGCTCGCCGATGTCGCTCAGATCCTCGCCCGCGGGCGGCAGCCGTCGTCCGACGGGATCGCCGTGTACTCGATCTCCGGGGGAACCGGCGCGCACCATGCCGACCTGCTCGGGATGGCCGGTCTGCGCCTCGCACAGCTGTCGGACGAGACCGTGGCCACGCTCCACGAGCTGATCCCGGCGTACCTGCGGGTGGACAACCCGGTCGACTGCGGTGGCCCGCCCGTCGGTGACGAGCGGGGGGCGAAGATCATCGACGCTCTCCTCGCCGACCCCGATGTCGGTGTGCTCCTCTGCCCGATCACGGGGCCGTTCGTCCCTCTCTCGGACAGGCTCGCCGCCGACCTCGCCGCCGCCGCCGAACGTACCGACAAGCTGATCTGCGTCGTGTGGGGCAGCCCGGTGGGGACCGAGCCGGCGTTGCGCGATGTGCTCT
>CAZQEJ010000022.1:24229-28570 GCA_964592165.1 uncultured Ilumatobacteraceae bacterium | reverse complement strand
CCGAACCCGCACGGGATGGCCGCGTCGGAACGCGACGCGGACGGCTTCAGCTACGACCTCGGGGCGCACTTCATCACCAACCGGCTCGCCGCTGCCGTCGGCATCGGAGCGCAGTGCGACGTGGTCGCTCGTTACGGAGAGCAGGTCCTGCTGCGCGGCACGCACTATGCGTACCCCTTCGGCTTGATGACCTCCCCCCGCTACAGCGTGTCCGCGCTGCGCTCCCGCCTGCGCCGCACCGGCCCCGCGCTGACGGCGGCGGAGTGGTTCCGGGCCAATTACGGCGCCGCCCTGGCCGAGGACGTGGCCATTCCCCTCGTCGCCGCGTGGTCCGGTCTTCCCGGAGAGCAGCTCTCTGCCGAGGTGGCGAGCAAGATCCCCGGGAGCATCGCCCAGACGATGTGGCTCACCGCCGTCAAGCGCGCCGATCACCGTGCCGTGGCCATCGGCTATTGCGGGACACAACCGCAGTCGGCGGCGGTGTTCCACGTCGCGCCACGTGAGGGAGCCGCCGCGGTCACCGCCGCACTGATTCCCCGCCTGGAGCACGAGGTGCGCGTGTCCAGCCCGGCGGAGGCGATCTACGTCGAGGACGAGCGCGTCGTCGGGGTGCGCGCCGGGGGACAGTTGCTCGAAGCCGACGCTGTGGTCTCGACCATCCCCTTACCGCTGCTGGCACGGATTGTCACCGGTTCGGAGCGGGCCACGCGCTACGCGCAGTTCCGCTTCCGCGGCATCGTCGCGGTGAACATCAAGGTCGACACACGCGGCGTGCTCCCCGACACGATGGTCTGGGTCCCGGACAACGATCCGTTCTTCCGCCTCACCGAGGCTCCGCTGTCGATGCCTCACCAGGCCCCCCCGGGCGCCTCGATCGTCCTCTGCGAGATCGGCGCGCAACCCGGTGACGAGTGGTGGACGATGCCCGACGAGGACCTCCTCCGTCGCTGCCTGGAGGGGCTCGACGCGCGCTATCCGGGGGTCGCCGCGCGCTACCTCGGCCACCACGTCCAACGCCTGGCCACCGCCTATCCGGTGTACGACCTCGCCTACGAGGCGGAGCGCACCGACTTCGCGGTGAACGGGACAGGGATCGGCGGCCTGATCTCGATCGGGCGCAATGGTGGCTTCCGCCACCACCTGATGGAGGACATCTACTGGACCACGATCCGCGAGATCGACTCGTTGGTCGACGGTGACCGTCGGCTAGTACGGCAGGCGTGAGCGCTACTCCTGCCCTTCCCGACGGCTACCCGCTGAAGGCCTTCGGGGTCGACGACTACCCGCACAAGGTGGGCAGCATGCTGCTCACCCTCGTCGACCCGCACCGCGGGTACGAGGTCGCCTTCAACCGCTGGTACGAGCGTGACCACTACTACGCGGGGTGCATGGTCGGCCCATGGTTGTATGCGGGGTCACGGTGGGTGGCCACCCGCTCGTTGAAGGATCTGCGCTGGGGCGACGGCAGCGAAGCGATCGCCGCGCCCACCGACGCCGGCTCCTATGTGGCGATCTACTTCGTCGAGCGCGGTCACCACGCCGACCACTTCGACGACTGGGCCCGGCCGCAGGTCCGCAAGATCTACGCGGACGGGCGCGGCTTCCCCGAGCGCCGGCACATCCACACGATCCTCTTCGACGCGATCGGCACGATCTACCGGGACGCCGACCCCGTGCCGATCGATCTCGCTCTCGACCATCGTTACGATGGGATCATCGTGCTCTGGTTCGACGCGCGGCACGGCGACGCCGTCCGACTGCACGCCGGGATCGCCGCTGGCCCGGGCCGTGATGCGCTGGCCGGTACGGCGATCGAGAGCATCTCCTCGTGGACCCCTTGCGCGGGAGAGAACGAGCCCCGCGACGTGCCGATGGACCTGGGCAGCCGGGCAGGCGGGCCCGAACGGCTGATGCAGGTCCTCTTCGTCCACGGGGACGTGGCCGAGTCGTTCGCCGCGGCCCGGGCATACACCGAGGCGGTCGAGGCCGCCGGATTGGCCACCCTCCGGCTCGCCGCCCCGTTCGTCGCCACGGTCGTCGGCACCGACGCCTACACCGACCAGTTGTGGTGAGCGCCGCCCAGCCGTGGTGATCCGCGGCAGCGAACCGTGACCGAGTTCTCGTCCGGCCGCTGCGCCGCGCCGCGGCTGTGCTCGCTACGGTGCGCCGGGCAGCCCGACGACGCCAGGAGGCCGACGTGCACACTCCGATCTGTGACCGCCTCGGGATCGAATTCCCGATCTTCGCCTTCAGCCACTGTCGCGACGTCGTCGCCGCGGTGACGAATGCGGGCGGCTTCGGGGTGCTCGGTGCTCTGGCCTTCGAGCCCGGGCGCCTGGAGGTCGAACTCGACTGGATCGACGAACACGTCAACGGCAAGCCCTACGGGGTCGATTTCGCCATGCCGGTGAACTACGTCGGCAAGGGTGGAGGGCCCGAGGCCGATCCCGAATACCTCGCCGGGTTGATCCCCGACGAGTACCGGACCTTCGTCGGCAAGGTGCTCGACGAGGCCGGGATCCCCCAACTGCCCGCGGACTACGAGCGCGGTCAGCGCAAGGCGGCTGGGCTCAACGTGGACGAGGAAGGGCCCCGGCAGGTCGAGATCGTCTTGTCCCATCCGGGTGTGAAGATGGTCGTCAACGCTCTTGGCCCGCCGCCCAAGTACATCGTCGAGCAGTGCCACGCACGCGATGTCCTCGTCGGCGGACTGGTCGGCTCGAAGCAGCACGCGGAGCGCCAGGTCGCCCTCGGCGTCGACGTGATCGTCGCCCAGGGCACGGAGGCGGGCGGCCATTGCGGCGAGATCGCGACGATGGTTCTCGTCCCCCAGGTGGTCGACGCGGTCGGTGACCGCGCCGTCGTCCTCGCCGCGGGCGGGATCGCCGACGGTCGCCAGGCCGCGGCGGCGATGGCCCTCGGGGCACAGGGGGTGTGGACCGGCTCGGTGTGGCTGCTCACCACCGAGGCCGACGTCCAACCGGAGGTCACCCAGAACATGCTCGAAGCGGTGTCCTCCGACGCGATCCGGGCCAAGGTGATGACCGGCAAGCCGGCCCGCCAACTGCGCACCAAGTGGACCGAGGCCTGGGACCGGCCCGACGCTCCGCCGACACTGCCGATGCCCCTCCAGGGCTTGCTCTACGGCGAGGCCGCGGCCCGCTTCACCCGTGTCCACTCCAAGGAGTTCGGCGGCACCCCCGTAGGGCAGATCGTCGGTTCGATCGACCGCGTCCGTCCGGCGCGTGACGTGGTGATGGAGATGGTCGAGGGCTGGATCGAGACGATGGAGCGGATGAACGGGATGATGTCGACGGGCTGAGCCCGACGATCAGGCGCTGCCAGGGCCCGCGGGGGCCCAGTGGCTGCGCAGGTCGGAGAGCCACGCGGGGTACTCGAGCGGCGGATCGGGAAGCGCACTCGCCCCCGCGGCGTCGAGCGCCGCCTGGAACAGCTCGGGTTGATCGCCCCACGATCGTGGGTCGCCGAGCATCACCTCGAAAAAGACGACACCCTCCGGGCCGGCCACACACGGGCCGAACGCCGCCCCGAACGGCAGCTCGATGTGCGTGCCCGCCGGGCAGTGCCGGTCGCCGTAGGTGCACGAGCCGCTGATCACGAAGACGATGTGCGGACTGAAGTGCCCGTGCCGGCGGACGATCATCCCCGGGTCGTAACGGGCATACAGCGACAGGTACTGCGGGTCGGGGGAGAAGGCCAGCCACTTCTCCCACACGTGGGCCGTGCTCCCGTCCGCGTTGCGCTGCGCCTTGACCGCCTGCCAGGGGATGTCCGCGTCGTCGAGGTGGCGGAAGACCGGCTCCTTTCCGGCTGCGCGGGGGCTGGTCGTCGGTGGTGTGCCGTCACTCATGGCGTCTCCCTTGCCTCCGTGTTACCCTCTGCACAAAGCTTTGCACATAGTGAACTGGCGCTACGAACAGCGATCATCTGCTGGGAGTAGCCACGAGCGAGGGGGCCCGCAGCGATGAGCACGAACGACCACACGAGCAACGGGGTGACCCCGGCGGAGGAGGACTTCCCGCTGATCATCTCCGTCGACGACCACATCCTCGAACCACGTGACCTGTGGCAGAGCGAGCTCCCCGCGTCGTTGCGCAGCAGGGGGCCGCGTGTCGTTCGGGAGAAGGTGAGGACCGACTTCAAGGGTGGCCAACTCCTGCTTGAGCGGGACGTCCCCGATGGCGACTGGTGCGACGTGTGGCTCTTCGACGACCTCGTCCTGGGCACCAACCTGCTTCATGCCGCGGGGGGCATGCCGGTCGAGGAGCAGGAGAACAAGCCGGCGATCTACGAGGACTTCCGTCCCGGGGTCTACGACCA
>CAZQEJ010000022.1:0-24129 GCA_964592165.1 uncultured Ilumatobacteraceae bacterium | reverse complement strand
TATTCGATCGCCTTCAGCGAGAACCCCTCCAAGCTCGGCTTCCCCTCGCTGTACACGGGAGCGTGGGACGTCCTCTGGCGCGCCTGCGAGGAGACGGACACGACGATCTCGATGCACATCGGCTCTTCCAGTTCGATGCCGACGACGAGCCCCGACGCGCCTCTCGCGGTATCGATGTCGCTGAACTCGCACAACGCTCAGGGTTCGGTCTGCGACTGGGTGTACAGCGGTTCGCTGGAACGCTTCCCCAAGCTCAAGCTCGCCTATGCGGAGAGCCAGGTGGGGTGGATGCCGTTCCAGTTCGAGCGGATGGACTCGGTGTGGCGGGAGGACGTCGGCGGGATCACCTTGCCCAACCCTCCGTCGACGTACGCCAAGGGACGCGTCTTCGGCTGCATCTTCGACGACCTGCATGGTCTTCGCTGCCGTGACGAGGTGGGCATGGAGCAGATCATCTTCGAGGTCGACTACCCGCATCCGAACGGGTCGTTCCCCGATTCCCGCCACCGAGCCTGGGAGCTGGCCAACGCCGCGGGATTGAACGCGCAGGAGGTCTACAAGCTGCTCCGCGGCAACGCGATCGACGTCTACGGTCTGCAGCGCTTCGGGATCACGGAGTGACCCCGGCGGCGGTTGGCGCCACCGGCGGCGCCAGTCGCGAGCTCGCCGACGATCCGGGGCTCTTGGCCAGGATCGTCCGCCTCCAGTTGCTCGTCGGTGAGCAGCTGGAGGCGGTCGCCGGACAGCACGGACTCAACTTCGGCGATTACCTCGTGCTCGGCGTGATTCGCCGGTCGCCAGGTGGGAAGTCTTCTCCGTCGCAGATCTGCGAGGTCCTCCACCGCACCTCTGGAGGGATGACCTTGACCCTCGACCGTCTCGCTGCGGCCGGGCTGGTCCAGCGCGCCCCTGATCCAGTCGACCGGCGCAAGGTCGTCCTCACCCTCACCGGACGGGGCGCGGCACTGGCTGCGGAGACGAACGCTGCCCTGCACCGGTGGGAGGGTGGGCTCGGGCTGCGCGGGACGCGCCTGCGCAGCACGCTGGACACCCTCGACCAACTGCTCGCCTTCCTCGGCTGAGCGAGCACCGTCAACCCGCCGACGACGGCCCTTCGGCGAGGGTTCCCAGAGCGGGCCACAATGCCGGATCCTCATAGCCGAGGGCCCACAGCGACACCCCGCCGAAGCCCGCTCGACGGGCGATGCGGGCGCGCTCCAGGGCTCCGGCGAGGTCGACGTAGTGGACCTCACGCTGCTGCGAACAGCCCGGCGGCGGCTCGCCGGGCGCGGCGCCGAACGCGGGCACGGTGGCTGGTCCGCTGCTCGGCGGCGTCGCCGGCTCAGGGCTGAGCTGATAGGTGAAGCTCCACTCGTCCGCCACGGGATCGTGCACGGGCGTCGCGCCGCGCAGAGCGAGCAATCCGGGGAGCGTGCGCATCGTCACCGACGTGCGTCCCTGCAGGTGTTCGCCGGCACACCCGGCGGACGCGCCGGCCGGCCAGTTGTAGCCGTACTGGGGAATCCCGAGGACGAGCTTGGCCGGGTCACCCGCCGCCTCGCTGGTCCCCTTCACCGCCTGGTGGACCCATTCCAGCGGGGCGATCGGTCCCGCCGCGGCCGTCGAGTAGTCGTAGGCCATCACCCGGATCCGATCGACGATCCGGGCCATCGCCGCGTAGTCGTAGACCCAGTACCCGCTGCTGTCGCTCTGCCCGGCGTCGTACACCGGAGGCACGCTGACCGTCAGCGTGCGCCCCGCGCCGTGCAGCCCGGCGGCGAGCTCCTCGAGGAAGGCAACCCAGTTCGGCCGGGTCGCCGACCAGGTGGAACGGGCGTCTGCGAAGGCGAACTGCTCGTAGTCGAGATCCAACCCGTCGGCGCCCAGGTCCGCGGCGAGGCCGAGCAAGGCGGCAACGTGTGCCGCACGCTGGGAGGGATCGGCGAGCACGGCAGCCATCGCCCCCGCGGGCATCCCGTCGGCAACGGAGGGCACGAGGCGTGCTCCGCTGCGGCGGGCGGCGTCGTAGAACGCCGCGGTGGCGGCCGGCGGAGCGTTCGGATCCGGTGCGATCGTGGTCACCCCGGTCGCTGTGAACCAGAACGGGGAGACCTCGCCGAGCAGCGATCCGGGACCGTCCGGCGTCGCCAAGTCGGCCGTCGACGCGCTCAACGCCCAGTACGGCGCCCATGCGTGCAACTCGAAGCGTACCGCCGGGCGCACTCGTCGCCCGTCGCCACGTAGCGCCCCGACCGTGGCGAGGAGGGCGACGACCACCGCCGTCCCGGCCGCGGCGAGCAGAACGGGACGGATCCATGCCGGGCGCGCGCGGCAGGGTTCGCCGGTGGGTTCGTCCATCGGTGCCATCCTCGCGGGCGGTCGAACCCTGCGGTGGGCACCCTCTACGGTTGGTGACCATGAGCGAGGCAGCAGCACACGCGTTCGAACTGATCAACGCCGCCGTCGGCGTACCCGAAGGGACGGGGGAGTGGTTCACCGTCACCCAGTCCCAGATCGACGCGTTCGCCGATGTGACCCACGATCATCAGTTCATCCACATCGATCCGCAACGAGCCGCGGCTACGCCGTTCGGCTCGACGATCGCCCACGGCTTCCTCACCCTGTCGATGCTCGTCCATCTCTCCTCGACGCTCCCGCCGCCCGATCCGGCTCGATTCGCCGGGTTGGTGATGGGGATCAACTACGGCTTCGACAAGGTCCGCTTCCTCAATCCGGTCAAGGTGGGCAAGCGGATCCGCGTCTCTTCGGTGCTCGCCGCCGCCGAGCTCAAGGGAAGCCAGATCCAACAGACGCGGACGATGACGGTGGAGATCGAGGGCGAGGACAAGCCGGCCCTGATCGCCGATTGGATCACCCGCTCGGTCTACGCGTGAGCTGTCCCCGAGCAGGGTGCCGGGGATGATCCGCCGGCTGCTGATCGCCAACCGGGGTGAGATCGCCGTGCGCATCGCGCGCACCGCGGCCGAACTGGGGATCGTCACCGTCGGGGTCGCCGCCAGCGATGACGCCTGCGGAGGCCACACCCACGCCGTGGACGAGGTGATCGCCCTCGCTGGGAGCGGGCCGCCGGCGTACCTCGACATCGCTGCCCTCGTCGCCGCCGCGGCGTCCCGTGGGTGCGACGCCCTCCATCCGGGGTACGGCTTCCTCAGCGAGCGCGCCGATCTCCCCGAGGCCTGTGCCCGCGCCGGCCTGACGTTCGTCGGTCCGGACGCCGAGACTCTGGCGACGTTCGGGGACAAGGCGGCGACGAGGCGCCTCGCCCGACGGTTGGGATTGCCCCTCCCGGCAGGAGCCGACGCGGGGATCACCCCCGAACAGGCCGCGGCGTTGCTCGCCGGGCTCCCCCCGGGGCGGTCGATCGTGCTCAAGGCGCTGCGCGGCGGGGGCGGGCGGGGGATGCGTGTCGTCAGCGCCGGGGACGACCTGGCCGCCGCCTTCGCCGCCTGCGCGGCGGAGGCTCACGGGGCGTCCGGCGATCCTGCGCTGTACGCGGAGGAGTACGTGGGCGCGGCCCGCCACGTGGAGGTCCAGATCGCGGGCGACGGGACCGGTGTGGTCGCCGTGCTCGGCGACCGGGACTGCTCCCTCCAACGCCGCCACCAGAAGCTGATCGAGATCGCCCCCGCTCCGGGCCTGAGTCCGAGGTTGCGCGGCGCGTTGCACGACGCGGCGGGTGCGGTGGGCGGCGCGGTCGCCCTGAGGGGCCTGGCGACGGTCGAGTTCCTCGTTGGGACGAGCGCCGAGGAGGGCTGGTTCCTGCTCGAGGTCAACCCCCGCCTGCAGGTCGAGCACCCGCTCACCGAGGAGACCACCGGACTCGACCTGGTCGCGGTCCAGCTCCGCATCGCCGAGGGCTTCACCCTCGCCGAGCTCGGGCTGGGCACCCCGATCTCCCCCCGGGGCACCGCGGTCGAACTGCGCGTGTGCGCCGAACGCTACGACGGGCGCGGGGCGCCGCTGCCGACAGCCGGCACGGTGGCGGGAATCCGCTGGCCGACCGGTCCGGGGGTCCGGATCGACACCGCGGTCGACGCGGGTGCCGAGATCAGTGGCCGGTACGACTCTTTGGTCGCCAAGGTGATCGTGCACAGCGCGTCGCCCGAACCGTCCGTCGCCTTGGACAAGCTCCGGCGCTCCCTCGGCGAGCTGCACATCGAGGGGGTGCTGACGAACCGTGAGGTCGTGCTCGAGGTGCTCCGTTCACCCGAACTGGCCGACACCGTCGGCGGTCCCGATGGTTCGCCGCAGTGGCCGACCACGCAATGGTTGGAGCCCATCCTCGGGCAGCTCGGATCGGCACTCGGGGAGCTCCCGGCGACCGTCGCCGGTGGTTCCCCGGCGAACCTCGCCGTTGCCCGGGGAGATGTGCTCCTCGTCTCCCCGGTTCCGGGGCTGGTGGTCTCGATCGGCGCCCCACCCGGTGCGCCGCTCGACGCGACCCAGACGTTGGTCGTGATCGAGTCGATGAAGATGGAGCACGTCGTCACCCTTCCCGTGGCTGGGTGGCTGACCGAGCTGTTCGTCACCCCGGGGACCATCGTCGCCACCGGGGAACCGCTCGCCTCGTACACCGAGCGGGGAGCGGGGACGGGCGGGACCGTCACCACCGAGGTCACCGACCTGGACGTGATCCGATCAGATCTCGCCGAGGTGATCGCCCGGCACTCCTTCGGGCACGACGCCAACCGCCCCGATGCGGTCGCCCGGCGGCGGGCGGCCGGCCAGCGCACCGCCAGGGAGAACATCGCCGATCTACTCGACGAAGGCTCGTTCGTCGAGTACGCGCCGCTCGTCATCGCCGCGCAGCGGCGCCGCCGAGAGCTCGACGAGCTGATCCGGCGCACCCCCGGTGACGGGATGGTCGGCGGGTTGGGCCGGGTCAACGGCGGACTGTTCGGGGCCGAGGTCGCGCAGGTCGCGGTGATGACCTACGACTACACCGTGCTCGCGGGCACTCAGGGCTTGCACAACCACCGCAAGAAGGACCGGTTGTTCGACCTCGCCGAACGTCTCCGCCTCCCGGTCGTGCTCTTCGCCGAAGGCGGCGGGGGCCGTCCGGGGGATACCGACGGGGTCGGTGTCGCCGGTCTGGACTGCCTCGCGTTCTGGTTGTTCGGCAGGCTCAGCGGGCTCGTCCCTCTCGTCGGGATCACCTCCGGGTACTGCTTCGCCGGCAACGCGGCGCTGCTCGGCTGCTGTGACGTGGTCATCGCCACCGAGGGCTCGAGCATCGGGATGGGTGGTCCGGCGATGATCGAGGGCGGCGGCCTGGGCGTGTACCCGCCTGGCGAGGTTGGGCCCGTCGAGGACCAGTGGGCGAACGGGGTCGTCGACCTGCGCGTCGCCGATGAGGCCGCGGCGGTAGCCGCGGCGAAGAAGTATCTGAGCTACTTCCAGGGTCCTCTCCCCGACTGGGAGGCCGCCGATCAGCGGCTGCTGCGCTCGTCTATCCCGGAGAACCGGGTACGTGTCTACGACATCCGCCGCGTCCTGACGACGATGTTCGACATCGGTTCGCTGCTCGAGCTTCGCCGCGGCTTCGGCCCGGGGATGGTCACCGCCTTGGCCCGCGTCGAAGGCCGCCCGCTGGGGGTGATCGCCAACGATCCAGCGCATCTCGGCGGAGCGATCGACGCGCCCGGGGCAGACAAGGCGGCGCGCTTCGTGCAGCTGTGCGACGCGTTCGACCTTCCCGTGGTGTCGCTGTGCGACACGCCGGGCTTCATGGTCGGCCCAGCCGCGGAGCGCGAGGCGCTCGTCCGCAAGGCGGCGCGCCTGTTCGTCACCACCGCCGGGATGACCGTCCCGATGATGACGATCGTCCTGCGCAAGGGCTACGGCCTCGGTGCGCAGGCGATGGCTGGGGGCAGCTTCCGCGCCCCGCTGTTCACGATCTCCTGGCCGACCGGTGAGTTCGGGGGGATGGGCCTGGAGGGGGCGGTGCGCCTCGGCTACCGCAAGGAGTTGGAGGCGATCACCGATCCCGAGGAGCGCCGCCGGGTGTACGAGGAGATGGTCGCCCGGATGTACGCCGTGGGCAAGGCGACGAACGTGGCCTCCGTGTTCGAGATCGACGAAGTGATCGATCCGGCCGACTCGCGCCGGTGGATCAGCGCTCTGCTCGACGCGACCCCGCCGAGCGGAGGGTTCCGCGTCAGGCCGGGTAAGAAGCGCCCCCAGATCGACACCTGGTGAGCGTCACGCGTCCGGAGGTTCGGGTGGGGGGAAGGACTCGGTCCGCCGGGCGAGCAGGTCGAGAGCGAGGAGCTGGCGCATCGTCGCTTCCATCCCGTTCACCGATCCGTCGAGGAAGATCGCGTTCCCCTGCCCCTCGGCAGCGACCTGGCGGATCGATTCCGTCCACATCGCGAACAGGACGAACGACGGGTCGAGGTTCGCCCCGACCATCCGGTCGGCGGCCTGGGCCATCCCCGACGCGACCTCCTCGCGGAACAGGGCGACGCCCTGGCCGCGCAGCTGGGCGGCCTCCTTCTCCGCCTGGGCGGAGATGCGGATCGCCGCGCCTTCCGCCTCTGCTTCTTTTGTCTTGCGGATCAGCAGCGCCTCGCCCTCGTTCGTCGCCGCGATCTTCAAGTTGTTCGACGCGACCACCTGGGCCATCGACTGGGTGATCACCTGATCGAAGGTGATGTCGTTGACCTGCAGGTCGTGGAGGTGGTAGCCCCACTGCTCGAGCTGGGCGTCGAGCTCCTCTTTGACGTGGGCGATGATCTCGCTGCGCAGCCCGAGGATCTCCGCTTGCCGCTTCGTCGCCACGTAGGAACGGATCGTCCCTTCGATCGAGCGGACCAAGGCCTGCATGAAGCTCTGCTCGTTGATGAACTTGAAGGCGACGTTCTTGATCGTCTCTTCGGCCTGGTCGAGCACGGAGTAGAGCAGCATCGCGGTGAAGTAGACGTTCGCCTGGTCGTTGGTGATCGCCTGGAACTGGAGCTCGACGGCCCGGTTCTGGATCGAGATGCGCTGGTGGATGCGTTCGATCAGAGGGATCCGGAAGTTCAACCCCGGACGCATCACCCGCCGGTAGCGGCCGAAGATCGTGACGACCCCGATGTGGCCCTGCTGCACGGTGGTCACCGTGAGGACGACGGCGAGGACGAACAGAGCGACGAGGACGAAGGCTGCGCCCAGCGCGGGGGCGATGGCGCTCACCACGTTCACGGCAACGGCCTCCCTTGGCTCGCGGCGATGACCGCATAGACGTCACGTCGTTCGAGCGTGACGCCGAGCGCGCCGGCCAGGCGGCGCAACTCGGTGGCGTCGGACGCGTCGAGCAACGCGATCGGGCTGGCCGGATGAGCCAGGACGAAGGCGACCGCGACCACCTCCCGGCCGACGCCCTCCCGTTCGGCGAGCGAATCGAGCACGGCGAGCAACTCCGGTCGCACGCCATCACCGCTGGTGATGCGGCCGGCGGCGAGTGACCCGGCGACGAGCGTGGCCAGGCCGAGCTCCAAGGCCTGGTCGAACGTTCCGTCGAAGAGCGGATCGAGGCGCAGCGCAGAGTACTCCGGCTGGATGGTGGCGATCTCCAAAGGTAGGTGGGCCTGCAGGGCGGAGAGCTGAGCGGGGGAGTGGTGGGACAGGCCGATCTCGCCGATCTTGCCTTCTTCATGGAGGATCATCAATGCGTCGGCCACCTCGCCGGGGTGGGTCAGGGGATCCGGGCGGTGGATCTGGTACAGGTCGATGCGGTCGACGCCCAGACGGCGCAGCGATGCCTCGCACGCGGCACGTAGGTGATGGGTGCTCGAGTCGTAGGGCACACCGGGGACGACGCCGCCCTTGGTCGCGATCACGAATCGGTCGTGCAGCGACGGCAAGGAGCGCAATGCCTTGCCGAGCAGTGACTCGGTGGCTCCCAGCCGGTCCTCCCCGCCGGCCGCGCCGGGCACGTCGGCGGTGTCGAGCAGCGTCACCCCGAGCTCGAGCGCGGTCTCCAACACGTCGCGCACGTCCCCGACCACACCCGTCAGCCGCGCACAATCGAGGCCCAACGGCCCGACGACCGACGATTCGCCGATCTCCCGCTGCCCCCCGTCAACCAACCCACTACCCATGGGGGCGGAGCGTACCGAGTCACCCGATGCGCGGTGGCATGAGACGTGCCCCGCAGGCAGACTCCGGGCGTGGCCGAGACCGACTTCTTGCACTCCGAGACGTTGAACGCCCTTGTCGAGGGCATGCCCATCTTCTACGGCGGCAATCGTGTCGCCCGCGTCGATGCCGCGCTGGCCGCTGCCTTCGCTCCGGGAGACCGGCTCGTGGTCGTCCAGCGCGACGGCACCCTGTTGCACATCGCCGCGTCCGATCATGCACTCGTCGCTGGGGCAGTCGACGCGGCCCGTGATGCGTTCGCCGCACTGGCGAGGTGCTCGGACACCCAGATCGCCGCGTTCTTCACCGCCTTCGCCGATCGCCTGGCAGACGACGGTGCGTTCACCGTGATCGCCGAGGCGAACAGGCGCGACGTGGAAGGGGCGCGATCTCGCGGGCGCTCGACGACACGTCTCGTGCTCGATCAGAAGATGCGCGCCTCGATGATCGCCGGTCTGCGCGGCTGGCTCGACCAACCGGCAGGGCGTGACGCGCTGCACGCGACGATCGAGCACCGGGGCTGGCGGGTCGAGCAACGGCGGGCCCCGCTCGGTGTCGTCGGCTTCGTCTTCGAAGGACGGCCGAACGTGTTCGCCGATGCTGCCGGTGTCGTCCGGTCGGGGAACACCGCGGTGTTGCGCATCGGTCGTGATGCGCTGGGCACAGCGCGAGCGATCGTCGAGACGGCTCTCGTCCCCGCCCTCACTCACGCCGGGCTCCCGCCATCGACGATCGTCCTCCTCGATGCGCCGTCGCATGGCGCCGGGTGGGCCTTGTTCGACCACCCGGGGCTGTCGCTGGCCGTCGCTCGCGGTTCGGGGCAGGCTGTCACCCAGTTGGGTGCGGTCGCCCGCCAAGCGGGCACGCCCGTCAGCCTGCACGGCACGGGAGGGGGGTGGCTGATCGCCGGCGAGGAGGCCGAGGAGGACCGTCTGGCCAGCGTCGTGCACGCCTCGCTGGACCGCAAGGTGTGCAACACGTTGAACGTCGCGGTCGTGCTCCGCCCGCACGCCGAGGAGCATTCCCGGGTGATCCTCGATGCTCTTGCCCGGGCGGCCGCCGACCGGGGCTGCGAACCCCGCCTGCACGTCACCACCGCGGCGGCCGGTCTCATCCCTCACGACTGGCTATCACGCACGGTGACGGTCACCCGGTCCGACGGTGACCACCGTGAGCCCTTGGCCGACGTGCTCCCCATGGACCGGCTCGCTGAGGAGTGGGAGTGGGAGAACAACCCCGAGATGACCCTCGCGGTCGCCGACGACCTGCCCGCCGCGGTGGCGTTGTTCAACTCGCACAGCCCGCGGCTCGTCGCGTCCCTCGTCTCCGCCTCGCCCTCGGAGCAGGACTTCTTCTGGAAGACCGTCGACGCGCCGTTCGTCGGCGACGGCTTTACCCGGTGGGTCGACGGGCAGTTCGCCCTGTCCAGCCCCGAGTTGGGCCTGTCCAACTGGCAAGATGGGCGCCTGTTCGCCCGCGGCGGGGTGCTCAGCGGGGACGGGGTGCACACCGTGCGCTTGCGTGCCGTGCAGGACGACCCCGCGCTTCACCGCTGAGATCGCGGCCGCTGGTTGCGCCGGCCGTCGCGCGAAGCGACCGCGTCGCCACCACCTGCTCCGGTAGCGTGCGCCGGCGATGCGGTGCCGCTCGACGTCTCGCGCCCGGCACCTTGTGGCCGGTGTGGCCCTCGCCACGCTGGTCGGGGCCTGCGCCGGAGGGGCCCGAGTCGGGAGCCCGGCGCCCAGTTCCGGTCCCCCGGCCGTGGTGCCGCCGGCGACCAGTGCGGCGACGAGCGGTCCGACGACCGCGGCACCCGGCGCGGACCCCGACGGTGAAGGTGCCGGTACGTCGTCCCCGGTGGGTTCCGGCGAGGGGACGGCCGGCCTGGAGGTCGGGGTTCCCTGGCCGGACGCACCCGATCATGGGCTCGGTGACCGGAACTTCCCCGGTCTGGGGGCGCCCGGCCTGGACACTGTGCACTATGACGTGACCCTGCGCTACGACCGCACCGGGAACGCACTCGTCGGGGTGCTCGCCCTCGACCTGAGGACGACCGAGCAACTCGACGAGCTGAGCCTCGACGCCGGGGCGGAGCTGCGGATCGGGAAGGTCGAGCTGGACGGGAACCCGGTCGGCAGCGAGCACCGGCTGGACGAACTGATCGTCCGGCCCTCCGCGCCGCTCGCCGCGGGGTCCGCCCACCGGTTGGACGTGCAGTGGAGCGTCAACCCCGAGCCGTTCTCCTCTCCGATCGGATTCGACATCGGCTGGTTCCCGACCGAGGGTGGCTCCTACGTCCTCGACGAGCCGAATGGGCTGCACCACTGGATGCCGGCCAACGACCATCCGACGGACAAGGCGACCTGGGCGATCACCGTCGACGTACCCGAGGGCGTCACCGCGGTGGCCAACGGATCCCTCGCCGAGCACCGCCGCGACGGAGGGCGTGAACGGTGGACCTGGTCGGTCGACGAGCCGATCAGCACCTACCTCGTCCTCGTCGTCACCGGCGACTACGAGCTGATCGACGGGGCGAGCCCGGAGGGTGTTCCCTTGAGCCATGCGGTCCTGCGCAGCGCGGCGGATGACCCGCAGGTCGTCAGCGCCCTGGACGGGACCGGGGAGATGGTCGACCACCTCGCCGCGCTGTTCGGGCCGTATCCGTTCCGGTCCTACGGCTTGGTCATCGCCGACAGCGATCCGCAGCTGGCGATGGAAACTCAGACGCGCTCGCTGTTCTCCGCGTACGGGATGCTTGGCGAGGGTGTCCTCGTCCACGAACTCGCCCATCAGTGGTTCGGTGACTCGGTGACGCTCGGGAGCTGGAGCGACACGTGGCTCAACGAAGGGTTCGCCACGTATGCAGAATGGCTCTGGACCGAACAGCGGGGCGGGCCGAGCACGCGCGACCAGGCACAGCGCTTCCTCGGTGCGCCGTGGAGGTCCGTGCCGGCCGACCCGCCGATCACCGAGATGTTCGACAGCAGCGTCTACTTCGGGGGAGCCCTGGCCCTCCAAGCGCTGCGCTCCGAGGTCGGTGACGTGGCCTTCTTCGAGATCCTCCACCAATGGGCGGAGACCCGGCGTCACGCGACGGGCACCACGGCGGCGTTCGAGGCCCTTGCCGCGGAGGTCAGTGGTCAGGACCTGACCGCGCTGTTCGCGGCCTGGTTGCATCGCACCCCTGCACCCAGCGCGCTCCCCGGCTGATCCACGGCGATGTCACGCGCCGTCGGCGTAGTGGCGCGAGACGGCCAAATCGCGTGGTGAACTGAGCACACTCTGCACGTTCCTTGAGTTGACCGTCCGAGGACCCCTGCTTATGGTGGCGATACCAGCACGGTATGTAGTGCTGCGGGGCGGGCACGATGCCGTCCACAGCCGCCGGATGGCGGCCGGTTCCCCTGACACAGACACCCCCGGCGCTCCCCGCGCCGGTCCTCGAAGGAGAGGTCCGTGAAGCGTTTCAAGACCAAGATCGTCGCGATCAACTCGATCGTGGCCGTCGGCGCCCTCGTCGCGGCGATGGGCGCGCCCGTCAAGTGGTGGTGATCCTCGACTGACGCGCCGGTGGGGCGGAGCCGAGCGCTCCGCCCCACCGGCGCGTTCCCCCGCGTCATCACCCACCATGGTCACCTGGAGATGAAAGGAGCGGACACCACCATGAGCTCAGCCGGCGCGGCCCGCGGCACGACCTCGTGGTTCCTCGGTGCGTACATCGCGGCGATCGTCGCCGCGACCTGTGGCGCGCTCGCGCTGATCATCGCCTGGCGCGGGGTGGCCATCCCTCCCGGCCAGATGACCACCTTCATCGTCTTCGCCGGGCTCTTCGCCGCCGGTGAGCTGCGCTCGATCGAATGGCTGCGGGTCCCCGGCAGCGGTGGCCGCGAGCTCACCGCGACCTGGGCGTTCGCCTTCGGTCTGCTCTCGTTGGGGGCGCCGGCGGCCACGCTCGTCACCGTGGCGGGGATCACCGCGCTGGTCGATGTGCTCAACCGGCGACCGCTTCCCCGCCTGCTGTTCAACACCTGCCAACTCCCCCTGTCCCTCGCCCTCGCCTACCTCGTGCGCGTCGCCAGCGGCACCGACGGCTACCTGATCAGCGGTCGACCGCTCAACGCACTGTGGCTCGCCTCGGTCGTCGTCGCTGCCGCCGTCCTCTTCTTCTCCAACGGGGCGATGGCCTACGTCGCCATCGCCTTGCACCAGCGCACCAACGTGCGGCGGATGCTGCGGGAGAACCTGGGGACGAACCTGACGGTCGACGGCGCGCTGCTCGCCCTGTCGCCGTGCTTCGTCGTCGTCGCCCAGCGCAGCTTGATGCTCCTGCCGATGTTCCTCGTCACCGCGACCCTCGTCTACCGCTCGGGTAGGGCCGCCCATCTCAACGAGCACGCGGCGACCCATGACGTGCTCACCGACCTGCTCAACCGGCGCGCCTTCCACGACAAGCTGGAAGCGGCGCTCGACGGTGCCGCTGCGACCGGGACCACCGGCACGGTGATGCTCATCGACCTCGACGGCTTCAAGCAGATCAACGACCGACTCGGCCACCACGCGGGAGATGTGGTCCTCCAGGAGGTCGCCCGGCGCTTGACGGCGATCGAGCGTCCCGGGATGCAGGTCGCCCGGCTCGGCGGCGACGAGTTCGCCCTCTTCCTCCCCGGCGACGGCACGGCGGGCGAGGCGTTCGTCCGTGCCCGGGAGATCCACCGGGCGATCACCGGGGCTGCCCCCGCGACGGAGCATCCGGTGCAGGTCGGAGCGAGCATCGGCGTTGCCTTGTGGCCGGACCACGGCGAAGACCTGAGCACCCTGTTGCACTGTGCCGACTTGGCGATGTACGAGGCGAAGCGGCAACGCCTGGGAATCAAGATCGCGGGGAGCGGGAGGGTGCCGCATGAGACGGCAGACGGCGCCGGTGATCTCCCCTGGGCCGTGCGGCAGGATCTCGTCGCCCTCAGCGACGAACTGAAGGAGGCGTCGTGATCATCCTCGCCGGGATGCTGGCGGCCGTCGTCTCGGTGCCGCTGTGCGGTGGCCGCCTGAGCCGCCTCGCCCAACTGAAGATCCGTCACGGGCATCTCGTCGTGGTCGCGGTCGCGTTGCAGACCGTCCTCGTCATGTTCGATCTGCGCGCCATGCCGGGGTGGGTCGCCGAGGTCCTCCACCTGTTCACGTATGTGATGTCTTTCGCTTTTGCCTGGTTGAACCGGCGTGTGCGCGGCCTGTTCTGGTTGATCCTCGGCGCAGTGGCCAACGCCCTGGCGATCGCCGCGAACAAAGGGGTGATGCCCTCGTCGGCGTGGGCGACGCGCTTCGCCGGTCTGGATCGCGACGCGGGCTTCAACAACTCGGCGGTGCTCGCCCGCCCGCACCTGCTTCCCCTGGGGGACATCTTCGCCGTGCCCGCGGGGTGGCCGCTGGCCAACGTCTTCTCGATCGGCGACGTGCTCCTCGTCGTTGGCGCGGCAGTCCTGTTGCATCGCGCCGCCGGGTCCCGCCTGGCGCGCCGCGACCGTCGCCCGCGCCGGTGGGCCGTGGCCGGGTGATCGCCGACGCACCGGGGCAGATCTCGCCGGGCGGGCTCCCGGTCGGACCCCCTACCCTGGCCGGTGCCGTGCTGCCATCGTCCTCGCCGTCCCCGGTCCTCAGCGGTCCACCCGCAGGTTGGTACGCGGATCCCTGGGATCCGACCGGGGTGCGCTGGTGGGACGGCCGTCACTGGACGGCATACCAGGCGCCGGCGGGGAGACCACCCCGACCCGAGTTCGGCACGTTGCCCGTGGCCACCGCCCTCGGCGCCGTCGCCGTCGTCGCCGCCAGCCTCGTCGCCGAACGGCTCGTCCTCGGTGCGCTGAGCAGTGTGCACCTGACCGTTGCCGGCTACGTGGCGGTCGCCGCGATCGCCGGCTATGGGCCGATGGTCGCCTACGCGCTATGGGTCAGCCGCCGCTTCGGGAGCGGATCGTGGGCCACGGACCTCGGACTGGCGTTGCGCCCCGTGGATGCGGGATGGGCCCCGCTGATCTGGCTCTCCGCCTACGCCGCGCAGATCGTCGTGGCCGTGCTCGTCGTGCTGCTGCGCGTCCCGTTGTCGAGCAACACGACGTCGATCCGTGACCTGCCCGGCGAGCGCGGCGTACTCGTCGCCCTCGCCCTGACCGCGGTGCTCCTCGCCCCGCTGGTCGAAGAGATCGTCTTTCGCGGTGTGATCCTGCGCGGCTTCGCCTCTCGCCTAGCGCCGTGGTGGGCCGTCATCATCCAGGGGGCTCTGTTCGGTGTGGCACACGTCGATCCGGCCCGAGGCTGGGGGAACGTGGGCCTGGCCATCGTCCTCAGCTCGGTCGGGATCGTCCTCGGTGGCGCCGCGCTGCTCCTGCGCCGGATCGGGCCGACGATCCTCGCCCACGGCTTGTTCAACCTCGTCGTCGTGCTGATCGTGCTCCTCACCTAGCCGCAGGGCGGCTCACGGAGCGAGGGGGACGTTGTCGATCAGGCGGACATCGCCGAACCACACGGCGATCGCCGCGACCGCGGCGCGGTCGAGGCGATCGATCGCCTGCAGGTCGTCGGCGTCCGCGATCTGCAGGTACTCCAACCGGGCCGAGGGTTCGGCAGCGACCAGTGCAGTGCCCGCGGCGACCAGCCGGGAGCTGTCCCGCTCGCCGGCTGCGGCCGCGGAGCGCACCGCATCGAGTGCCGCGGGCACGCAGCGCGCGGCACGGCGTGCCGCCGCCGGCAAGCGGCGGTTGCGGCTGGACATGGCCAGCCCGTCGGGCTCGCGCACCGTGTCCACCCCGACGATCTCGATCCCCCAGTCGAGATCGGCGACCATCCGCCGGATCACCGCCAGCTGCTGGTAGTCCTTGCGCCCGAACACGGCGACGTCGGGGACGACGGCATGGAACAGCTTGGCGACGACGGTCGTCACCCCGACGAAGTGGCCGGGTCGTGCCGCTCCCTCCATCGGGGAGGCGATCGCTCCCGGCACGACGGTGGTCTCGAAGCCCGGTGGGTACATCGCAGCTGCACCCGGCGCGTAGAGCGCGGCCACCCCACGGGCGCGGCAGACCGCCACGTCATCGTCGACGGGCCGGGGATAGCGCTCGAAGTCGTCCGGGCGGTTGAACTGCAGGGGGTTGACGAAGATCGAGACCGCAACCGGGCCGTACCCGGCGGCGACTTCGATCAGGCGGAGGTGCCCGGCGTGCAGCGCGCCCATCGTCGGCACGAGGCACAGGCGCGCGGCGCGGCGCACCTGCCTGCTCCACTCCTGCATCGCGGCCGGGGTGCTGATCACCTCCACGGTCGCGACCACCGTCGGTTGCCCACGTCGTCTCCTCCCGGCGCCGCGTCGCGCCCCCGGCGGGCGCCGGTGCGGTGCGTCACCCTTCCAGAACGGACCGCCTTCCACCAACCAGCGCGGCGGCGAAGCGGGCGACGACCAGGGCGGGAGGAGCGTCAGCCGAAGGCCGACGGGCACAGCTCGCGGTAGGCGGGGATCCCGTCGATCGACGCGGCCCCGACGACCGCGGCCGTGCAGGCCTCGGCGAAGCTCTCGGCGCCGGCCTCGAACAGGCGGGCGAGCCAACCGGGGCGCTCGCCGGGGCCGGCGAAGGGGATGTCGGCGGGTGCTGCGGCCACCTCGTCGCGTCCGGCGGCGAGGGCGAAGATCGTGTCCCCGTCGAAGGGGCTGTGTGCCGGGCGGACGGCACGGGCGATCCCGTCTTGGGCGACGGCGGCGAACTTCGTGCACTCCGCCTTGCTCAGGGTCGCCGACGTTGCCACCACCCCGATCGTCGTGTTCATCGGTGCCGTGGTCGAATCGAGGACGCTGCGCAGCGTGGCCCGGTCGCTGGCACAAGGGCGGCGCAGGCGGATCCCCGGCACCGGTACATGAGGGAGCCCGGAACCCCGGTCGATCACCGTGCCGAGGGCGTTGACGACGGCGAGGGCCGCGACGATCGTCCCGTCGGGCAGGACCCGGCCGGCTGAGCCGACACCACCCTTGAGTCCTCCGGCAACAGCCCCCGTCCCGGCGCCGACGGTGCCGATCGGCGGCGTGCCGCGGCTGGCGGCCGCGGCCGCCGAGGAACCGAACGCGGCCGACGGGCGATGACTGAAGCGCCCACCGCGTCCGAGATCGAAGATCACCGCGGCGGGCACGATCGGTACCACCTCGCCGGGCCGGAGTCCGACCGGGAGCCCGATGCGGCGACGGGCGAGCCAGCGCATCACCCCATCCGCCGCAGCGAGCCCGTAGGCACTCCCGCCACTGAGGCACACCGCGTGGACGCGCTCGACGAGGTTCTCCGGACGCAGAAGGTCGGTCTCCCGCGTTCCCGGCGCTCCACCGCGCACGTCGACTCCACCGGTCGCTCCGGCCGGGCAGACGATCACGGTCGTTCCCGTCGCCCACCCCGCGCCGAGGCGCTGATGATGCCCGACGAGGATCCCGTCGATGTCCCCGAGCGAGGCACCGGTATCCGGCGCGCCTGTGCCACTCACCGCACCAGCGTAACCGGGTCGCCCGCTAGCGTCAGCGGCCGTGCCCGATGCCGACACACTCCTGACCCGTGCCGGCGGTGTCGTCAAGCGCCAGGTCGGGGAGGCGGTCCGCCTCGGCTGGGAGTGGGCTGGACGTTGGGCGGCGATCGGCCCGCACGACCGCCGCGGCCGCCGCTTCGCCGCGTTCGGGGAGGGGAGCATCATCTGCTTCCCGCCGAACACGATCTTCAACGAGCGGTACATCTCGATCGGCTCGGGGACGATGATCGGGCCGCAGGTCACCCTCTCCGCGGGGATGGTCCCCGGCCAGGAGTGTCTCACGGAGAATGTCGTGCGCATCGGCGACCGTTGCCTGATCGGCAAGGGGAGCGGGATCGTCGGCCACCTCCAAATCGAGATCGGCGACGACGTGTGGACTGGCCACCACGTCTACCTGACCGACCAGAATCACGGGTACCGGGACCTCTCCGTGCCGATTTCCCGCCAGTCGATGCCGGAACGCCCGGTGCGGATCGGTAGCGGGTCGTGGCTCGGTCACGGCACCATCGTGCTCCCTGGTTCGACGATCGGGCGTCACGTCGTCGTCGGCGCCGGCTCGGTGGTCACCGGAGACCTCCCTGACTTCGCCGTCGCTGCCGGTGTGCCAGCCCGGGTGATCCGTCGCTACGACCCAGGCAGGGATGCCTGGGAGTGAGCAGCCGGTGGACGGCCGCCGGCCAGATCGTCAGCCGGCCAGGTCGAGAGGGGCCTGGCAGGATGTCATCCGGTTCTGGCGGGCGACGTCGCCGAGGTAGTTGCTGATCGGTTCACCGGAGATCACGGTCTCGTGGAAGGGGACGTTGTCCCCGGTCCGGCGCAGCGTGTCGACATAGCCGACGCGGTCGGCGAGGTAGGTGCGGTAGTCGGCCAGCCAGGCGGAGATGACGTGTTGGCCCTTGGCGTCGGTGGGCATGTTCGCGGAGAGGTCGTCGAGCATCCGGGCGAGGATCGCATTCGCCTTCTCGATGATCGTCGCCCGTTGGGCGAGAGCGTTTGGTCCCGCGTCTCCGAGCTTGCGGTAGTCGGCCAGCGCCGTGCGTTGGACCTGCGCCTCGGCGCAGATCTGCTCGGCGCGCACCGCCCAGGCCTTGTCGCCGACGATGTTGACCCCCTCCTTGGGGGCGAAGCCGAAGGCGTAGACCCACATCGCGATCAAGGCCAGGATCACCAGCGCGAGGAACCCGCGGACCAATGGGTTGCCCGTGCGCCGGGGTGCCGGCGCGTCGACCGCCGGAGCGTTCACGAGGAGGCGCCTGCCGGCTTCGGGCGGTAGAACGCGCCGAGTTGGACCGCTGCCCCACCCAGCCCGAGCGCGGCGGCGACGATCGCCCCCGCCCAGTTGGCGAAGTGGGTCCCGAACGCCTCGTCCAGCGACCACTCGCCGGCACCCATCGTCGCCACGCAGAAGGCGGTGATCGCGATCGACGCGCAGTACTCCCAGCCCTGGCCGGGCTTGAAGACGAAGAAGCCGACCTTCGCGTGACACGTGTAGATCGCCACGGTCATCACCGCGATCATCCCGGCCGCGGCGAGTGGGGTGAGCAACCCAGCGGCGAAGAGCAGGCCGGCTCCGATCTCGGTCGTCGCCGCGGCGCGCGCCTGCCACTTGGGGAACTTCATCCCCATCGACCCGAACCAGCTGGCCGTGCCGGAGAGACCTCCACCGCCGAAGACCTTGTTGTATCCGTGGTAGGCGAGGAACAGCCCGAAGGTCAAGCGCAGCACGAGCAGAGCGAAGTTGAGCTGATCCACGGCCGGCGAGCCTATCGGCCCCGTTCCCGGGGGCCGAGGTGCAGGTTGCCCCGGAAACGGCCGGAAGACCCTGGTCACTTGCACCAGCCACACGCCATAGTCGACGCTTCAGATCCCGCACACGTCCGGAGCAGAGGAGATCGATGAACAGGCGGCGCATTGGACCACTGATGACGGTCAGCTTCGCGGCCGTGCTGACCGCTGCCGGCTGCGGCGGAGATGGGGGTGGCGGTTCGAACACCGCCAAGTTCTGCGACGCGGCAGAAGAGGCCAAGGCCGCGGGCGACGACCTCAACAGCGCTCTCGACGACGGCGACGCGAAGCAGATCAAGAAGGTGATGAAGGACGCCCTCGAGCAGTACGAGGCGGCTGCCAAGCTGGCTCCGAAGGCGATCCGGGACGACATCGGCGTGGTCCGCGACGCGCAGGAGAAGATGTTCGCGATCCTCGAGGACAACGACTTCGACGTCGTCGAGGCATTCAACGACAAGGCCTTCGAGAAGCTCGTCGGGGACAAGAAGATCGAGCGCGCCAGCGACCGGCTCGACGAGTTCCTCAGCGATGAGTGCGGCATCGAACCCGACGACACCGATGACACGAGCACGGCCGGACCCGGCACGACAGGGCGCGACACCGTCCCGCCCACCACTGGCACCGAGGTCGAGGCGACGACGACCACCGAAGAGGTCACCACCACCCAGGCCGGGCAGGTCGACCTCCAAGCCGAGGTCGGCGGGACGACCGTCGGCGACCCGTCGTCGCCGGTCGTCGTCTACGCCGCGGTGCTGACGAACAACAGCGACGATCCGGAGAGCAACATCAACGTGTCGTTCACCATGCTCGACGCAGCGGGCCCCGTCGTCGGCACGTCGCGCGCCTACATCGACCTGCTCCTGCCGGGGTGGTCCCGGGCAGTCTCCGGGACGACCTCGGTGACCGCGCCGGCGACCGACATCCGGGGGACCTACAGCGGTGACAGCGGGCTGCCCTTCGGAGTCGAGGCGAGCGCCCTGCCGACCGGGCAGTTCACCCTCAGTGGGGATCAGATGACGGCCGACGACTACTCGACGGGGGTGCTCGGGATGCTCAGCTCGACGTACACGATCGGGTTCGACAACCTCGCCGTCGAAGTCGTCTTCCGCGATGCCGCGGGGGCGATCGTCGGCGGCGGTTCGGACTGGGTCACCATCCCAGCCAATGGCCAGGTGGGGATCAACCCGAGCACCTACTACGCGATCCCCAACGTCGCCTCGTACGAGGTCTACGCCGGGTTCGACAGCTACGACCTGGACTGAGCCTCGCCCACGGCCAGCGGGTCAGCCCGAGCGAACACTCGACACCGCGCAGCGAACGTCCTCGGCAGTCCGGCTGACCGGTACGTCGGCGGTGAAGGCGGTGGACGCACCCCGCTCGAGCCGCGCCGTGCGGGTCTCCACCCGCACCGCATCGGCGACGTCGCGGGGGCGGACCTCGATCTCGATCCGGTAGGCCTTGGCCGCATGGCTCTCGTTCGTCAGGCTCCCGGCGATGTGGACCGTCCCGGACGAGATCGAGCACTCGTCGATCGTCAACGCGTACTGCCCGACCTCGATCGTGTCCCGTGCCCGCCGGTAGGCGTCGACGAGCTGGTCCCAGGCGATCACCACGCCGAGCGCGGAGAGGCCGAGCGCGGCGCTGCCGAGGACGAGGCCGGTGACCGCGGCTCGCCGCCCGCGCCCGACGCGTGCCGAACGGCGCAGTCCGATCAGGCCGAACACGACGGCGACGATTGCGAGCGGCGCGGCGACGACGAACAACACGATCGTCGCCCCCAGGGCAGCAGCGACGATCCCGGTGACCAGCGCCGCGGTGGAAAGCCCGTTGCCTCCGCCCGCTGTGCCAGGCGTGGACCCGGCCGGTGACGCGGCGCTGCCGAGCGCGTCGACCATCCGCCGGCCGTCGGTGGCCACGTCCCCGGTCCAGTCCTTGCCGTTGAAGTAGCGGTGCTCGAATCGTCCCGTCGGATCCGGGTACCAGCCGTGTTCCATCGGTTGCGCTCGTGTCCTTCGGCCAGTGCCGGGCGCCCCGGCGGCGCCTCGTCGCGCCTCACGGTACCGGCCGCCGTGGGGAGCGTGGGGGAGAGCGGCGGTGTCAGGGAGGGACGAGCGACCATTCCGGTACTGTTCGGCGATGACTGCAGGTGCTCTCGATCCGGATCGGCTGAAGCTGTTCTCTTTCCAGCTGTTCTCCCAGCTGCAGGGAGCGGTCACCGCGGGGATGATCTATCTCGGCGACCGTCTCGGTCTGTACCGCGCCCTCGCCGAAGCGGAACGGCCCCTAACCACCACCGAGCTCGCCGGGCGGACCGGCCTGCACGAGCGGTGGGTACGCGAGTGGGCCTACAACCAGGCGGCGGCCCGGCTCGTCGACTGCGACCCTGGCGAGCGTCTGTCACTCGGCGCCGAAGCAGCCGCGGTGCTCGTCGACGAACACCACCCGGCGTTCGGGATGGGCATGTTCCAACGCCTCCCCCAGACCATCGCCGCCCTGGAAGTGATGCCGGAGAGCTTCCGGACCGGCCTCGGTCACGACTACGACAGCCACGGCCCCGGTGGAGCGCTGGCCATCGAACGCAGCTTCGAGCCGTGGAACCGGACGTATCTTGTCCCCGAGGTCCTTCCCAAGCTCGACGGGGTGATCGAGGCGCTCGCTCGTGGCATCCGTGTCGCCGATATCGGGTGCGGCACCGGCAGCGCCCCGCTCCTGCTCGGCGCGGCGTATCCGGTCTCGACCGTCGTCGGCTACGACATCTCCGCCTACGCCCTCGCCCGAGCGCGGGAGCGCCTCGCCGCCAGCGGCCTGGGCAACGTCTCGTTCGCCGACCCCCGCGATGCGCCCCTTCCCGCCGACGGCTCGCTCGGGCTGGTGACCACCTTCGACTGCATTCACGACATGACCGATCCGCAAGGGGTGATCGACGCGATCAGCGCCGCGCTCGCCCCCGACGGGACCTGGCTGCTCGTCGACATCAAGGCCGCGGACAGCTTCGCCGAGAACGCTCAGCGCAACCCGATGGCCGCCCTGATGTACGGGATCAGCGTGTTGACGTGCATGTCCTCGGCGATGTCCGCGCCGCACGGGGCCGGCCTGGGCACGCTCGGGCTCCCGGAGTCGAAGATCCGCGCGATGGCCGCTGCGGCAGGGCTGGGGCACGTCCGGCGGCTCGACATCGACCACCCGACGAACGCCTTCTACGAGATCAGGCGGTGACCCCTTCCCGGACGCGGCGGCGCAGGTTCCGACTGCTGAACGCGTCGGCGGCCAGGCCGAGCTCCCAGCAAGCCATCAGGCGCGCGTTGGTGATGATCTGGGAGCGGGTCATGATCCCGTCGTGCACCGTGAGCTGGACGCCGAGCCCGTCGAGGAGCGCGGTCAGGCGCCACGCCGATGCCGCCGGGTCCGGGCAGGTGAACTCACCGCTGGTCACCCCTTGACGGATGACCCGCTCGATCAACCCCGTCGATTCGATGTCCAGCTCCTGGGAGATGCGCCGCATCACCTTGTTGCGCAATGCCTCCCCCCAGGAGTCGATCCACAGCATCCAGTCCAGATCGCCGTGGTCGGGGGTGTAGTTCTGCAGGACGCGCTCGAGCCGGGCGACCGCGTTCGGTGCCCCGGCAAGGTCCTCTTCGAGGGAGGCCATCTCCTCCCGCGCGGCGAAGGCGAACGCCTCGGCGAGGAGCTGCTCCTTGGATTCGAAGTGGTAGTGGATCAGCCCCGTGGAGACGCCGAGCTTGGAGGCGACGTCAGCGATCCGGGTTGCCGCGAAGCCACGTTCGATGACCACCTCGCAGGTGACCCGGAGGATCTCCGTCCGCCGCTCCCCGACCGGATTCCGCTTGCCCAACGCGTGCGCCCGCGTTCCGCTATTCCGGGTCGCGGTAGTAGTCGATGCCCAGATGGGTGATCTGCTCCTCGCCCATCATCCAACGCAGCGTGTTCTTCAGCTTCGTCTGCTGGATGAACAGGTCGTGCTCCGGATACAGCCCGGGAGCGGTCTGCGGTGACTTGTAGTAGAAGCTCAGCCACTCCTGGATCCCGCCCATCCCGGCGCGTGCCGCCAGGTCGGAGAACAGCACCAGATCGAGGGCCAAAGGTGCGGCGAGGATCGAGTCCCGACACAAGAAGTTGACCTTCAGCTGCATCGGGTAGCCGAGCCAGCCGAAGATGTCGAGGTTGTCCCACCCCTCTTTGTTGTCGCTGCGCGGGGGGTAGTAGTTGATCCTCACCTTGTGGTAGACGTCGCCGTACAACTCGGGGTACATGTCCGGCTGGAGGATGTGCTCGAGAACGCCGAGCTTGGACTCCTCCTTGGTCTTGAAGCTGTCCGGATCGTCGAGGACCTCTCCGTCACGGTTGCCCAGGATGTTCGTCGAGAACCACCCTGACAGGCCGAGCATGCGCGCCTTGAGCATCGGGGCGAGGACCGTCTTGACCAGCGTCTGACCGGTCTTGAAGTCCTTGCCGGAGATCGGCAGGTTGCGCTCGATGGCGAAGTCGCGCAGGACGGGTGTGTCGACGGTCAGGTTCGGTGCTCCGTTGCAGAACGGGACACCCTCGAGGAGCGCGGCGTAGGCGTAGAGCATCGACGGGGCGATCGCCGGATCGTCGGCGTCGATCGCCGCCTCGAACCGCTCCAGGTCCATGTGGGCCAAGCTCGGCTCGAGGAAGATCTCCGTCGACGCCGCCCAGATCATCACCAAGCGCTCGACCCGGTGAACGTCGCGGAAGCGGTTGATGTCCTCCCGGATCGCCTCCAGCATCGCCCGCCGGGGGATCTGCCCCTTGGTGTTCGATGAGTCGATGTTGCGCACGTAGCGCCGGTCGAACGCGGCGGTCATCGGTTGGACGTCACGCAGCGCGTCGGAGATCGCCTCCAGGTGGCGAGCAGCGTCGAGAACCCCGGCGCGCTGCGCGGAGACGTACGCGTCGTCGGGGAACGGATCCCACGCCCCGAAGACGATGTCGTCGAGCGAGGCGAGGGGGACGAAGTCCTTGATCAGGGGGGAACGCCCGTCGGTGCGCTTACCGAGCCGGATCGTTCCCATCTGGGTCAGCGAACCGATCGGCGCGGCGATGCCCCGCTTGGCCAGTTCGACGCCGGCGATCAGCGTGGTCGACACCGCCCCGAGACCGACGATCAACACCCCCAACCGGCCTTCGGCAGGGGCGATGGTGGGAGGGGCGATGTCGGGCATGGGACGATCCTTCGGCGGGCTGGCGGACGGGTCCAACGCTAGCGGCCGCCCAGTGCCCGACCGTGGGGACCGCCCGCCGTTACGCTTCGCTCAGTGGCCACCCGCTTGACCCAGCTGTCCCGTTCGGTCGCCGGCAGGCGGGTCGTCGTCACGGGTTCTGCGTCGGGCATCGGCCGGGCGACCGCCGAGTTGTTCGCCGACGAAGGGGCGCGCCTCGCCCTCGTCGATCGCGACGAGGGTGGTCTGGCGGCTGCGGTGCACCGGATCGTCGAGGCCCACGGTGCCGGCTCGGCCGTGCCCGTCGTCGCCGATCTCGCCCTGCCCGGCGCACCCCGGCGGGCCATCGACGCGGCTCGCGCCGCGCTCGGAGGGATCGACGTGCTGGTCAACGACGCCGGCGTGTCGATGGTCAGTTCGGTGTTCCAGGACGACGCCGCGTTCGACGAGG
>CAZQEJ010000021.1:25721-29927 GCA_964592165.1 uncultured Ilumatobacteraceae bacterium | reverse complement strand
CACGACGCGGCTGGAGGGGAGGCTGATGATGTCGGGTCCGCCGGTTGGCGAGCCGCACGCACGGCTGGCGATCGAACCCGACGCTCCCCTCGACGACGTGCTCGACGCGGTGCGCGCCTGGGTGCGCGCCTACGTGCCGGAGAGCTGGCAGCGAGCGGAGGCCGCCGGTGGCATCGCCGCGATCCGCGAGGTGCGCAGCCGGGCGGACTACGAGGCGTGGTACCCGGTGTTCGGCGCGTCGGGCCTCGTCGTGCCGGCGTGGCCGGTGGAGTACGGCGGGCTCGGCCTGCCTGGAGGGGTCGCCCGGGCGATCGAGCCCGAACTGGCGCGCTACCGCCTCGGCCGGCTCAACCCGCTCGGGTTGAACCTGGCCGCCCCTGCGCTGTTCGCCTACGGCACCGAGGAGCAACGGCTGCGCTTCTTGCCGCCCCTGGTGCGTAATGAGCAGCGCTGGTGCCAGCTGTTCAGCGAACCGGGAGCCGGATCCGACCTCGCCTCGCTGGCGACGCGCGCCGAGCGCGATGGCGGAGAGTGGGTGATCACCGGGCAGAAGGTGTGGACGACGTGGGCTCACCGCTCGGAGATGGCTGTGCTCCTCGCCCGCACCGATCCCGGCGCGCCAAAGAACCGGGGGATCACCTACTTCCTCCTCGACATCGACCAACCTGGGGTGACCGTCCGGCCGCTGCGCCACATCGGCGGCGAGGTCGACTTCAACGAGGTCTTCCTCGACGGCGCCCGGGTCCCTGACGTCCAGCGCGTCGGCGACGTCGGCGCGGGATGGAAGGTCGCCGGGGCGACGTTGTCCGGCGAGCGGCAGATGGTCTCCGGCGCCGGCTCCGGAGGGGTCGATCGGATCGGAGGATCGGGGATCGACGCGCTGGTCGGCGCGGCCCGGGACGACCACGCGCTCGGGGCAGCCGAGCGGGATCGGATCGCCGGGCTGTACATCGAGGAGACGATCCGCTCGCTGACCAACCAGCGGGTCCGGGCGACGCTGCGCGCTGGGCGCTCGCCGGGGCCGGAGAGCTCGATCGGCAAGGTTCACCAGGGTTCGCTGAACCAGCGGATGCAGCTCGCCGCGTTCGACCTCGCCGGCCTCGACGCCCAGGCCTGGCCGGCCCCCCCCGGCGCGGCCTATGTCGACGGCATGCCCCATGCGCTGCGCGGGATGCTCCGCAGCCGGGCGAACACGATCGAGGGTGGGACGACCGAGGTGAACAAGAACATCGTCGGGGAGAGGGTGCTCGGTCTGCCCCGGGAGCCCGACCCCTGGCACGGCGCGCCATGGCAGGACACACCGAGGAGCTGACGATGAGCGACGTCTACTGGGACCCGTACGACATCGGGATCGACATCTCGCCGTACGCGATCTGGCAACGCCTGCGCGACGAGGCGCCCGTCTACCACAACGAGAAGTACGGGTTCTACGCCCTGTCCCGCTATGCCGACGTGGAGCGAGCGCACCTCCAGCCGGCGACGTACTCGTCCAACCACGGCGTCGTCCTCGAGCAACTCGGCCCTCACCCGATGACCCAGAGTGGGATGATCATCATGCAGGACCCGCCGGTGCACGACGTGCTGCGCGCCCTCGTCTCCCGGGCGTTCACCCCGACGCGGGTCGCCGCGATGGAGGGCTTCATCCGCTCCGTGGTCATCGAGCTTCTCGACCAGCACCGGGGCAGTGACGGCTTCGACTACGTCGCCGATTTCGGGGCGATCGTCCCCTCGAAGGTGATCTCCCACCTGCTCGGGGTGCCCGAATCGGACAGGGAGCGGATCCGCCAGACGATCGACACCGTGTTCCACATCGAGCCCGAGGTGGGGATGTTCAACGACACCGCCTTCGGCGCGATGCTCGAGCTGAACACGTACCTCGTCGAGCAGATCGAATGGCGGCGCACGCACGAGAGCGACGACATGCTCGGGGCGCTCGTCGCCGCCGAGGTGGACACGCCCGACGGGCGGCGCACGCTGACCACCCAGGAGGCCGCCGACTTCGGCAACCTGCTCGTCTCCGCGGGGACCGAGACGGTCGGCAAGTTGCTCGGCTGGGCGGCGATCGTCCTCGCCGAGAACCCCGAGACGCGCGCCGAACTCGCCGCTGACCGTTCGCTCGTGCCCAAGGCGATCGAGGAGCTGTTGCGCTACGAGTCACCGTCGCCGGTGCAGGGACGCTGGACGAAGACGGACACGGTCGTCGAAGGGGTGGCGATCCCCAAGGATTCCAAGGTCTTGTTGCTGACCGCGTCGGCCAACCGCGACGAGCGGCGGTACGCGAACGCCGACCGGTTCGACATCCACCGCACGGAGAAGAACCACCTCGCCCTCGGCTTCGGCGTGCACTACTGCCTCGGCGCGTCGTTGGCTCGCCTGGAGGGCCGGGTCGGGTTGGAGGAGACGCTGACCCGCTTCCCCACCTGGGACACCGAGCGCAGCCGGGGGACGATGCAGCACACCTCGACCGTGCGCGGCTGGACCCACGTCCCGATCACCCTCTGACCCCCGGTTGGCGAACTTTGGAGGTTGTTGCCACGTAGGGAGCGGCGAACCTCCAAAGTTCGGGGACTGAGCGGGCGGCTGCGTCAGGAGTTGAAGGGGGGGCGGCCCATCTGGTCGCGCACGGTGACCACCGGCGGGTTGGTCAGCGTGCGCCGCTGCCAGTTCGCCCCGTCGACGACGAGCGTGTGCCCGGAGATGAACGCGGCATACGGCGAGGCGAGGTACGTCGCCGCCCAGCCGAGCTCGCGCAGGCGCCCGACGCGCAGCGCCGGCTGGGCCGTGTCCTTGTCGTGGGTGCGGGCCAGGTTGCCCTGGATGTCGGCGGTCATGTCCTCGTGGGGGAACAACCCCGGCACGAGCCCGTTGACCCGGATCCCGTACGGTCCCCACTCGACGGCGAGGGTCTCGACCATGTTCTTGACCCCCGCCTTGGCCGCCGCGGAGTGGGCGAATCCGGGACCCCCAGTCCATGCGTAGGACGCGCCGACGTTGATGATCGAGCCCGGGGTGGAGCGGGCAAGGTGCCGGCGGGCGAACTCCCGGGCGCAGTAGAACGTGCCGTTGAGGGTGATGTCGACGACCGTTCGCCAGGCGTTGGGGGAGAGGTCCTCGGCGGGGGAGGGGAAGTTCGCCGCAGCGTTGTTGATCAGCACCTCGGGCAGGCCGTAGGCCTCCTCGGCGGCGTCGAACGCCGCGGAGATCTGCTCCGGGTCACGGATGTCGCAGCCGACGGTGAGCACGCCGCCGCCCAGCGGGTCGAGCTCGGCGTGGGCCTGCTCGAGGTGTTCCGGCTTACGGCTGGCGATGATCAGGTTCGCCCCCAGGCGGGCGAACTCCGCCGCGATTGCTCGCCCGAGTCCGGTGCCGCCTCCGGTGACGAACACCGCCACTCCGTGGAAGGTGCCCGGCAGCAGCGCGCTCGTGCCGTGCGGGGGAGGTTCGGGGAGTCCGGTCAGCTCAGCCATCGGGGCATCGTCGCACTTGTGGCCCGGGGGGCGCGCAACGGAGGGCGGTGTGACCGGTGCCCGGCCGGCGGTTCCGACCCCTGCTGGTCCTGACCGCGCTGGCTAGCGTCCGACGGATACATTCCTGAGTGGAAGGAACGCCGATGGCCAACCAGATCCCGCTCGTCGACTACCTGGTGCTCGGCGACAGCCCGCACCTCGTGGCCAACGAGTGCACGTCGTGCGGAGCGCGCTACTTCGACCGGCGCAACGCGTGCGCGTCGTGCAGCGGCACCGAGTTCCGCAAGGTCGCGATCGACACGAACGGCGAGGTGCGCTCCTACACGATCGTCACCTTCGCCGCTCCCGGTGTTCCGGTGCCCTTCGTCGCCTCGGTCGTCGACTGTGGGGGGACGAGCGTGCGCACCAACCTGGTCAACGTCGAGCCGAGCCCCGAGCACGTCAAGCTGGGGATGAAGGTCAAGTTGGCGACCTACCCGATCGGAACCGACGACAACGGCACCGAGGCGATCGGCTTCGGTTTCGAGCCGGCCTGAGCACCCCGACGACGCGAGACGACAAGGAGAACGACGATGGCTGACGACATCTACATCCTCGGTATCAAGATGACGAAGTTCGGCAAGCACCCGGACAAGGACGTCATCGACCTCGCCTCGGAGGCCGCGCTCGCTGCGCTCGCCGACGCCGGCGTTTCGATGAAGGACATGGGCGTGCTCGCCGCGGGCAACCTGATGAACGC
>CAZQEJ010000021.1:22758-25621 GCA_964592165.1 uncultured Ilumatobacteraceae bacterium | reverse complement strand
AGCTTCGAGACGTTCGCCAAGATCTCGGAGAAGAACCACGCCCACTCGACGCTCAACCCGCTCGCCGCGTACACGAAGCGGATGAGCCTGGAAGAGATCATGGGCGACGTGATGATCGCCTACCCGAACACGCGCCCGATGTGCTCGGCGAACTGCGACGGCGCGGCCGCCGCGGTGGTCGTCTCCGGGGCCAAGTTGAAGACGCTGTCGCTCGAGCAGCAGCGCCGGGCGATCAAGGTGTCCGCCTCGGTGCTCACCAGCGATCCGTGGCAGGAGGCCTGCCAGGTGCTCCCCGACGTGAACACGCTGACCAAGATGGCCGCCAAGCAGGCCTACGAGCAGGCCGGGATCGGGCCGGAGGACCTCGATCTGGTCGAGTTGCACGACTGCTTCGCCACCGCCGAGCTCGTCCACTACGACAACCTCGGCTTGTGCGAGGAGGGCGGCGCGGCCGACTTCTTCTTGTCCGGGGCGACGTGGCGTGACGGCAAGATGCCGGTCAACGTCTCCGGTGGCCTGGAGTCCAAGGGGCACCCGATCGCCGCGACCGGGATCGCCAACATCTGGGAGATCTGCCATCACCTGCGCGGTGAGGCCGGCGATCGCCAGATCGAGGGCGCCAAGGTCGGCCTGGCCCACGTGATCGGCCTCGGCTCGGCTTGTGGTGTGCACATCCTGGAGAAGTCCGCCCTCTGACCGCGTATCGGTTCGTCGCCGGTGCCCGATCGCCGGCGACGAACCCGGTCGGTCGCCTGGTGACGGGATGGGTGTACGGTTGGCCGTGTGCCCAAGGTGCAGGTGTACCTGCCCGAGGATCTGTACGAACGGCTGAAGCGACGCGGCGGGTCGGTCAACGTCTCGGGGGTTCTCCAGGCGGCGCTTGCCGAGCGACTCGCCGAACTCGACCGGCAGGACGCACTGGCGGAAGCGGTCGCTGGCTACGAGGGTGAGTTCGGGACGCTCGATCCCGACGACGTCCGCCGCCAAGAAGAGGCAGACCGCGCCGCGGCCTCCAAGCCGCGACAGGCGCCACGGCGCACGCGGGTCGCGTGAGTCGCCTGGTTCTCGATGCCGGAGCGCTGATCGCACTCGACCGGAACGATGGGGCGATGTGGCGCCGGCTGGCCGCGGCCCGCGCCGCTCGTCGCCCTCTGGTGTCCCACGCCGGGATCGTCGGGCAGGTCTGGCGACACCCGGCGCGCCAGGCCCGCCTCGCGCAGGTGGTCAGAGCGATCGACGTCCGACCGCTGACACTCGACCTCGCCCAACGCGCCGGACTGCTCCTCGCCGCGACGGGGCACGCCGACGTCCACGACTCCGCACTCGCCGTGCTCGCCGTGCTCTGTGAGGAGGGGGACACCGTGCTCACCTCGGATGTCGACGACCTGTCCGAGTTGCTCTGGGCCGCCGGGCGTCGTGACGTGGACATCGTGTCCGTCTGATCCAGCAACGTCAGGGGCGCGCCACGTCCTCCTGCGGTTCGGGCTGGGTCTCGGCGCGGCTGTCGGCGATGCCCAATCCGGCGACGCGGTATGACAGGCCGCGCGCGGAGCGGTCGGCGACGAGGACTACGAGGGAGACGGCGGCGAGGACGAGCGCCGCGTTCCCGAGCACCTGGCTCGCTGTCGACCCGTCGAGCGCGGGGAGCGACGCGCCCACGTCGAGTACGGCGAAGCCGCCGATCCCGGACGCGAAGCGCGCCGCACGAGCGACGGGGCCCGGTCGTCGTGCGGGCCCGAGCCACACCGCCCGCTGGCCCCACGACCCACCGTTGCCGAACGCGAGTGGCACGACGAACCAGACGAATACCGCACCGAACCCCGGCCCGCGGGCCGTCAACCAGGTGCGGGGAGCGTCGTCGAGCTGGTTCTCGAGGACCCCGGCGGCGGCGAGCTGCGCCGTCGCGGCGAGGACGATCCAGCACAGGAAGAAGCCGGCCGCATCGATCAGCATCCCGGCCAACCGCCGGAGCCGACCGACCGGACGGGCCTCGCGACGGGTGGCGATGTCGGCGTTCGAGAGCGGCAACCAGCGCAACACGAGGGGTGCGAAGATGGCACCGATCGCCGATCCGAGCGTGTTGGTCAGCACATCGTCGACGTCGGCGAAGCGGTAGGCGCACCCGACGAGCCCCCACAGTCCGGTCCCCTGGGTGGTCTCGATCAGGATCGACAGCGCCGCCCCGCTGGCCACGGCAGCGAGCGGCGACCAACCGAGCAGGCGGCGGACGAAGGCGCCCCAGGGGACGAAGAGGACGACGTTGAGAGCGACCTCGAGGAACTGCGGGGCGAGGAGCAGGTCGGCGAGCGATCTGCCGCGGGCGGTCTCGGCAATGACGTCGAGTGAATGGAACGGACGCATCTGCACCGCCCGCCCGCCGTGCAGCGCGCACCACCCCGGGCCCGGGAGGGGCAGCATCGTGTAGACCAAGACGGTCACGCAGTAGACGGAGAACGCAGCGGTGGCAACGGTCCGGCGGAGCGTGAGCCGACCGAACCTGCGCGACTGCCAGGCCATGATCGGGGCGAAAGCGACGGCGAGCACGATGGTGCCGAACAGCAGCCCGACGACGGCCGAACGGACCCAGGGGTGGGCCTCGCCGGGAAGGATGCCGATGAGGTCGCGGCGTAGGTTCACCGGCGAGATGCCCCCGAGCCGTTCAGTTCGGCTCGGGGGCGTAGTCGACGATCGCTCGCAGGGCGGCGCGGTGGCGGGTGAACGCGGCGCGCCCAGCGGCGGTGATCCGGTAGCTGGTCACCCCGCCGCGTCCTCGGCCGAACTTCGTCACCTTGACGAACCCGGCGGATTCCAGCGCGCTCATCTGCTTGGACAGATCCGAGTCGGTCACCGCCAGATGGTCGCG
>CAZQEJ010000021.1:3942-22658 GCA_964592165.1 uncultured Ilumatobacteraceae bacterium | reverse complement strand
CGATCCCCAGCGCGGTGATCGTCGACAACAGGCGCATGGCGACGACCAGGGTGGCGAACCACGCCCCGGCCGCAGCCGGGTACCAGCCCGGCGTCGGCGGGTAGTCGACGAACGGTGCGACCTCTGCCCGCTCGATCGCAGCGAGTGCCTCCGGGGCAATTCCATCACTTTCCATGACGGAAACAATAGGCATCACTTTCCGCTGATGCAACCTTTTTGTTCTCGCGACGGACGGGATGACGCGGACGGTAGGCCCCGTCGATCCGTTCGTCGGGCACCGCGGGTGGGGGGAGTTGCGCCCACCGCCTGGTGCGTGACGGTGGGCGCAACTCGATGTGTTACTTGACGACCACCGGGTTGACGGGGGTGCCCACCGCGTTGGTGAACGGCTGGGGGGTGGCGTCGATGAAGAACTCGTACACGCCGTCGTCGGCACAGTCAGCGGCCAGCTCTTCCATGTTCCAGTTCTGACCCTGGATCATCCCCATCTCGACGAGGTGGAGGAGGTGGACGGGCAGGGTCATCGCCGGGTCCTCCGCGGGGAACGTCTCGAACACGAGCGTGTCGGTGGCCATCGCGGCGACGTCGTGGCGGCGGTTCCACTCGGCGACCGACGTCGTCACCCCCGGGGAGTTCAACGCGTACTTGTACAGGTCGCGCTGAGGCCCGACGACGTGGTGCATCTGCCCGGTGCGGACGAGGACGACGTCACCGGGGCGGACCTCCACCTTGGCCATCTCGGCGGCGGCATCGAGATCGTCGTCGTGGACGAAGTAGTCCGGTTCGAGCACCTCGAGGCCCTTGGCCCGAGGCACGTCGAGGAGCACGCCCCGGCTGACCAGGCGGGTGATCTTGTGGATGCCGCACTTCGTCGCCCCGTCGACGGTGATCGAGTCCGCGCCGTGGCCGTTCCACATGCGCCCGTCGTAGGTCGCGTGGCCGAAGCCGTCCCAGTGGGTGGCCGCCTGGAGAGCCATGACGACGACGTCGTCGCTGGTGCGGAAGTCCGGGGACTGAGGGTTGATCGGGGAGTTGATCGCGATCATCGTCCGCAACGGATTGACCCGCCCGGGGATGAAGCCGAGTTGAATGCCCTCGGACTGGGACAGGGGTAGGCCGAGAGCGAACGTCTTGCCGGTGCGGATCAGCGACGCGGCCTGGCGGACGATCTCGGGGGTGATCAGGTTGATCGTCCCGATCTCGTCGTCGGCGCCCCAGCGACCCCAGTTGTTGACCCGTCGGGCGATCTCGTAGAACGACTCGGGGAGCGCCATGTCAGCGGCCTGCCTTTCGATGTGCACCGTAGTGGACCGAGCGGTCGCCCGGGGGTGTCCTGGAGGGCGCGGGGATCACCTGGCGTGCTCCTCGATGAAGGTCCCCGGTTCCATCGTCCTGCTTCCCCCGATCTCGGGACGAGACTTGCGCCGCCACCGTGAGCCGGTACCCCTCGACCGGACTGCCCAACACTGGTTCCCCGGCCATGATCGTCACGTGAGCGGGGTGGCGTCAAGACGAATCTGACGGGCCGTCACATCTTCGGTGGTGGGGGTGCGGGTGCCGGGGTTGTGGCAGGGTGGCCGATGGAACGGCCGAAGGGGGATGGGCGATGTTCGATCTCAGCGGGCGGGTGGCCGTCGTCACCGGTGGAGGGCAGGGAGTCGGCGCCGGGATCGCCCACGCCCTGGCCGCCCAGGGGGCGACGGTCGTCGTCAACGATGCCCGGGGGGAGCGCGCCGAGGCGGTGGCCGGGGAGATCCGCCGCGGTGGTGGCGCGGCGACAGCGGCCGAGTTCGACGTCACCGACCACGCGGCGGTGATCGCCTCCTTCTCCGGGATCGAAGCGCGCACCGGCCCCGTCGGGGTCCTGGTGAACAACGCGGGCAACGGGGGGGTGGCCGGGATGACTCCGGTGCGCTTCGCCGAGTCCACGCCCGAGCAGTGGGAGGGACCGCTGCAGGTCAATCTCTACGGCGTGCTCAACTGCTGCCGGGCGGTGATCAACTCGATGATCGAGCGGCGGTGGGGTCGGGTGATCACGATCGCCTCCGGGGCGGGGATGACCGGGCTGAACATCGGGGTCTCCCCCTACGGCGCGGGCAAGGGCGGCGCGATCGCCTTCACCCGCCACCTGGCGATCGAGAACGCCCGCCACGGGATCACGGCGAACAGCCTCGCTCTGGGCCTGATGGAGATGGCCGCAGCGAGGGAGATCACCGAACCACTCGCCCGGCAGGTGCCGGTCGGGCGACTCGGCACTCCGCAGGACATCGGCGCGCTGTGCGTCTACCTCGCGTCGCCCGAAGCGAGCTGGATGACCGCCCAGACGATCCACATCAACGGCGGGGCGGTGCAGAGTTGAACACCCGCCAACGGGTCGCGGTGGTCACCGGCGCGGGGCAGGGGATCGGGCGGGCGACGGCCCGCCTGCTGGCCGGCGACGGCTTCTCGGTCGTGCTCGTCGATCGTGACGCGCGACGGGTCGATGATGCCGCCGGCGAGATCGGGGGGCGAGGAGTGGTCCTCGACATCGCCGACAGGGCCGCGGTCGACGAGTTCGCCACGTCGATCACGGAGCTCGACGTACTCGTCAACAACGCCGGCATCTGGCGCTTCGGGCCGTTGCTCGACGTGCCCGCCGCGGACATCACCGCGGTGCTCGAGGTCAACCTCCTCGGCACGTTGTGGATGACCCGCGCACTGGCCGGAGCGCTTGCCGTGCGGCGCGGTGCGGTGGTCAACCTCTCCTCGGTGGCGGCGAAGAACCGCACGACCGGCGTCGGCAGCTACCCGGTGTCGAAGGCCGCGATCGAGGCGATGACCCAGCAACTCGCCCGGGAGCTCGGCGGGCGCGGTGTGCGGGTCAACTGCGTCGGCCCGGGCCTGGTTGTCAGCGAGGGGACCGCCGCGAGCTACGCCGGCGAGGCCGCCGATCGCCGGGCCCAGGCGGTGCCGATCGGGCGCTTGGGCACACCAGCCGACATCGCCGCGGTCATCGCCTGGCTGTGCTCGCCGGGCGCCGCGTACGTCAGCGGGCAGATCATCTACGTCGACGGGGGACTGTCCGCTTCGGTGCCCAGCGCTTGAGCGGCGGCGCCGCTCCCGCTCACCACCGAGGCGGCGGGGCGGTCAGGCGATCAGTTGGGTCGGGCTTGCCGCGTAGGCGAGCAGGTAGCGCTCGGCGCGGTCGGGGAACATCGGGTGGGCGAGGTGGTAGCCCTGGGCCTTGGTGCACCCGAGCCCGCCGAGCCGGGCCAACTGCTCGGCAGTCTCCACCCCTTCGGCGACGGTCTCCACCCCGACCGTCGCGGCCAGGCTGGTGATCGAGCGGATCAGGGCCTCCGTCGGTGCGGGGTCCTCGTCGAGCCCGACGATCACGCTGCGGTCGAGCTTGACCGCGTCGAGGGGGAAGCGGAGCAGGTACCCGATCGCCGCGTTCTGCGCGCCGTAGTCGTCGAGGGCGAGGTGCACCCCCAGCGTGCGCAGCGCAGCCATCTGCTCCATCGTCGCGTCCGGGCCGTCGACGAGCATCGCCTCGGTGACCTCGAAGGTGACCGCGGCGGGGGCGATCCGGTGGGTGTCGAGGAGCAAGGCGATTTCGTCGTGGAACCCGGGTTGGGCCAACTGCCGGGGCGAGACGTTGATCGCCATTCCCAGCCGGCGGTCGAGTTGCCGCCACGCGCCCAGCTGGCGGAGTGCGGCGTGGACGACCCATCGCCCGAGGGGAATGATCTGCCCGGATCCTTCGGCGACGGGGAGGAACTCGGCGGGGTTGGCGTAGGAGCCGTCGGGGCGGCGCCAGCGCAGCAGGGCTTCGAAGCCGACGAGGTCGCCGCTGCCGAGGGCGTGGATCGGTTGGTACTGGAGGACGAACTCGCGGTTGGACAAGCCGCGGTCGATCGCGGCGCGCATCAGCGATCGTTGGGCGACGCGCCGGTCGAACTCGGGTGCGTACGCCGTCGCTCGCCCCCCGCCACCTTGCTTGGCCTCGTGCATCGCCACGTCGGCGTGCTTGAGCACGGTGAGCGCGTCGGAGCCGGGGACGACGTGGGCGATCCCGATGCTCGCGGTGAGGAGGACCTCGCTGTCTTCACCGGTGTCGATCGGGCCGCCGAGGATGTCGAGAAGGCGGCGAGCGACGGCCGGCGCGCCGGTGCCGTTCGGATCGCAGAGCAGCACCGCGAACTCGTCGCCACTGAGACGGGCAACCCGATCACGATGGCGGACGATCGTGGCGATTCGTGCCGCGATCGTGGTCAGAACGCGGTCGCCGGTGGCGTGGCCGAGGTTGTCGTTGACGTCGCTGAACTCGTCCAGATCGACGACCAGGACGGCCGACGCCAGGCCCGCGCTGAGGGCCGCGTCCAACTCGGCGACGAAGGACTGGCGGCTGAGCAGTCCGGTCAGCGGGTCGTGTTCCGCCTGCCTGCCGGCGTCCTTGCTGAGAGCGATCCGTTCGGTGACATCGATCGCGTGGACGACGACCCCACCGATGTGCGGGTCGCCGGTGTGATCGGACACGGTGCAGGCGACGTCCCGGGGACCCGCCGCTGCACTCACCTGGCATTCGATGCGTGCCGTTCCGCCGTGGGAGGTGACCTCGACGAGCTTGGATACGAGGAGCCGCACGTCGTCAGGCTGGGCGAGGGTGCGCAGGATCGTCAGCGCACCACGCCCGTCGTCGGGGAAGACCACTTCGGCACCCGGGGCGCAGTAGAGCACCGAATCGCGATCGCCGCGGACGACGGAGATGATCTCTGCGGCGGCGCCCGTCAGCCGGCGCAGGCGGTGCTCGGCGAGCCGCTGTGCGGCGAGCTCGTCGGTCGTCGCCCGCAGCACCTCGTAGCGGCGGGCGAGGATGGCCATCGCGGCCGCGGTACCCCCGAGCAGGGTCCAGGGCAGTGGATCGTCGGTGAGCCCGAGGGCGGTCGCCGCTGCCACGCCGAGCGCGGTACCGGCAACGATCGTCGGGCGCGACCAGCGGCGGGTGGTCGCCGGGGTCGGGCGGGCGTGGCCGGTGCGTCGAGGAGACACACCCGATATGGACGGCGCGGCCCCCCGACCTTGACGTTTCGCAGAATGACTTGACGGACTCTTGAGGAGATCAGACCGTGGGGCGTTCGCCGACGATCGACGCCCGCTCCATGATCCGCCGCTCCGGCCAGTAGTCGCTGGAGGCGTAGTGCTGCACGGCGCGGTTGTCCCAGAAGGCGATCGAATCCGGCTCCCAGTGGAAGCGGCACTGGTACTCGGGGTAGTCGGCCTGCCCGCACAACAGGGTCAGCAGCTCCGCGCTCTCGTCGGGGTCGAGGCCGACGATCCGGTTGACGAAGTTGTGGTTGGCGTACAGGTAGCGCCGTCCGGTGGCGTGGTGGGTCGGGGCGAGAGGATGCTCGACGAGCGGGTAGCGGGCACGCATCGCGGCGCGCTGGTCGGCCGGCACCTGCCCGGCGAAGCTGCGCATGAAGTCGTGTTCGGCGACCAGCGTGGAGATCCGCTCGCGGACCTCGGCGGGCAGGCCCTCGTAGGCCGCGTACATGTCGGCGAAGAGCGTGTCGCCGCCCACCGCGGGGACGGCGATCGCGTGGAGGATCGCGCCCATCGACGGCCGCTCCCGCCACGTCACGTCGTGGTGCCAGGCGTTCTCGTAACCCGCGACCTCGGCGGTCTTCTCGAAGCGGACGAGCTCGGGGATCCCCGTGTTGCTGGGGATGAACGGATGGATCTCCAGTTCACCGAAACGACCGGCGAAGGCGACGTGGTCGGCGCTGGTGATCGCCTGATCGCGCAAGAAGATCACCTTGTACGCGTAGAGGGCAGCGCGCAGCTCGTCGATCACTTCCTGCGGCAGGTCCCCACCGACGGTGACGCCCTGGATGATCGCCCCGATCGTCGCGCCGAGGCGGACGACGTCGAAGTTCTCCCAGCGCAGGGCGTCGAGCCGCCGGCGCTCCTCGGCGAGGTGCGTGGCCGGGCCGACCATCCGCGTCCCGCCCGGCATCGGGAAGCGTCGGGCGGCGAGCGCCGCACCCGGGTCCTTGTCGGCGAGCACCTGATCGGTCATGGACGCGAAGGTAGACCGCGGCCCGCGCCGCCGTGCGTCCCGGAGCGGTCGTCGTCGCCGGCGTAGCCTGCCACGCCGATGGACTCGCGTACCCCTGTGCTCGTCGGTGCGGCGGCTGCCACGTCACACGACGGCGACGCCGACGAGCTCGACCTGATCGCCGAGGCGCTGGCCGCGGCGGCCACCGACGCCGGCGTTCCCGGGCTCGTCGGGCGTGCCGGGCTGGTCGCCGTGCCCCGGGGGACGTGGCGTCATCCCGATCCGGGGCGCCTGCTCGCCGCCCGCTTCGGCGCCACGGCGCGCACCGTGACCGGCGAGGTCGGCGTGCTCCAGACGGCGCTCATCGCCCGTGCCTGCGCGGCGATCGCCGCGGGTGAGGCCGACGTCGCCGTGGTCGCCGGTGGGGAGGCGACGGCGAGCGCCCGGCGGCGCGGGGAGACGACCCGCCCCGCCCCGGCCGGCGCCGGGGAAGGCGCTCTCGCCGACGAGGTTCTCGCCCCGACCGGGGAGCTGATCTCCCCGATCGAGGCCGCCCGTGGTCTGTGGACCCCCGCCCACCAGTACGCGCTGATCGAGAGCACCCTCGGGCGCAGCGCGGCGGCGCTGAACGAGCTGTGGGCCGGCTGGTCGGCGATCGCCGCGGCGAACCCCGACGCGTGGCGCCGGGAGGTGGTCGACGCCGCGTCCCTCGCCTGGGGTCTGCCGAGCAACCCGCCCGTCGCCTACCCCTACGGGCGGCGGCACTGCTCGCAGATGAACGTCGACCAGGCCGGCGCGCTGATCCTGACCAGCGTGGCGACGGCCGAAGCGCTCGGCGTTCGGCGTGATCGGTGGGCGTTCCCCTGGGTGATCGCCGAGTCGAACGACGTCGCCGCGCTCGGCCGGCGGGCGCGCCTCGACCGCAGTCCGGGCTTCGCCGCGATCGCCGCCGCGCTCGGGGCCCACCTCGGCGTGCCGGCGACCACCGTGGACCTCGTCGACCTGTACTCCTGCTTCCCCTCCGCGGTCGAGGTCCAACGGCGCGAGTTCGGCTTCCCCGGCGACCGTCTCCTGACGGTCACCGGAGGGATGAGCTTCGCCGGGGGTCCGTTCAACAACTACGTCGTGCAGTCGACGGTGCGCGCCGCCCAGTTGCTGCGCGACGGCGGCGGGGCGAGCGCACTCGTCACCGCGATCAGCGGGATGATCAGCAAGCAGGGCGCGATGTGGTGGTCGGTCGCGCCGCCACCTCGTGGGTATCGGTACCTCGACGTGACCGCTGCCGTCGCCGTGAGCACGCCCCGCGTCCCGCTCGTCGACGACCCCGACCACGCCGCAGGACCGGGGACGGTCGTCGCCAGTACCGTCGTCGCCGGCGATCCTCCCGTCGCCTGGGCGCTCGTCGACCTGGCGACGGGCGAGCGGACGTTGGCCTCGACGAGCGCCGCGGAGGTGACAGCGGCCTGGACCCAACACAGCCCGATCGGTTCGCGCGTCACCGTGTCTGGAGCGGAACTGCGCGTCGGCTGACAGCCCCCGGCCGTACGGCTCAGCCCAAGAACGCGTCGATCACCGGGGCGACGACCTCCGGCTGGGTGTGCAGGAACAGGTGCCCCGCCCCTTCGACGACGTGCAGTTTGGCTCCGGGGATGCCGAAGGCGAGGATCCGCGCGTTGAGCAGGGGGATGATCGGGTCGTCATCGCCGGCGACGACGAGCGTCGGCGCTTGGACCATGTTCATCGTCGGCCAGTTCGTGAACGTCGCCGCGGCGAACAGTTGCCCGACGTAGCCCCACACCGACGGCGGCCGGCCGAGACGGGCCCGGGCCTGCTCGCCGAACAGCGCCGGGTCGCGGCGGATCTCGCCCCCGTACAACGTGGGGGCGATCTTGCGCAGGTAGTCCGGGTCCGTGTAGCGACGGCGGTCGAGCAGGACGCGCAGCGCCGAGGGGCTCCCCGGGATGCTCGGCCAGCCCGGCAGGGTCGCGCAGAGCACGAGCCGGTTGACCGTGCGGGGGAAGGCGACGGCGAGGTGCTGGGCGGCTGCCCCGCCCCAGGACAGGCCGAGCACGTCGACGCGGTCGTAACCGAGCTTGCGGATCAGGGCGGCGACCATCCGCGCGTAGAAGTACATCGTGCGCGGCACGATCGGGGTCGACGAGCTGCCCGTGCCGGGGATGTCGAAGACGATCACCTGGCGGTGGAGCATCCGTTCGACGAACGGCTCCCACATCTCGATGTTCGCCCCGATGCCGTTGATCAGCAACAACGGTGGGCCGTCACCGACGACCCGGACCCTGATCCGGTGCTGGCCGACGCGCACCCGCTGCGAGCGGGCCTGGGCGAGGCGCGACCCCGTGCCCGGCTCTTTCGCAGCCTCGAGAGCGTGGACCTTCGCCGTCGTCGCCATGATCAGCCGAACCTCCTGCGGAGCACCTTCTTGTCGAACTTGCCGACCGCCGTCTTGGGCACCTCGTCGATCACCTCGACCCGGTCGGGCAACTGCCAGTTGGCGAACCCCGCCTCCCGCAGATGGTCACGGACCATGTCGAGGGTGATCACCTCGCCGGCCCGGGTGACGACCGCGGCCAGCGGGCGCTCCTGCCACTTCGGGTCCGGGATGGCGATCACCGCCGCCTCGGCGACGCCGGGCATCGCCATGATCGCCGCCTCCATGTCGACCGAGCTGATCCACTCACCGCCGGACTTGATCAGGTCCTTGGTCCGGTCGGCGATGACGAAGTAGCCGTCGGGAGAGGCGATCGCCACGTCCCCGGTGCGGAACCAGCCGTCCTCGCTGAAGCACTCCGCCCCTTCTCCGTACAGGTAGCCGTCGATGACCCACGGGCCGCGCACGTACAGGTCGCCCATCGACACCCCGTCGGCGGGCAGCGGCACCCCGGAGTCGTCGCGCACGCTGATCTCGATCCCGGGCAGGGGGAGGCCCGCCTGCGTGCGCACGGCGCGGGTCAGCTCCTCGTCGGGCCAGTCGCGCATCCGTTGCTGGGGCCAGGCCATCGACGCCAGTGGGGACGTCTCGGTCATCCCCCAGGCCTGGACGATGTCGATCCCGAAGTCCCGGCGGTAGCGCTCGATCAGCGCCTGCGGTGGCTGGCTGCCCCCGCAGACGATGTGCGACAGGTCGGGGAGGGCCCCGCCGTGGCGCATGATCTCCTCGGCGATCGTCAACCACACCGTCGGCACCCCGGCGGTGACCGTCACCCGCTCGGCGGCGAGCAGGTCGACGAACGCGGGGGCTTCCAGCGCCCCCGCGTAGAAGACGATCTTCGCCCCGGCCATCACCGCCGCGTGAGGAACGCCCCACGCCGCAGCGTGGAACATCGGCACGACCGGCAGCACGCAGTCCTCCCGGCCGATCTTCATCCCCGTCGGGGCGGACACCGCCTGGGCGTGCAGGTAGGTGGAGCGGTGGGTGTACTCGGCGCCCTTCGGCCGCCCGGTGGTCCCCGACGTGTAGCACAACCCGAGCGGCGTGTTCTCGGCGATGTCCCGGCGCGGGTACGTCGTCGGTTGGCCGGCGATCAGCTCCTCATAGGCGAGCACGCCGGGGAGCGTCGTCGGCGGGACGTGGTCGGCGAGGACGATCACATGGCGCAGGTCGGGGAGCTGGTCGTGGATCGGTTCGATCAACCCGAGCAGGTCGGGATCGATCAGCAACGCCTCGTCGCGGGCATGGGTCAGCAGGTAGAGGAGCTCCTCGGAGGACAGGCGGATGTTCCCGGTGTGGATCACCCGGCCGGTGCAGGGGATCGCGAAGTACGCCTCGAGGTGGCGGTGGTGGTTCCAGGCGAGGGTCGCCACCCGCGCACCGGTCGGAAGGCCGAGGGAGTCCAGGGCGTGCATCAGCTGCTGGGTGCGCGCCGCCCACTGCCCGTAGGTGTGGCGGACGACGGATCCGTCGGTCGTCCGGGTGACGATCTCGACGTGCCGGTTGTGGGCCTCGGCGTGCGCGAACAGCATCCAGCTGTTCAGGGGGGTGTCCATCATCGTCGCGCTGCGCTCCCTGCGTCGGTCCGTGGGGGATCCGTGCAGCCCAGCGCACCACGGCGGTCGGTTGCAAGCCAGGTGTCTGTCCTGCCCCTCGGGAGGATCGCGGATGGGGCCCTCATGAGGTGACGTAGGTTCCCGGGGCAGCGCAGATCGGCGGGTTCTGCGCGCTGCCGAGGTCGCTCGGAGCCTTCTTCAGCGTGCCGGACCGGGGCCGGATCCATGCCGCCCAGTCCGTCCACCAGCTCCCCTTGACCTGCTGCGCGCCGGCCAGCCACTCCTCGGCGGTACCGCTCAGATCCTCGTTGACGAAGTAGCTCGCCTTCGGGTTCGTCGGCGGGTTGACCAGTGCCTGGATGTGCCCGCTATTGGAGAGCACGAAGCGCTGGTTCCCGCCGAACAGCTGCGTCGCCCGGTAGCACGCCTGCCAGGGGACGAGGTGGTCGGTCACCGCGCCGACGGAGTAGTGATCGACGTCGACGTCGCGCAGGTCGACGGAGTGCCCGAGGGTGGAGACCGCCCCCGGTTCCATCAGCAGGTTGCCGAGGGAGATGTCGAGGAACTGTTCGTGGATCTGGTTCGGCAGGTTCGTCGCGTCCGAGTTCCAGGCGAGCACGTCGAACGCCGGCGGGTTCTCCCCGAGCAGGTAGTTCGACACCCAGTAATTCCAGATCAGGTCGTTCGGCCGGATCCAGGCGAAGATCCGGGCCAACTCGTCGCCGCGCACGCCCCCGGCCTTGCGCGAGCGGTCGATCGTCGACTGCACGGAACGCCGGGTGGCGAAGCTGTTGATCGTCGACTGCACGTGGGTGTCGACCATCGTCACCCCGAGCGCCGCGGCGTTGACCAACGGTCGCCCGGTCGCGCTCAGGTAGCCGAGGAGGATCGACTGGGTCATCCCCCCGGAACAGAACCCGATCGTGTTCGCGTCGTCCGAGCCGGTGATCTCGGTGACCGTCTCCAGCGCTTCGATGATCGCAGTCACGTACGTGTCCAGCGACCAGTGGCGGTGCTCGGGTTGCGGGTTGCGCCAGGAGATCATGAACACCTGCAGTTCGTTGGCCACGGCGAACTCGGCGAAGCTCCGTCCGGGAGCCAGATCGAGGAAGTAGTAGCGGTTGATCTGCGGCGGGATGATCACCAGCGGGCGGCTGTGCACCTTGGCCGTCGACGGCCGGTAGTGGATCAGCTCGAACTGATCGGTGCGCTTGACTACGAGCCCGGGCGTCGCAGCGATGTTCTTCCCCACGGCGAACGGCCGGGTGTCCACCTGGCTCGGCAGGCCGTGGTTGTGCCGGATGTCGTGGGTGAGGTGGCGGGCCCCGGCGGCGAGTGACGCACCGCGGGTGCGCCGGGCGGTGCGCAGTGCGACGGGGTTGGTCAACAGGTTGTTCGACGGGGCCAGTGCCTCGGTGATCTGCATCAGCCCGAAGCGGGCCCGTTCCCGGCTCCCGCCGTCGAGATCGACCTCGTCCACGCTGCCCTGGACCGCGTCGCGGAAGGCGAGGTAGCTCTGCACGAGCTGGCGCCACCCCGGCTTGCGCCACTCCGGGTCGGCGAAGCGGCGGTCCTTCGGGTCGGGGCTGATCGAGGAGTTCCCGGTCAGGATGCGCACTTGCTCGGCGCCGAAGGCCAGCGTCCGGCTGGCAATCGCCCCTGGCCGCTGGATCGCCTTCGCCGTGAAGCGGGCGAGCGCCTGCGCGGTCTGCTTGCGATCGAGCCCGACGAAGGTGAACCCGCCGAGACCCAGCGCGCTGCGCTCGGCGGGCTGTTCGTCGTCGTTGTCGGTGGTCTGGTCGGCGCGCTCACGCGTGTCCACAGGTGCACCCCCAGTGCGACGCTGCCGGGACGTCCCGGCCCCTGGCGCGGGGACCGTAGCAGCGTGACCGCGCGCGGGTGCCCGGTCGGGCCGACGGTCCCTGTTGCCCGGTCGGGTACCGTTCTAGGGTCGGCGGGTGATGGAGCGGTCCCAGTACATCGTGTCGATGGCGACCGACGGTGCCCGGTTCGCCGACGTCGCCGCCGCGCATCTCGCTGCGCCGGTGCCGTCGTGTCCCGGGTGGACGCTCGCCGACCTGACCTATGAGCTCGCTGCCCTCGCCGCGTTCTGGGCGGACGTCGTCGAGCACGGCCGTCTCAGCCCCGACGGCCCGACGACGCCGGCGCGGCCGGATGAGGACGATCTCGTCGAGTGGTTCTGCCGCCAGTTCGCCCACCTGGAGCGGGTGCTCGTCACCGTCGAACCGGATCAACCCACCTGGACGGCGGCGGGGGTCCAGGACGCAGCCTGGGTCATCCGGCGGATGGCCCACGAGACCGCGGTCCACCTGTGGGACGCGCTCGACGCGACCAGGGCGATCGAGCCGATCGACCCGGCGCTCGCCGCCGACGGGATCGACGAGTTTCTCGCCTGCTTCGCGGGGCGGCGGTTGCCGGGCACTGCGCCGGCCGGGGGGCGGATCGAGCTCGTCGCCTCCGACACAGGGCGTGCGTGGCGCACCGATGGGTTCGGTGATGCGGATGCCGTCGTCACCGGGGCCGCATCGGACGTGTTGCTCGTTCTCTGGCGCCGCCTTCCCCTCGACGCCGTGCAGGTCGACGGGGACCGTTCTGTCGTCGAGCGCTTCGTCGCCGGTACCGACCTGCGCTGATCGCCGCTGACGACCGATGGCTTCCCGGATCACGCTCGACCCGCCGACCGGCACCGCGGTCTACCCGTTCGTCCACCGGCTGCGTGTCCGCTTCGCCGAGACCGACGCGATGGGCATCGTCCACCATGCCGCCTACCTGCCGTACCTGGAGGAGGCCCGTGTCGAGTATCTGCGCGCGATCGGTCACCCGTACCACGAGTTGCGTTCCGAAGGCCTGGACATCGCCGTCCTGGAAGCGGCTGTGCGCTACATCCGCCCTCTGCGCTTCGACGACGTCGTCGAGGTCCGGATCCTGATCGGTCCGGTGACGCGTACGACGTTCGAGGTCGGTTATCTGCTCACCCGAGCCGGGGACGTCGCCGCGACGGCGGTTACCGTCCACGGGTGCGTCGACGCGTCCGCTCGCCCGACACGCCTTCCCGGGTGGCTGCGTGAGTTGGCCACGATCGAAGTGCCGCCGGCGCTGCCCGCGGGGTAGAGTTGCGCTCCCTGCCGGTTCGCCCGGTAGATCGGGCGACGTGGCCGAGTGGTTCAGGCAAGGGCCTGCAAAGCCCTGTACCCGGGTTCGATTCCCGGCGTCGCCTCCACGATCATTCCGCTACCCCCAGTTTCTTGCTCGCCGGGGATCGGCGCGCGAGCGTTCCGGGCGTGGATGACCCGACATGCTCCGACACGGCGTTGCGCGACCTGATCGCCCGCGACGAGATCCGCCAACTCGCGTCCCGCTACGCGCTCGCCCTCGACAGCCGCGACGTCGAGGCGCTCGTCTCCCTCTTCGCCGACGACGTCCGGACCGCCGATGGCCGCGTCGGGCGGGAGGCGCTCGCCGAGTGGTTCGATCCCGTGCTCCGGCCCTACCGGATCACGTTCCACATGATCGGCAACCACGTCATCGACATCGTCGACGACGACCATGCGACCGGGGTCGTCTACTGCCGACCCGAACACGAGGTCGGTGACCTGTGGGTCGTGATGCCGATGCAGTACTGGGACCGCTACGAGCGTCGCGACGGGCACTGGTACTTCCGCAGCCGCACTCCGAAGGTGTTCTACGCCGCGGACGTCCTCGAGCACCCTCTGCGCGTCGAGGGTCGGTTCCACTTCCCGGGGAACCCGATGATCTTCTCCGCCGAGCTCCCCGAACGGTGGGCGAGCTGGCAGGAGTTCTGGTCCCGCCCCCAAGGCACCCCCTCCTGACCCCGAACTTTGGAGGTTCGCGGGTTCTCAGGTGGCAACTACCTCCAAAGTTCGGCGACGGGGGACGTGGTCGGCCAATGGCGGACGGCGTCGTCGACGTGGTCCCAGTCGGTGGGGGAGAACAGCTGGTGGATCGCCGGGTACAGGTCGGTCTCCTCGGCGAACACGTGCGACTCGAGCAGGTCGAGCAGGTCGGCGAGCACGCCGCGGTCGGCCGAAGCGGCGTCGGCCAGCGTGTCGATCCGTGCGTGGTCGTCGAGGAACCGCTGGCGGTAGGCGGCGTACTCGGGGAACGTGGCGAGCATGGCGAACACGCCCGTCTCCTCCCGGGCGGTGTGCCGGGCGAGGAGCGAGGCCAGCTCGTCGATCAGCTGCCCACCGGACCGACTCGCCGGTGCCGACGCATCGAGATGGCGCAGTGCGTCGACGAGCGAGAGCACCCGCTCGTGCTCGACCGACAGCTCGGCGATCTCGCTCCTCGAGCGGCAGCCGCAGTAGTCGCACACGTTCCGTACCTCCGCGGCCACCATCTCGGTGATCGCACCGCACCGGCTGGCCGCGACGTCGACCGTACCGGCCAGACGGCGCATTCGGCATCGCCGCGCACGGTGCAACAGAATCGCGCCGGGGACGCCGCCCGCGCACCGGCGCGAGCCGAGGAGGACCGATGACCGAGACACCGACGTTGCCGCTTGCCGGGTTGCGCGTGGTCGATGCAACCGTCGAACACGCCGAGCTCGCGGCGCGCCTGCTCGGCGATCTCGGGGCCGAAGTGATCAAGCTCGAACCGCCGCAGGGTTCCGCGGCGCGGGCGCTCGGCCCGGTGCGGGCCGGCGTGTCGCTCTCCTTCGCCGTGCGCAACGCGGGGAAGCTCGGTGTCGCCCTCGATCTGGACGACTCGGCGGACCGCGCCCGCGCCGACGAGTTGCTCGCCCACAGCGATGTGTTGATCACCTCCTGCGGCGAGTTCGCCGGGCACAGCGTGGTCGAGGTCGCCGCCGCTCACTCGCACCTCGTCGTCGCCGCGGCCACCCCGTACGGGCTGACGAGCCCCTGGGCGGACCGGGTGGCGACCGACACCGTCATCGCCGCGACGTCGGCGATGACGACGAAGGCCGGCCTGCCGACCCGCGAGCCGCTTCCTCCGCCGGGCCAGATGCCCAACGACATCGCCAGTTCGATGGTCGCCTGGGCGGTGCTCGGCGCGCTGTACCAGCGCACGTCGACCCACGCCGGCCAGGTGATCGACCTGTCGATCAACGAGGCGGTCGCCCAGTGCGGGGACTGGTCGCTGCCCAACGCGGCCGTCCGCCGTGACCTCGGCTTCCCTCCCTACGAGGTGCGCAACGGATCGACCCCCGTCTACCCGATCTTCCGCTGCCGGGATGGCTTTGTCCGCCTCGTCGTCCTCAGCCCGATCCAGTGGCGGGCGATGCGCGCCTGGCTCGGCGAACCGGAGTACCTCCAGGACCCGGAGTACGAGGGGTTCCCCGCCCGGTTGGCGATCGCCGAGGCGGTGCTCAACCCGCTGTACGAGGAGCTGTTCGCCGACCTCAGCGTGGAGGACGTCTCCGAGCAGGCGCAGGCCCGGGGGATCGTCTGCACCCCGGTGCTCGACCCGCGGCGGGTGTTGACCAACGAGCACCTCGCCTCGCGCGGCACGCTCGCCGATCTTGCCGTCGCCCCCGGGGTCACCGCCCGCGTCTCGTCCGGATTCTTCGAGTTCGGGGGGAGGCGCGCCGGGCCGGCCACGCCGGCCCCGGCGATCGGGGAGCACACCGAAGCGGTGTTCGCCGACCTTGGGGAGGCGCGCCGGGGGGTGCCCGCACCGGCGCCGTCGCTGCCCCTCGCCGGGTTGCGGGTGATGGACTTCGGCCACGGCGCGGTCGGCGTCGAGGCCGGCAAGCTGTTCGCCGAGTACGGCGCGGACGTGATCAAGATCGAGACCCGCACGCACTACGACTTCATCCGGGTGATCACCGGAACGGAGATGGGCCCATCGTTCGCCTCCTCCAACCGCTCCAAGCGGGCTCTCGGGCTCGATCCGGCGACGAGCGAAGGCCGCGACCTGCTCCACCGCCTGGCGAAGGTCTCCGACGTGGTCATCGAGAACAACTCGACCGGGGTGATGGACCATCTCGGGATCGGGTACCGGGACCTCTCGGCGACGAACCCGGCGATCGTGATGACCGCCAGCCAGCTGATGGGCTCGCACGGGTTGTGGGCCGACTGGCGTGGATACGGGCCGAGCACCCAACCGCCGGGCGGACTCGCCTACCTGTGGTCCTACGAGGACAGCGATGCTCCGGCCGGCACGGCGGCGATCTTCCCCGATCACTTCGCCGGACGGCTGTGCGCCCTCGGCGCTCTGGCCACGCTCGTCGGCCGGGCCCGGGGGACGGTGCCCGGTGGGTTCGTCGAAGTCGCCCAAGTCGAAGCCGTCGTCGGGGTGCTCTCCGACCTGCTCGCCGCCGAATCGATCGAGCCGGGCTCGGCCCGCCCGATGGGGATCCACAGCGAGCGCGGCACGCCCAGCGGCAACTACCGTTGCGCCGGGGAAGACCAGTGGGTGGCGATCGCCTGCCGGGACGACGCCGACTGGGCGGCTCTCGCCGCGCTGATCGGGCGCCCAGAGCTCGCCGCCGACGAACGGTTCGCCACGCTCGCGGCGCGCCGGGCGAACGTCGCCGAGATCGACACGCTCATCGAGGCGTGGACGTCGACGCTCGGCAAGCTGGAGGCGGCCGAACGCTGTCAGGCGGCGGGGGTTCCGGCCGGGCCGATGTTCGCCGCGATCGAGTTGGCCGAGAGCGAACACGGCCAGGCCCGGGGGTTCGGCGTGGAGATCGACCAGCCGGGCGTCGGCAAGGTCACCCTCGAGGGCGTCCCGTTCCGGGCCAGCGGGTTCGCCGACCCGGTGGAGAAGGCGGCCCCGTGGCTTGGTGAGCACACGGTGGGGATCTGCGAGGAGCTGCTCGGTCTCGAACCCGCCGCGGTCGCCGATCTGATCGCTCGTCGCGTCCTGGAGGTGACCCCGCCCGCCGGCACCGCCTGAGGGTGCCAGCGGGCGCCGATCAGGAAAGCGGCGCCCGGGCGCCGAGCGCGTCGATGACCTCGGCGAAACGGGCCAGCGTCTCCCGCCGGGCGAAGTCGGTGAACCAGCAGTAGACGCGCTCTACCCCTTGGGCGTGGCGCCGGCCGAGCGCGTCGGTGAGCTCGTCCACCGTCCCGATGAGCATGCTCTCCCCGAGCGTCGAACCCGGATAGCGACGGCTGGCGAGAGCCACGGCATCCTCCCGTTCCCCTGGTGAGGCGAGCACCCCGATGCGCAGCTGGACCGAGACGCGCGCCGTGCCCGCCCGCTCGCGCAGCACGTCGAGCTCGCCGAGACGGTGGACCGGCAGGTTCCACCAACTGGCGTGCTCCCGCACCAGGCCGAGGGTGCGCGGCCCGACGCCGCCGATCGTGATCGGGATCGGCTGGGTCGGCACCGGTCGTTGGCGGGCGGCGACGAGCGTGAAGTACTCCCCGGCGAAGTCGACCTGCTCCCCGGTCCACAGGGCGCGCACGACGGCGAGCGTCTCGGTGAGGCGGTCGACGCGCCGGCGCGGCTCGGTCGGCCCCGTGCCGAACGTGTCGAACTCGCTCGGCACCGAACCCCAGCCGATGCCCAGCTCGAAGCGCCCACCGGACGCGTGGTCGAGGGAGGTCACCTGGCGGGCGAGCACCGCCGGGTGGCGGAACGCGTCGCACAGGACGAGGTGCCCGGCGTGCAGCGTCGTCGTGTGGGCGAGCACCCAGGAGGCGATCGCCATCGCCTCCCACATGTCGTGCTCCTCGGCGAGCGGCGGGGCGAGGTGGTCCATGAAGGCGATGCCCTCGAAGCCGGCCGCCTCCGCGGCCAGGGCCCGCTCGACGATCGCCGCATGGGTCATCCGCATCTGGGGCAGGAACAGGTGGAAGCGCAGAGCCATCTTGGTGGTCATCTCCCGGTGAACTTCGGCGGTCGCTTCTCGACGAAGGCGCACATGCCCTCTTTAGCGTCCTCGCTGCGCGTGACGCGCGTCGCGTAGGCGGACTCGATCGGGCGCGCTTGGTCCTCGGGGAGCCATCCGGTCTCGATCGCCGAGGCCTTCGTCGCGGCGACGGACAACGGCCCGTTGGCGGCGAGCAGGGCGGCGATCTCCCGGCCCTTGGCGAGGCCCTCGCCGCGGGGGACGACGTGGGTCACCAACCCCCAGCGCAGCGCCTCGGACGCATCGAGGATCCTCCCGGTGAGGAGCATCTCCATCGCCACCGCGTAGGGGATCTGCCGCTTGAGGCGCATCGTCGAGCCGGCTCCGGCGATCAGCCCGCGTCGTGCTTCGGGGACGCCGAAGCGGGCCTGCTCCTCGGCGATGCGGATGTCGGTCTGCTGGAGCATCTCGCAACCACCACCGAGGCAGTCGCCGTTGACGACGGCGATGATCGGCTTGGTCAGCCAGCTCGTGAGGAGCAGCCCCCGCCCGATCAACGACGGGTCGGTGGCGATGCGCGCCTCGTGGGCCGACGGCTCGGCGGCACGCGCCCCGGCCATCCAGCCCGAGGACATGTCGCCGCCGACGCAGTAGGCCTGGCCCGCCCCGGTGAGGATCACCGAGCGGACCTCGGGGTCGGCGTCGACCGCGTCCCACGTGTCGGCGAAGCGGACGATCATGTCCAGGCTGAGAGCGTTGCGCCGCTCGGGCCGGTTCATCGTCAGCACGACCGTCGGGCCTTCCCTCTCGACGATCAGGCTCGGGTGCTCGGTGTCCATCTCGTGTTCGCCTCCTGCTCGGGCG
>CAZQEJ010000021.1:0-3842 GCA_964592165.1 uncultured Ilumatobacteraceae bacterium | reverse complement strand
TCGTCATCCTCGAACGTTCGTCAGGCATCGGCGGCACGTGGCAGCGCAACCGCTACCCGGGCCTGGCCTGCGACATCCCCTCCCACCTGTACTCGTTCTCCTTCGCCCTCAACCCCGCGTGGAGCAAGCCGTTTGCCAACCAGCCGGAGATCCTCGCCTACCTCGAACGGGTCACCGACGAGTTCGGTGTGCGCCCTCATGTCCGCGTGAACACCTCGGTCAGCGCGGCGCGCTGGGATGACGGCGGATCGTTCTGGGAGATGACGCTCGGCGACGGCTCCCGACTCCGTGCCGACGTCGTCGTCGCCGGGACGGGGATGTTCGGTCCGTTGTCGTACCCGGCGATCGAGGGTCGGGAGCGCTTTGCCGGCAATGCGTTCCACACCGGGGCATGGCCGGGGGACCACGACCTGCGCGGCCAACGAGTCGCCGTGATCGGCAGCGCGGGAACCGCGGTCCAGCTCGTCCCGGCGATCGCCGCTCAGGTCTCCCAGCTCCACTTGTTCCAGCGCTCGGCGAACTGGGTGCTGCCCAAGGCGGACACGCCGTTCACCGCCGAGGAGCTCGGACGCTTCGCCAGCGACCAGCAAGTGCTCGCCGGGGAGCGGGCGAAGTTCCTCGAGTACTACGGCTCGACGGCCCCGTATGCCGACGCCCAACGGCGCGCCGATGCGGAGCAGCAGTGCCTCGCCCAGATCGCCGCCGTCGACGATCCCGAACTGCGCGCCCGCCTGACACCGACGTCCCCCTGGGGGTGTCAGCGCCCGCTGTTCTCCAACGACTACTACCCGGTGTTCAACCTGCCTCACGTCGAGCTCGTCACCGACCCGATCACGGCGATCGACGAGCGGGGAGTGATCACCGCCGACGGTCGTCACCGCGAGGTCGACACGATCATCTACGCCACCGGCTACGAGACGACCCGCTTCGCTTCGGTCGTCGACTTCGTCGGGCGCGGTGGCGTGCGCCTCGACGACGCCTGGATCGACGGGGCACGCGCCTATCTCGGGATCACGATGAGCGGGTTCCCCAACCTGTTCTTCCTCTACGGGCCGAACACGAACCACGGTTCGATCATCTTCATGCTCGAGTGCCAGGCCGCCTACATCGCCCGCACCGTCGGCCGGCTGGAGCACGACGACCTGGCGTGGGTCGACGTCCGTCCGGAGGTCCTCGACGAGTACGACGCCGACGTCCAGCGGGCGGTGGAGGAGATCACCGTGTGGAACAGCGGCTGCCACCACTACTACCGGGTAGGTTCGGGGCGGATCGTCACCCAGTGGCCGTACTCGATGTATCGCTATCGGGAGATGACCGAGGCTCCCGATCCTGACGACGCGTACGAGACGGCTCTCATCGAGCGCTGAACCCCGTCCGCGGCGCGGTCGCCGGAGGCGCCCCGGCTAGCTCTGGGCGCGTCCGTCCCCCAGCGGGATTGTTAGGTGACCCATACGTATGTAGTACGGTTCACCTGATGACCAGGTCGGGCCGATGTTCGCTAACTTCCTGATCGGACTGCGCGAGGGGCTCGAGGCCTCGCTCGTCGTCGGGATTCTCGTCGCCTACACCGTCAAGATCGGTCGCCGGGACCTCCTCCGATGGATCTGGCTCGGCGTCGGCATCGCCGTCGCCGCCTCCCTCGGCTTCGGAGCGCTGCTCACCTACGGTCCGCGGGGGCTGTCCTTCGAGGCCCAGGAGGTGATCGGCGGAACCTTGTCGATCGTCGCCGTCGCCTTCGTCACCGGGATGATCTTCTGGATGGCGCGCACGGCGCGTTCGTTGAAGGGTGAGCTCGAAGGGCGACTCGATGCGGCGATCGAGACCGGGGCGTGGAGCCTGGTGATCCTCGCCACGCTCGCCGTCGGCAGGGAAGGGCTGGAGACAGCACTGTTCCTGTGGGCCGCGGCGAAGGCCACCGGTTCGACGACCGAACCGTTGTTCGGCGCTCTCGTCGGGCTGCTCGCCTCCGTCGCCCTCGCCTATCTGGTGACCCGCGGGGCCGTGCGCCTGAACCTGTCCCGCTTCTTCACCTGGACGGGAGCGGTGTTGATCTTCGTCGCTGCAGGCGTGCTCGCCTACGGCGTGCACGACCTTCAAGAAGGCGGCGTGCTGCCGGGTCTGCACGACCTCGCCTTCGACGTGTCGGGGCAGATTCCCCCGTCCAGTTGGTACGGCACGCTGCTCAAGGGCACGTTCAACTTCAGCCCGGCGACGACGTGGCTGGAGGCGATCGTCTGGCTCGCCTACGTCGCGGTCGTCGTACCGCTGTTCGTCGCCGTCGTCCGGCCAGCGCACCGCGCCGGCGCCGTCCCACCCACTCCCGAAGCACCCCACCCCCCACTGCCCGCCGTCGCCGACGGCAGAACGAGGTCCGCATGAGCCGTGTCCCGCTTGCCGTCTCCGTCGCCGTCGCGTCCGTCGGTCTGGTTGCCTGCACCGAGAACAAGCCGGGCGGCGGCACCGCCGGTGGTGCGATCGAGGTGACGAGCACCGACGACAGGTGCGAGGTGTCGAGCGCCCAGGTGCCCAGTGGGCATCTCCAGTTCTCCGTGACGAACAAGGGCTCGAAGGTCACCGAGTTCTATCTGCTCGCCGCCGACGGGCTGCGGATCATCGGTGAGGTGGAGAACATCGGACCGGGGCTGACCCGTCCGCTCGTCGTCACCGCCGCTCCTGGTAGCTACGTCACCGCCTGCAAACCGGGGATGGTCGGCGACGGCATCAGGGCCGCGTTCACCGTCACCGACTCGGGAGCCGACCTGACCCCGTCTGGTGACGTGGCCGCGCTGATCGCCACGGCGACCGAGCAGTACGCCGCGTACGTCAAGGATCAGACCGAGCAGCTCCTTTCCAGGACGAAGGAGTTCGCCGAGCTCTACGCCGCCGGCGACGACGACGCGGCGCGTGCCGCCTACGCACCGACCCGACAGCACTGGGAGCGGATCGAGCCGGTCGCGGAGAGCTTCGGCGACCTCGATCCTCGCCTCGACCTGCGCGAGGCGGATCTCGAAGCAGGCCAGGAGTGGACGGGATGGCATCGCATCGAGAAGGACCTCTGGCCGGAAGCTGACCCGGGCTACGTCGCGGCGACCCCCGAGGAGCGGGCCGCCTTGGCCGACCAGCTCGTCGCCGATACCACCGAGCTGTACACCCGGACGCGCACGATCACCTTTACCGCCGACCAGCTCGGCAACGGAGCCAAGGAGCTCCTCGACGAGGTCGCGGTGGGCAAGGTCACCGGCGAGGAGGAGATCTGGTCGCACACCGACCTGTGGGACTTCCAGGCCAACGTCGACGGGGCGCGGATCGCCTTCGAGAACCTCCGTCCCGCGCTGGAGGTCAAGGATCGGACCTTGGCCACGACCCTCGAGCAGCGCTTCGCCAGCCTCCAGCAGCTCCTCGACCACTACCGCGACGGCGACGGCTTCGTTCTCTACACCGCGCTGACCCCCGAACAGGTCAAGCAGCTCTCCGACGCGGTCAACGCCCTGAGCGAACCGTTGTCCCAGCTCACCGCGGCGGTCGTGCTGTGAGCGATGACGATCGGGAGACCGGCGATCCGCGGCAGAGCTGGTCGCGGCGGCGGATCCTCGGGCTCGCCGCCGGTGGTGGGGCCGCACTCGCCGGCGCGGCGGTCGCGGCGACGTCGATCGCCGACCGGCGCGGGGACGGAGGTGGCCGGGCCGATCGCGACGCGGCAGGCGTCGGGTCCGCGGTTCACCCGTTCTACGGAGCGCACCAGGCGGGGATCGCGACCCCTGCCCAGGACCGTCTCCACTTTGCCGCATTCGACGTGATCACGTCCGAGCGCGCCGAGCTGGCCAAGCTCCTCGCCGCGTGGA
>CAZQEJ010000020.1:26346-30066 GCA_964592165.1 uncultured Ilumatobacteraceae bacterium | reverse complement strand
CCGTTGCGACCGCGCCGTCATTCTCGGCGCCGCACGCCGCTCAGGCGCGCACCCAGGCGAGCAGCTCCTCGGCCGGCCAGGTGTTGATCACCCGCTCGAGCGGAACCTCCGACAGCGCGGCCTTGTCGCACCCGTAGGGCTGCCACTCGAGCTGGCCGGGAGCGTGGGCGTCGGTGTCGATCGCCACGAAGCAGTCGTAGCCAAGCGCGAGATCGAGCAGTTCCTGAGGCGGGTCGAGCCGCTCCGGACGGCAGTTGATCTCCACGGCGGTGCCGAAGCGGGCGCAGGCGGCGAACACGTAGTCGGCGTCGAAGTCCGACGGCGGCCGCTTCGGCGGCATTCGCCCCGTGCAGTGGCCGAGGATGTCGACGTGCTCGCCGGCCACGGCGAGGACCATCCGCTCCGTCATCCGGGCGCGCTCCATGCGCAACTTGGAGTGCACGCTGGCGACGACGACGTCGAGACGGGCGAGGAGATCCTCGGCGAGATCGAGGCTGCCGTCGTCGAGGATGTCGACCTCCATCCCGGTGAGGACGCGGAACGGGGCGAGCTCGTCGTTCAGCGTGGCGACCTCGACGAGCTGCTCCTCCAGGCGGTGCCGGTCGAGTCCGTGGGCGACGGTCAGCCGGGCCGAGTGGTCGGTGAGCACGATGTACTCGTGGCCGAGCGCAGCCGCGGCGCGGGCCATCGTGGCGATCGGTGCGCTGCCGTCGCTCCAGCGGGAGTGGACGTGGCAGTCGCCGCGCAGCGCGGCGCGGTACACCTCGCCGGCGGGGGTGATCGGCACCTTCGTCTGCGCGTCGAGCTCGGCCAGGTAGGCGGGCGGGTCGTCCCCGGCGAGGGCCCCGGCGACGAGCCGGGCGGTCGCCGCGCCGATCCCGGGCAGCTCGCTGAGCGTCCCGTCGTCGCTGCGCACCTCGACCTCGGCCGGGTCGAGGGCGGCGAGCACCTCCCGGGCGTGGAGGAAGGCGCGGAGCTTGAAGCTCGATCCGCGACGCGGCTCCGGGTCGGCGCGATCGAGGTAGTAGATCGCCCGGTCGAGCGCCTCCAGCGGTGTCATCCGGCGCCGGCCCTCCCTCTTGCCGCTCTGCCGCCAGGCTAGCGAGCGCCGTCCAACAGCCGCCGGGACGCCCCGACGACGCTCTGCCAGTCGCCATCGGTCGCCGAACACCGACAGGGACTGGCAGACCGGGCAAGGGGCAAGGACGGCAGACCGGGCAGGAGAGGACGGGAGTGGGTGAACGCGCCCCGAGAACTCCCGAGTGAGCTCAGGACAGCTCGGGAAGGACCGTGCCGGGCGCGGCGAGGAACACGGCGACCGGCATGCGCAAGCCGATCAGTTCGGAGATGTCGGCGGCGACGTCGGGCGGCAGGCCGGGCACACCGAACAGGAGCACGGCCATCCCGTACTGGGAGGAGAGCCGGTCGCTCAGATCGGGGCGGCCGATCTCGGCGAAGCGGGCGCGCAGGCGGTCGGCGAGCTCCCCGGCACGGGCGACCTCCGCCGGGGTGCGGATGTCGGCGGCGGCGATCTCGGTCACCTGCGGGTCGGCACGCACCGCGTCGATCCGCTCCCCGAGCACGACGTAGACCACGCCATCGGCACGGTCTTCGGGGAGAACGCGCTGCGGCAGGGCGGCGGCGGCGAACTGCTCGTCGACACCTGGGTGGAAGCCACGCCGGGCGAGCTCGTCGACCACACCGAAGGGCATCCCCCCGAGGCTCACCGGGTCGAGCCAGCGCACGAGGTAGCGGCCCTGCCGGTCGAGGTGCTCGGTGACCTGGTCGATCACGGCGCCGACGAGCGCGCTGTCCCGATCGGCGGAGATCTCGACCCGATCAGCGAACTGGACCGTGGCGACCGCCCCGCAGACGATCGCCGCGCCGACGATCCCGACGGCGAGCCGCCGCCGCTGGCCGGCCAGCCGCTCGGCGAGCACCAGGCGCCACAGCGTCCAGCACGACCCGGCGACGATCGCCCCGGTGAGCACCCAGAACCAGCGCACGGTGTACTCCAGGTAGCTGCCGAAGATCCGCTCCACGGAGAACAACCCGAGCACCGCGCCGAGGGCGAGGATCCCGTGCAACGTGAGCGTGGCAGGGTCGCGGCGGCGCCAGGCGACGACGATCGCCCCGGCCCACAGCGCCCCGGTGAGGAGCACCGCGGGCAGGTTGCGGGTGAGCAGGGCGGGCCCGGTCAGCCACGGGCCGAACAGGCTGAGCTGGCTGAGGGTCGCCCGGGCGACGACGCCCTTCGGGAGATACGGCTCGTCGGGGGTGGCGAAGTTCTGGAGGAGGATCGTCATGTTCCCCGGGTGGCGGGTGAGCTGGTCGATCAGCGGGAGGATCCACATCACCACGCCGGCGGCGAACGCCCCGGCGGCCCAGCCGAGCAGGTACCGGCGGCGCCCCGCACGCCAGGCGACCCACGCCCCCCACAGCGCGCCCGCGCCGAGCAGGCCGACGACGATCACGAGGTAGCCGGTGTGGCACTGCACGCAGTGGCTCCCGGCGACGACGGCGAGGGGGGCGAACGCCCAGCGCCCCTCGGCCAGCTCCCACACGGCGAGGAGGAAGACGAGGAAGGGGAACACGGCCAGCCACGGGTTCCACGGCTCGATGAAGAACACCGGCCCGCTGGCCCGGACGAGGACGACGAGGAGGACCCCGACGGCGACCAGCCAGGCCGTGCCGCGGCGCGCCGCGAGCCACAGTGCGCCGGCGAAGGAGGCGATCGACACGCTCGCCGCCCCGGCCATCAACCCGAAGCTCGTCCGCCCGAAGGTGGCGTAGACGGGATACATGGCGAACCACAGGCTCGGCCCGGGATGGGAGCCCTGGACGCCGGTGTCGCTCGTGATCCGCCCGGCCGCGCCGACGAGCGGGAGGTGCGACCAGATGCCGCGCACGTGCAGTTCGGCCTGGGCCATGTCGCCGGTCGGGTACCAGTGCGTGGAGCGGATGACGACGAGGGCGACGAGCACCGGGATCGTGCTCAGCGCGGCGAACCCGGCGACGGCCCACCGGCGGGCGGAGGCAGCACCGGGTCGGGACATGGCCCGCGGAGCGTAGCGGCGGCCACCAACCGCAGCCCGTTTGACCGGGAGCTGAGCGGTGGCGTGGGCCGTTTGCCGCGTCGCGGCAGCGAGCGCACACCTCGGCACGCTGATCCGTCATCCTGGCGGCGGCGGGACGACAGGGAGGACCGATGGCGGGCGGGCGCAGGCGTTGGATCGGGCCGGGCGTGCTCGGCGCGCTGGCGATGCTCGTCGCCGCGGTGACCAGCGGCGGGAATCCGGTCGCCGCCGCTGGGTCGGGCACGGGTTCGGGGACCGGGGTCGACCCAGCGAGCGCGGCGGTGTACGCCTATGCCTACGCCTACCTCGGCGCCTACGGCGGGCGGCGCACGCCGTGCACGTTCGAGCCCTACGAGGGCGAGGGCGCGTTCGACACGACGAAGTACATCGACGGCGAGTTCTACCGGGCGTTCACCCGGCGTTGCGGGGACGATCCGGTGGGCACGACGGTGTGGATCGGCCCACCTCGACCGCCGGTGCCGCGCACCGCGGCCTACGACGTCGCCCGCCGCGCGGCCGGCAAACCCCGCCCTGGGACGGCGCCTCCGAGCGGGGCGAACGTGGTCGGGGTGGCGACGTGGTTCTGGACCGACCCGGGCGCCTGGGCGCCGGTCGTGGCCAGCGCGTGGGTTCCCGGATTGCC
>CAZQEJ010000020.1:19657-26246 GCA_964592165.1 uncultured Ilumatobacteraceae bacterium | reverse complement strand
GCCCCGCTGGCGATCACGGTCGGGGAGATCCAGGCCGTCGCCCTCGATTGACCGGCCGGCGGATCAGGGGAACAACGGCGCGTCGGGAGCGACGCGGAACACCGCCCCGGGCAGGCGCAGATCGGTGTACTCGGCGATCAGCGCGTCGAGTGGGCCGGGGAGCTCGGCCCGGGCAGCGATGAGCACAGCGTTGCCGTACTGCGTGTCCAGCGCGCCGATCAGGTCGTCGCGCCCGAGGGCGGCGAGCTGGTCGAGGATCGCCGCCCGGTCGGCGTCGGAGCGCTCCCGGTCGGCTGGGGTGCGCGGGTCGGCGTAGGCGAGCTCTTCGACGTCGCCTCGGGCGCGGAACCGCTCGATGGAGACGTCCCCGGTGACGACCCACAGCACCGCGTCGACCGCCGAGGCGCCGGTGACCCGGTACGGGAGGACCGCGTAGCGGGTCCACGGGTCGGAGCGGACGTGGAAGCCCCGCCGTTCGAGCTCGAGCATCAGGCCACCCCCCGGGCCACCGAGGCCGGCCGGGTCGTGCCAGCGGATCAGATACCGGGCGGAACGGTCCAGTGCCGGGGCGGCCTGCTCGGCGAGCGCCCCGACGAGGCGTGACTCGACGGCGATCGGCACCTCGACCGACGTTCCCTGGCGGGCCAGGGCGAGGGTCGGCACGGCGATCACCAGCGCGGCGCCGAGCGCGCCGAAGCGGCGAAGCCGGGCGAGGTCACCGCCACGCACGCTCGCGGCCGCCGCCCGCCACCACGCCCACCCGGCAGCGGCCGCGAGCAGCGCGGCGATCGTCCACGACCAGCGGATCACGTAGTCGTAGAAGTCGCCGACGATGCGCGCCGCGGACACCCAACCGAAGAACGCGGCGCCGAGGGCGACGCCGAGCAGGTGCAGGGCGGGGACGTCGCGGCGGCGGACGGCGACGACGACCGCGCCGGCGACGAACGCGGCGAACAGGACGAACCCGGTGAGGCTCGGCGGTGACGTCGCCGGGTCGTGGACCGCACCGCTGAGCCATGCTCCACCGAGGTTCCACTCGGCGATCATCGCCCGGGTCGCCGCCCGCCAGCCGACGATCGGTTGGCCGGAACGGGTGAAGTAGCGCAGCAGGCGGGTCAGGTTGTGCGAGCGGAACAGCTCGTCGTACAGCGGGGGCAGCCAGGCGATGACCCCGACGACGACCGACCAGGCCAGCGCCCGGCGCAACCGTTCGCCAGGCAGGCCGTCCCATCCCCGGCGAGCGGCGAGGACCAGGTAGGCGAGGGCGCCGGCGAGCACGCCGGCGACGAGCAGCACGTAGCCGGCGTGCATTTCGGCGCAGTAGCTGCCGGCGACCACCGCGGCGGGCAGGGCCCACCATCGCCCACGTAGCGCGGCGGCGACGAGGAGGAGGAAGGCGAGGTAGCCGGAGGTGGCGATCCACGGGTTCCACGGCTCGAGGAACAGCTGCGCGCCCGAGGAGTGGTCGACGATCGCCACGACCACGGCGAGGGCGACGGCCAGCGACCGGCCGCCGATCCGGTAGCCGACGACGACGGCGATCGCCGCCGCGGCGAGGTGGAGCACGGTCGTCGACACCATCATCCCGAGCGCGCTGCGGCCGAGGAGCAGGTAGACGGGGAACAGGGCGTAGGCCATCGACGGGCCGGGGTGGGAGCCTTGGTCCTCGATCGGTCCGAACCGTCCGGCTGGGCCGGTGAGGGGGAGGTGGCGAGGGATCGCCCGCAGGCTGAGCTCGACGTAGGCGTAGTCACCCGTCGGGTACCAGTGCGTTCGGGCGACGTGCGCCACGCCGATCGCCAGGGGGACGGCGAGCACACCGAGCAGGACGAGGATCAGCACCCCCGGACGGCGCCGAGCACCGCTGAGCGATCGTCCGACGAGCCGCACGAGGCGAGGATGCTACGCCGACCGGGACCCGCCCGGGGTGGGACGCGATCTGTCGCCCCCCTGGCACTAGCCTCGCGGCCCGCATGACGAGTGTCGCCGCTCCCCCACTGCGCGCCCGCGCAGTACCGGCGGTCGACGCCGAGGGCCGCGGCTACCGGGCCGACGGGAAGCTCGCCCACCTCCCCCCGCTGGACGGGATCCGCGGCCTGGGCATCCCCTTCGTCCTCCTCTACCACCACGAGGCGGTGCTCTTCGGGAGGCGGTTCGGCGGCGGGTACCTGACGGTGTCGATGTTCTTCACCCTCTCCGGGTTCCTGATCACCCGCCTCCTCGTCGCCGAGCACGACCGCAGCGCGACGATCGGGATCAAGAGCTTCTACCTGCGCCGCTTCAAGCGCCTGATGCCCGCCGCGCTGGTCACCTTGCTGCTCGTCGCCCAGGTGTGGTGGCTGGCGCCGCCGGCCAACGGCGGGATCCGCTGGCGGGCCTGGTTCGCCGCTCTCACCTACTGGGAGAACTGGCACCTGATCTGGGCGGGGAACAGCTACGCGAACCTCTTCTCCGACGCTTCCCCGGTGCAGCACATGTGGTCGCTGTCCCTCGAGGAACAGGTGTACATCGTCTTCCCCTTGCTCATGCTCGGGTTGTTCAGCTGGAAGGTCAGCCGCGAGCGGGTCGCCGGGGTGCTCGCCTGGCTCGCCGCGGCAGGGTTCGCCGCCGGCTGGTACTGGGCGGCGCGCGCCGGGAACACGCGGGCCTACTACGCGCTCGAGGCCCGTTCCGCCGAGTTCCTCATCGGGGCCGCGTTCGCCGTGTGGTGGCTGCGCTCGCCGGTCGTCACGTCGATCGCCCGCTTCCTGCGCAGCCGGGCCGGCTGGTTGGCCGCCGTGGGCGCCCTCGCCCTGGAAATCGCCTTGTGGTACCAGGTCAACCTGAACAGCCGCGGCCTGTTCCCGTGGTGGGTTCTGGTCAACGGGATCGTCGTCTGCGTGATCATGGCCTACGCCTGCGCCGAAGCCGGGGTGTCGCGCTGGCTGAGCTGGCGGCCGCTCGCCTTCGTCGGGCAGATCAGCTACGGCATCTACCTCGTCCACTGGCCGGTGTTCCTCGTGCTCAGCAAGGAACGCGTCGGGGTCACCTCCTGGCTGCTGCTCGTGATCCGCACCGCGGTCACGTTCGCCGTCACGCTGGCGATCTACTACCTCGTCGAGCAGCCGGTCCGCCTCGGCAAGATGTGGCGGGGCAAGACGTTCGCCGTCGCGTGCAGCCTGCTGGCGATCTTCGGAGCGACGTTCGCCCTGCTCAACGAACCGAGCAAGGCGGCCACGCTGGTCGACGCCGACGCGGTGGCCACCCAGCAGCGCGCCCTCGACTCGCTCCCCGACCTGCCCCCGGGCGCGCCGAGCGCGTCGGCGGTCGACCCCAGCCTGCCGGCGCGGGTGCTGTTCGTCGGCGACTCCCAGTCGTGGGCCCTCGGGTCGCGCCTCGGTGAGTTGTGGGGCCAGGCCAACGGCGTGGAGATCCAGCCGTCACCGGGCGTCGGGTGCGGGATCGCCGCGCTGACCCCGATCCGCTACCTCGGCAAGGAGTACCCGAACGGTCGTGACGGGTGCGCCGAGTGGCGCGACGCGCTGCCCAAGATCATCGCCAAGTACCAGCCGCAGCTCGTCGTCATCGTCGGCGGGTTCGGCGACGTGGCCGACCGCAAGCTGCCCGGGAGCAACGCCTGGCAACACATCGGCGAACCGGCCTACGACGAGTGGCTCGCCGGCCAGATGGAGGACTTCGTCGACGAGGTCACCGCCACCGGGGCGAAGGTGCTGTGGCTCAGCCACCCGCACGTCCGCCCGCCGCGGGAGGCCGGCACCGCGCCGTACCCGGAAGAGGACCCGGCGCGCATGGACCGCTACAACGAGCTGATCGAGCGGGTCGCGACAGGCGACGGGCGGATCACGTTCGCCGACCTCGCCACGTTCACCGCCGACCGTCCCGGCGGCGAGTTCGACCCGGCGTTCCGCCCCGACGGGGCGCACATCGACCTGACCGTCGCCCCCGACCTCGTCGCCTGGCTCGGCGACCAGATCCGGATCGCCAACGGCCGGTGACCACTCCGGGCATCGCCACCACCGACAGCGACATCGGCGTCGCGCCGGTGGACCCGGGCGCGCCCCGAACGGATCGGGTCGCTGCGGCCGCCCGGCGCGCCGCCCTCACCGCCGGGGGCGGGTGGGCTGCGGTGTACACGCTGGTCTGCCTCACCGGGCAGCGCTTCTCCACGTTCTACCTGGGCATCGGCTGGCAGCTGATCCCCTACGAGATCCTGCGCGCCGACCCGATCCGCAGCGTGTGGTACCTGCACATCCAACCGCCGTTGTGGAACCTGGTGATCGGGGCGATCGGCCGCTGGTCGCCGCTGCCCGACGCGCTCAGCCTGCAGCTGCTGCAAGCCGCGTTCGGCATCGCCATCGCGGCGATGCTCGCCGTGATCCTCGTCCGCCTGCGCTGCCGGCCGTGGCTCGCAGTGGCCCTCGCCCTCGGGGCGAGCGTCAACCCGGAGGTGATGCGCAACGCGTTCGAGCCGACCTACGAACTGGCCACCGCGTGCGGGTTGGTCGCCGTCGTCTGGGCGTTGACCTGGGCGACTCGGCGGCCGGGCAGGGCGCTCGTCGGGGTCGGGGTGTTCACCACGGCGGTGATCATGACCCGCAGCCTCTACCACCCGGCGTGGGCGGTAGTCGTCGTCGCCCTCACCGCCTGGGCGCTGCGCCGGCGCGTCGGCCGCCGCCAGGTGCTCGCCGCCTTGGCGGTCCCGATCCTCGCCGCCGGAGCGTGGATGGGCAAGAACGAGGTCCTCTTCGGCCGGGCGACGATGAGCTCCTGGTTCGGGATGAACCTCCAGCGAGCGGTGATCCCCGTGCTCCCCCTCGCCGAGAAGGAGCAGCTCCACGCCGAGGGGAAGATCTCCGACGTGGCGATGATCGGCCCGTTCGGCAACTACGACCTGTACCGTCCGGTGATGCCGCCGTGCACGCCGGACCACGACCACCCGGCACTGACCAAGGAGCTGCGGGACAACCCGGTGGTCATCCCCAACCTCAACTACGAGTGCTTCCTACCGGTGTACGACCAGGCAGGCAAGGATGCCTGGGCGGTGATCCGGGCCTACCCCGGGGTGTGGCTGGAGGGGCGGGAGTGGTCGGCGCGAGTCTGGTTCGCCACGAACCAGACGGCCGAGGAATCCCCCTCATGGGTGTTCCGCCGGCTGGGCAACGCCTACCGCCTGGCCCGCCTCGACGTCCCCGGGACGATCTCCACGAGCAGTTGGGGGACGCCGATCTACGGCAACCTGACGGTGCCGTCGCGCTTCTCGTTGCTGATGGTCGACCTCACCCTCCTCGCCGGCCTGTACGGCACGCTGCACACGTGGCGGCTGTTGCGCGGCCGCGCCGGGGACGGCGACGTGGTCCGCTCCGCGGTGCTCGCCGTCACCGGCCTCAGCGCGGTGTTCACGTTCGTCGTCGGTGTCGTCGGCGAGCTCGGCGAGCAGGCCCGGTTCCGGACGATGACCGACCCGCTCGTCGTCGCCGTCGGCGTGTACGTGTTCCTCCACCGCTTCTGGCCGCGGGCCGGCCGCCTGTTCCGGACGACGCCCGAGGAGTGACGGGCGGGAGCGCCGCGGGCCCGCCACGCCGGCCTCTCAGCGCTCAGCAGCTCTGGTCGTTGGGGGCGTAGATCATCGCCGACCCGCTCGGCGTCGCGCTCGCGTGCAGGCGGCCCTCGGCGACGAGCGCGTCGAGCTCGTCTTGCCCGTCGACGCCGAACAGGGCACCAGCGAGGACGACGACGATCCCGTCGTGCTCGGCGAGAGCGCAGGGCAGTTCGGCATACAGCGCGGCCCGGTCGACCGGCGCGCCGGTCAGGGACATGCGCGGCGGGGGGAGGTAGGCGGCGGGGATCCCCAACTCCCAGTAGATCCCGTCGGCATCGTTGCTGACGATCACCCGCGCCCGCGTCCCGCGCAGCTCGGCGGCCGCGGGGAGGCGGTCGGCGGCGGTGAAGATCTGCCCGGCGTCCCACGGGTGGGCCGCGCTGAGGATCCACACGGCGACGACGGCGAAAGCAGCGATCAGGCGCTTCCCGGAGACGTCGACGACCCAGACCAGCGCGCACAGGGAGAGGACGCCGGTGGGGAGCATCAATCGGTTGTCCGGGGTGGCCAGCGCGTCGAAGGAGGCGATGCCGGCGAGGAGGGCCGCGGTGAGCAACCCGGCGCAGACGAGCGGGATCTCGGCGGCGGCGGGGAGCGGGCGGCGGGCCCCGGTCAACCCCGCGTACTGCGCGGCGGCGACGAGCACGGCCACCAGCCAGACGACCGCGAGCGGATACCCCCACCACGGGAGGAGGTCGCCGACACGCAGCAACGTGGCCGCGAGGTTGCCGGTGGTCGCGTCGAGCATTCCGGCGAGCGATCGACCGACGAGGCGGACGTCGGTGGCGTCGAGCCCGTGCCAGGTGTTCGTGTGCCCTCCGCCGACGGCACGTGCCCAGGCGGCGTCGATCACCGCCGGGGCGAGGCAGCCGCCGGCGATGCCCAGCGCGGGGAGCGGGCGGCGGTGGCGGCGGAAGTGCTCGAGCGCGGGGAGGATCGCCAGGGAGGCGCCGACGAAGCGGATCAGCCCGGCCGCGGCGGCGAGGGCGA
>CAZQEJ010000020.1:16781-19557 GCA_964592165.1 uncultured Ilumatobacteraceae bacterium | reverse complement strand
GCGGCGACGGTGTTCAGCGCGAACGCCCGCCGGACGCCGATCACCGACCCGCCGAGGGCGCCGAGCGTGGACCAGCCGACGGGGAAGTCGACGAACGGCAAGCGACCGTCGCGGCGGAGGAACTCGACGACGGTGAAGTTGGAGAACGAGGGGGCGAGCGTCGTGGTGAACCCGTGGCCGGTGTGCAACGCCTCGGCCCCGGACACGTAGCTCCCCGTGTCGAGGATCTGGAGCACGCCGTGGCGGAGCTGCACGGCGGCGACGATCATCGCCCCCAGCGCAGCGGCGAGAGCGGCCGGCCACCAGGGCACGCTCGGCGACCCGGCCTCGTCGTCCACGGCGGGCGACTGTACCCGGGCGCCTCGCCGCCCTCGGGCGAGAAGGGCGCGCCGCGCTGGGGTCCTCAATCGAGCGTGCCCAGCGCCCGGCGGAACTCGTCGTAGACCGTGCCGACGAGCGTGTCGGCGTCACCGCCGGGCATCGAGTTGATCACGACCACGAGGTCGTTCCGCTGGCTGACGAGGATGATCTGGCCGAACAGGCCACGGGCCTCGAACGAGTCGGGGTGGAGCAACCACCACTGCGCGCCGTAGGCCGGGTTCGCCGGCGACGGCGTGCGGCTGTAGTCGACCCACCCCGCGGGGAGCAGGCGGGTGCCGTCCCAGACGCCGTCGTGAAGGTACAGCTGGCCGAAGCGGGCGAAGTCGGTGGAGGTCATGTTCGCCCCCAACCCGCCGTACCACCGCCCGGCCGGATCGGTGAGGAGCTCGGCGGTGGTGATCCCGATCGGGTCGAGGAGGCGGTCGTGGAGGGCGGTCATCGCCCCGGCGGAGCTGCCGATCGCATCGGTGAAGATCCCGGCGAGGATCGCCGTCGTCCCCGTCGAGTACTCGAACACCGTCCCCGGTGGGTGGGCGAGGGGCAGCGAGGCGACGTAGTCGCTGGCGACGGGGGCCGCGAGCATGCGGATCACATCGCTGTCCCCGGAATACGTCTCGTCCCAGGACAGGCCGCTGGCCATGTGCAGCAGGTCGGCGGCGGTGATCGGGTGGCGTGGGTCGGTCGGGTCGGCCCATGCAGCGACCGGCGCAGGGTCGTCGATGCGCAGCGTGCCGTCGCCGGCGAGCAGTCCGATCGCGGCCGAGGTGAAGCTCTTGGCCACCGAGTAGGAATCCATCACCGTCGTCGCCGAGTCGAGCGGGTGGTACCGCTCGTAGACGATCTTCCCACCGTGGACGACGACCAGGGAGCGGACGCGAGCCGCGTTGTCCGGCGCGCCGAACGCCCGGGCGACGGCGTCGTCGAGGACCGTGCGGTCGACGCCGGAGGGGAGATCCGCGTGTTCCCAGACGGCGCCCGGGAACACGTCGGCGAGTGCCGGTCCTTGCGGCGTGCTCGGCGCGACGGCGGTGGTCGTCGCCGGCCGGGTCGTCGCCGGTGCTGCGCTCGTGGCGGTCGCTGCGGTCGTCGCCGGAACAGCCGTCGTCGGCGAGGTCGCCGCCGTGGTCGACCCGACGGTCGGCACAGGCGTGGCCGGCATCGTCAGGCCGGGATCCAGGGTCACGGTCGACGAGCTGCACGCCCCGGCGACGACCAGCGCCGCGGCGGTCACGGCGACGGTCGTCCACCAGCGCCGCCGGCGGGGCGGGAAGATCACGGTCCTCATCGACCGGCGACCGTACCCGGCGCACCGGTAGCCTCGGACGTTCGCTATGGAACGCTTCGGGCTGGTCGGCCTCCCCAACGCAGGCAAGTCTTCGTTGTACAACGCGCTCACCGGCGGCGGCGCGCTCGCCGCGCCGTACGCGTTCGCCACCAAGGACCCGAACATCGGCGTGGCCAAGGTGCCCGACGAACGGCTCGATCGGCTGGCGGCGATGTCCAAGTCGCGCAACGTCGTCCACGCCGCGGTGCAGGTGGTCGACATCGGTGGGCTCGTCGAGGGGGCGAGCAAGGGCGAGGGACTGGGTAACAAGTTCCTGGCGAACATCCGCGAGGTCGACGCGATCGTCTTCGTCCTGCGCGCCTTCGCCGACGACGACGTGCCCGGCCCGTCGGACCCACTCGAGCACCTGCGCGTCGTCGAGCTGGAGCTCGCCTTGGCGGACCTGGAGACGGTGGAGAAGCGCCTCACCCAGGCCCAGCGCCAGGCGAAGCTCGACCGCTCCCTCGGCGAGGAGTTGGAAGCGCTCGAGGCGGCACACGCCGCGCTCGCCGAGGGCCGCCCGCTGTACAGGGCGGCGCTGAAGCCGGAGCACCGCGAGGTGCTCGCCCCCTACTTCTTGCTCACCAACCGGCCGGTGCTCGCCGTCGTCAACGTCGGCGAGGACGAGCTCGAGGCGATCCCCGAGGCGGAGGCGATGGTGCGCGCCGAGCTGAACGACGCGGGGACGAACGTCGAGGTGATCGGGATGTGCATTCAGCTCGAGGCGGAAGCCGCGGCGATCGAGGACCCGGCGGAGCGGGCGGAGATGCTCGAAGGGTTCGGCCTCGGTGAGGGGGCGCTGTTCCGCATGGTGCGCAGCGCGTACCACCTCCTCGGACTGCGCACGTTCCTCACGACCGGGGAGAAGGAGAGCCGGGCGTGGACGTTCCGCGCCGGATCGACCGCGCCGGAGTGCGCCGGGCGGATCCACAGCGACTTCCAGCGCGGCTTCATCCGCGCCGAGGTCATCCACTGGGACGAGCTGCTCGAGATCGGCTCGTGGACGAAGGCCAAGGAGCTCGGCAAGATCCGCGTCGAGGGCAAGGACTACCACCCCGTCGACGGCGACGT
>CAZQEJ010000020.1:9986-16681 GCA_964592165.1 uncultured Ilumatobacteraceae bacterium | reverse complement strand
TGAGCACTGAGGACGACGTCCGCCGACTGGCCACCGCCCTACCCGGGGTCAGCGAGCGCAGTTCATACGGCACGCCCGCGTTCTACGTCGCCGGGAAGATCTTCGCTCGCGTCCACGAAGAACCCGGCGTGCTCGTGCGCTGGCGCGAGAGCCTGGAAGACCGCGAAGCCCTCCTTGCGTCCGACTCGGAGAAGTTCTTCACCACCGACCACTACAACGGCTACGCCAGCGTCCTGGTCCGACTCGACCGCGTCGAGGTCGAAGAACTCTCCGAACTCCTCACCGAAGCATGGGAAGCCCGCGCCCCGAAGCGCCTCACGAAAGCGCACGAGTAGGCACACGATCGGTGGGGCGCTCACGCTCGCCGACTCACCCGACCGCTCCGGAGTCGCGTTGGCTACGCAGTGCGGCGTTCGATCGGAACGACCTCCAGGCCGGCGATGCCTTCGAAGTCCGTGTGGTTCACCGTGTAGAGCGGGAGCTGGTGGGCGATCGCGATCGCGGCGATCTGGAGGTCGACCGTGCGCCGGCGGATGGCGCCCTTGCCGTGTTCGAGGACGGAGCTGACGACCAGCCCGAACAGCATTGCCGCGTCGGCGTCGTATGGGAACGTGGCGCCGCGGAACAGTTCGCGATAGCGGTCGAGGCGTGCTTGCCGGTCGAGACGGTCCGCGGTGGTGGCCGCAACGGCGACGCCGAAGCTGAGCTCGCCGAGCGACAGCGCGGTGATGGCCTGTTCGTCGGGGAGCGCGCCGGTCGACACCGCGCCGACGTGGAGATCGATCAGCACGCAGGTGTCGAGGATGCCGCGGCTCATCGCGCCGCGTCGACGTCGAGATATGGGTCGACCACGGCATCCATATCCGCGCGGACCACATCGGAGGTGGCCTGCGGGTTCTGGAGGGTGGCGCGTAGCGGGCGGAGCGCGTCGATCAGCTGTGCCGTGGTGACCCACGCCCGTTCGCGGTGAGGAACGATGTCGGCGATGGGGATCCCGCGGTCGGTGATGACCACGAGCTCGCCGGCCTGCGCGGCCCGGGCGAGAGCGCTGCTGTTGTTGTTGAGCTCGGTCAGCGTCGCCCTCATGAGCCGCAGCCTACCCCATGGTCTAGCTAGAAGTAGCTAGGTCGACCCACCTAACACGGCGACGAGGCCGCCCGATGCACCGTCGCACTCTCGAACCTGAGGCACTCGTGGCTGTTGGTTCGACTCGGACACGCCCCGACCTCGCCCTCGGGGCGATCGAGGAAGGCCTCGTCCACGTCGGGCGTCTCGCCGGACGCAAGCTGCTCGTCACCGGCAACCACGACCGTTGCTGGGACAGCCACGGCTCCCGCGCCGCCGGCGGGTCACGAGATACCTCGACGCCGGCTTCGCCGAGCGGATCCACAGCGACTTCCAGCGCGGCTTCATCCGCGCCGAGGGCAAGGACTACCACCCCGTCGACGGCGACGTGATCTCGTACGCGGCCTGAGTCTTCCGGTCGAGGGCACGCTTGAGCGCCGTCGCGAGACGGGAATCGACCTTGCGAAGAAGCTCGACCGCGGACATGTGGTTGCCGTCGTTCGAGCGCTCGCCCAGCGCACGGCAGGTGATGACGTCCGCCGCGGCGATCGCAGCGTGGATGGCGTTGGTCGCGACGACATCCGGCGCGTCCAGCAGTTTCGCCGCCTCGAGGAACTGGCGGGCGTCGACCAGGCGCTGCCGGGCCTGTTGGTCGTCGCATGGTTTCCGGGAACCCTTCGAACGGGTCACGGTGCTCGTCCGAACAACGCGCCGGGGTCGCCGCCCAGGGCGATGCCGTCGCGGCGGATCTGCTCCACGAGCGGGTTCTTCGACCGGATGAGCTTCTGCCAGGAGGCCGGTGAGTGTTCGACGAGTTGGAGATCGTTGCCGGTCCACCCCGAACGTCGGTTTGCAACAGCGAGAGACGCTCATGCAGATCGGACGAGTCCAGGTCGTCGGCGATGATGAGCAGATCGATGTCGGAATCCCTGCCGGCCTCGCCGCGGGCCACCGAGCCGAACAACCAGGCACCGAGGACGTCCGCCCAGCCGGCAAGTCGTTCGCGGAGGCGGCGAACGAGTTCGCCGCGCAGACCGGCGAGAGCGACCAGCGGGCCGGCGGCGAGGTGGCCCCGGTTCAGCGACACCATCGACGATCGCCCGGCGACGAGCTCACTGACGAGACCGCTCCGGATGATGTCCTCGATGACCGCGCTGGCGTTACCCGGCGCCACCCCGGCTGTCGCCGCCAGCTGTCGTCTGGTGACGGGCTGTTCGAGCCGCGCGAGAACCTGCAGCAGCGCGCCACGCACCGACGGCGCGACGTCGAGAAGGGGCGAACCCAGATTCACAACAGACAGTGTGCTCCCAGGTGATCGGAGGAGAGATCATGTGATCCAGGTACGGATCACCGAAGAAACGCTGAGCGACTGCCGACCTGGGCAGCCTGGACGAGCGAGCGCCAGAACCCCGATCCCCGATCACTTCCGGCTCCCGATGGACCGGAGGCGGATCCTGGTCGTCTGGGGGCCTGTCAGCCGTTCCGGCACCCGTCGGTGACCTCGTCCTCCGAAGGGGAGGCTGGAGCTCACCTGGATGGGCACGGACATGGCCCTCATCCCCGCCGCACACGGCGATTCCGGCGACGCGCTCCGTTCGCTGTCAACCGTGCCAATCCGGACGAACGGCCCCGTCGTACGAACCGATGTTGACAACTGTTGATACACCCAGCACACTGATGGAGGTGAGCCGCAACACGATGAGCTTCGCCCTCCCCGAGTCGATGCGCGACTACATCGATGGCCGAGTTCGCAGCGGCGGCTACGGGAACACCAGCGAGTACCTTCGCGATCTCATCCGGCGTGACCAGCACGACCAGGCCGTGCAACGCCTCCGCAACCTGATCGCAGATGGCCTCGCCTCCGGCGCGGGACGTGAAGTCACCTCCGCTGTGATCGCGGAGCTTCGTGAGCGTGCACTCGGCACTCCCGCGTGACCCTCACCCAGCTCCGTCCCCTCGCACAAGCCGACCTCGTCGAGCGCACCCGCTACTACCGTCACGAAGCCGGCGAAGAGGTCGGCGCCCGGTTCTTCGAGGCCGCCATCGCCGCGCTCAGAGCCCTCGGGCGGATGCCGAACGCTGGGACGACATTCCCCGCGTCCGTCAGCGGGATCGAAGGGCTGCGCGCCCGCCGTGTGATCGGCTTTCCGTGCGCGTGGTTCTACTTCGTCACCAAACAACACGTCGACGTCGTCCGACTCCTCCACGACGCCCAAGACCTACCAGTGCTCCTCGCCGACCTCGGACCCGAATAGCTGCACCGAAGACACTCCGGTCCGCTTCACCGAGACCGAGTGGGACGAGGTCACCACGGCCAAGAAGAGATGACGCGACCGGGGTCGCAATCCACGAACCCCGGGGGAACGGCCGGACCGGCGTCACCAGGACGAATCCACCGCCTCCTCGGCGACGGTCGTCCGAGCCGCCCCTCTCAACCAGAGGTGTGAGCGGGACGAAGCCAGGAAAGAGCGAGAGGCGGGAAGAGGAGCACCGACAACAAGCCAGCACTGACGAGTGCCGCCGCGTTCACGGGCTTGATCACGTCGAGTGCGACGCCGATGTCGGTTGCGGTCACGAGGAACGGGAGGGTCGTGGCCTGCAGGAACCCAGCGGCGAGCGCGCTGCGCCGGGTGCATCGGCGCGCGTAGAGCAGTGCGGGGACCGCCCGCACGATCAGCAAGGCGACCAGGAACACCGGAACGCGTAGCACGGCGCCCGGACTGCGCACCAGTGCGTGAAGGTCGAACGACAGCCCACTGGCGACGAAGAAGACGGGGATGACAAGGCCGTACCCGATCGCTTCCAGCTTCGGCCGGAACTTGGGATGAGCCATCGTGTCATGGTCGATCAGGTTGAGGACCGCACCCGCCAAGAACGCGCCGAGGATCGTCTCCAGGCCGAACCGTTCTGCGAGGGCGACGATGCCCAGGCGACAGCCCAGAAGAGCACGCCGAACAGGATCCCGAGAACGATCGACACGAGATAGCCGATCCCGGCAAGGCGCGCCGCGACGCCGCGCAGCGCGCTGATGTCGATCTCCAGTTCGGGTTCTTCGTGTTCCGGCCGGCGACCGGATCGTCGAGCAGATCGTCGCTGAACTTGTTGACCACCGCAGCGATGGCGAACACGCCACCGAGACGGTCGTCCAGGCTCGCGTCGGCGATGGGAGCAACCTCCAGAATCGGGACGACGAGCAACTGTCGTCAGCACTCATACGGCCACCTACCGTGAGTTTGCTGCGACTACACATCCCTGGCGATCGATCGTGGCGCGGGGCGGACCGACGGCGCCCGTGGTCGAGCGACGCCCGCGAACGGTCGTTCTGGGGCATGATCGGGGCAGATGACGACGTGGTTCACCGCCGACCTGCACTTCGGGCACGCCAACATCATCCGCTACTGCCGGCGACCGTTCGCCGACGTCGCCGAGATGAACGAAGCGCTCGTTCGCCGGTGGAACGCGGCGGTCACACCCGATGACACCGTGTGGGTGCTCGGTGACTTCGCCCTCGGATCGATCGAGGACGGCCTCGCCCACGTCGGGCGCCTCGCCGGGCGCAAGCTGCTCGTCACCGGCAACCATGATCGTTGCTGGGAGGGCCACGGCTCCCGCGCCGCTGGGTGGGTCGAGAGGTACCTCGACGCCGGCTTCGCCGAGATCCATCAGGGCCCGATAAAGCTCAGCATCGGCTCCCACTCGGTGCTCGCCTGCCACTTCCCCTACCGCGGTGACAGCCACAACGAGGACCGCCATGCCGACCAGCGCCCCGCCGACCACGGTGCATGGCTGCTCCACGGCCACGTCCACACCCGCTGGCGGCAGCACGGGCGGATGATCAACGTCGGCGTCGACGTGTGGGACTACTCGCCGGTCTCCGCATCGGCGCTCGCCGCGCTGATCGCCGACGGTCCGGCCGATCGCGCCGCCCTCGTCGCCGTCGCCGACGGTCGCTGAGGTGGCTGCCGCACCGATCACGTTCGCCGATGCCTGGCGCATCGCCCAGGCGATGCTCGATCATGCGGGAGCGCACGATCGTCGCGCCGTGCTCGGGATCACCGGCCCTCCCGGCGCGGGCAAGAGCACGCTCACCGAACAACTCGCCGCAGCACTCGGGCCGGGTGCAGCCGTCGTCCCGCTGGACGGCTTCCACCTCGCGGATGTGACCCTCGACGCGCACGGGTCACGACGGCGCAAGGGCGCCGTCGACACGTTCGACGGATGGGGGTACCTGCACCTCGTGCGCCGCCTGCGCGACGAGACCGACCACGCGGTGTTCGCCCCCGGGTTCGAGCGCGACCTCGAGCAACCGATCGCCGCGGCGATCGAGGTGCCTCCCTCGGCTCGGCTGGTGATCACCGAGGGCAACTACCTGCTCCACCCCGACCCACCGTGGTCGCTGCTGCGCGCCGAGCTCGACGAGGTCTGGTACTGCGCGCTCGACGACGGCGTGCGCCGCCAACGCCTCGTCGCTCGCCACGTCCGCTTCGGCAAGGAACCGCACGCGGCGACGCGCTGGGTGGAACGGGTCGACGACCCGAACGCCACCCAGATCGCAGCACGGGGGCACCTCGCCGACCGTGTCGTGGCGATCGGCTGAGCCAGGCGTCGCGCGGCGAGCGCCCGCCGCGCGCGCGCCGGCACCCAGCGCCTCACGACGAGGCGGCCATCGCGGCGCGGAACTTCTCCATCAGGTGCTCGCCGGCGCGCACCGGCGGGTGGTGGGGGCGTTCCCCCGGGGCGAGGCACGTCGGCAGGCACTCGATCAGCGCGTCGGGGCTCGCATTGTGGAAGAAGGGCATGCTGAACCGCTCCGTCGAACCCCGGGCGTCGGGCGGAGGGAGCACCACCCGGTGCATCGTCGAGCGCCACCGGTCGTTCGTCCAGCGCTGCATCAGGTCGCCGATGTTGATCACGAACGACTCGGCGACGTACGGCACGGCCGACCACGTCCCGTCGGGGAGGGCGACCTCCAGCCCCCCGGGCGCGTCGTCGGTGCGCAGGATCGTCAACGTCCCGTAGTCGGTGTGCGCACCGGCGCGCAGCTGGCCGGGGACCGCGCCGCGCACGTCGGGGTAGTGGATCATCCGCAGCGCGGAGCCGTGATGCTCGAAGAACGGGACAAAGTGATCGGCGGGCAGCCCGAGGCCGAGGGCGAACAGGCGCATCAACCGCCCGGCGAGGTCGCTCATCGCCCGGTAGTACCCCTCCCACGCATCCCGGAAACCGGCGACCGGCGGCCACAGGTTCGGCGCGTCGACCCCCCACCACGGCGAGCCGTCGGCGGCCCGTGGCGACTCGTCGATCGGCCCGATGGAGAACGACGACTTCAGGTCCGGCGGCGTCGTCTGCCCGAGCGACGAGGCGAGCGTCTCCCCTGCGTACGCGCTGTAGCCGTAGGGGTACCCGGGCTCGGGCATTGCCACCGCGGCACGGATCTCCGGCGGGCCGGTGAGCAACTCCTTGCCCAACGTCCAGGCCGCGTCCCCCACCGCGGGGTCCACACCGTGACCGACGATCGTGAAGAACCCGAGCTCACGGCAGGCGGCATCGATCCGTGCCGCGACGGCGCGTTCCTCGTCACCGAGATCGATCTGCGCAATGACCATCCGGGGGAGTCTCGCGGATCATCG
>CAZQEJ010000020.1:0-9886 GCA_964592165.1 uncultured Ilumatobacteraceae bacterium | reverse complement strand
GGCGACGATCGAGAAGATCCGCGCCGAACGCAACGCCTGGCTCAGCGCCCGCCTCGATGCGCTCCCTGCCGAAGATGTCGAGCGGCTGGCTCTCGCTGTCGACGCCCTCGCCGCGCTCGCCGAGGACGAGACATGAGTGCCACGGCGCCGGCCGTGGCGGCGAGCGGCGGGGGGACGTTCCGCTCCCTGCGCGTGCGCAACTTCCGCCTGTTCTTCGGCGGGCAGCTCGTCTCCCAAACGGGCACGTGGCTGACGATGATCGCCCAGACGCTGCTCGTGCTCCAGCTCAGCAACGGCTCGGGGATCGCCCTCGGGGTGACCACCGCCTGCCAGTACGGTCCCGTTCTCCTCCTCGGCGTGTGGACCGGGGCGGTCGCCGACCGGATCGACAAGCGGCGCTGGCTGATCGGCCTGCAGACGCTGGCGATGATCCAGTCCTTCGGCCTGGCGGCGATGGTCTTCGCCGGAGCGGCGTCGATCCGCCTGATCTACGCGCTCGCCGCCGTGCAGGGGGTGATCACCGCGTTCGACAACCCGATCCGGCGGGCTTTCGTCGTCGAACTCGTACCCACCGAGGAGGTCGCCAACGCGGTCAGCTTGAACACGTCGATCATGACCGGCTCGCGCGTCTTCGGCCCCGCGTTGGCCGGCCTGCTCGTCGTCACCGTCGGTTACGGCTGGTGCTTCGCGATCGATGCGGTGTCGTACCTCGGGGTGATCTGGGGGTTGTGGGAGATGCGCCCGGCGGAGATGTTCTCCGGGCCCCCGGCCCGTCGGGCCCCTCGCCAGGTGCGCGACGGCCTTGCCTACACCTACAGCCGCCCGGAACTGTTCATCCCGTTGGTGATGATGGCCCTCGTCGGCACGTTCGCCTTCAACTTCTCGGTGACGGTGCCGCTGTTCGTCACCGACAGCCTGCACCGCTCCAAGACGACGTTCACGATCCTGTTCTCCGTACTCAGCGTCGGCTCGGTGCTCGGCGCGCTGTACACGGCGCGGCGGACCACGGTCACGGCGCGCAACCTCACCGTCTCCGCTCTCGGCTTCGGCCTGACGATGGCCGCGCTGGGGGTGGCACCCGGGCTCGTGATGGTGTTCCTCAGCGCGGTGGTCCTCGGGTTCGCCTCGTCGGTGTTCCTCACCTCGAGCACGGCGATCGTCCAGTTGCGCGCCGATCCGGCATTCCGCGGCCGGGTGCTGGCCTTGCAGGGGATGGTCTTCCTCGGTTCGACCCCGATCGGCGGCCCGGCCGTCGGATGGGTCTGCGAGATGTTCGGGGCCAGGGCCGGGATCCTCCTCGGAGCACTGGCCTGCTTCGCCGCCGCGGCGTACGCGGTCGCCCGCTTCGGCCGGAAGGCGATCATCGGCGGGAACGATCCGATGCCCCGCCCCGTCGACCCCACTCCGGCCGGGGCGGCGGCAGGCAACTGATCCGTCCGGAACGAGGGTGACCGCGCCCGGAGGGTCGGATCAGTTGACCCCGAGCAGGTCGACGACGAAGACGAGCGTCTCGTTGCCCTTGATCACTCCGCCGGCACCACGCGAGCCGTAGCCGAGGTGCGGCGGGATCGTCAGCCGCCGGCGACCGCCGACGCGCATCCCGGCGACGCCCCTGTCCCAGCCTTCGATGACCTGGCCGGCGCCGAGACGGAAGTCGAAGGACTCCCGGCGATCCCAGGACGCGTCGAACTGGCGACCCGTCGACCAGGCGACACCCACGTAGTGGACCATCACCGTCTTGCCGGCCGTGGCCTCCTCCCCGTCGCCGACGATCTCGTCGTCGATCAGCAGATCGGCGGGGACCGCCGTGTCGGGGATCGCCACATGAGGCTTGCTGCGCTCGTCCATCGTCCCGAACGTACCGGGGCGATCGGTTGCGTTACCAGGCGGACATAAACATGAGTTGTCACGACTCAATCTTCTGGTATTATGTCGCCGTAACTCCTCCCCCGATACGCAGGAGATGACGATGATGATCGTTCAGCGCCCCTACCTCACCGCCCGGAGTGCCGCGTTCGACCGTTCGGCGATCGACCGGGTCTTCTCCCAACTCACCCGCGAGTTGTTCACCCCGGCCCGCCGCACCCCGGTCGTCGACGCCGGATGGAACGAGGGATCCCTCGTCCTCACCGTCGACCTACCCGGTGTTCCTGCCGACCAGGTCGCCGTCGATGTTGCCGAGGGCACGCTGACCGTGTCGGCGACGCTCGACGGCGAGCGTTGGCAACGCTCCGTACGCCTCGGCGCGTCGCTCGACGGCGATCGGGCCGAGGCCCGCTACGTCGACGGCCGCCTGACGGTGACGGTCCCCGAAGTTGCCAAGGCCGCGCCCCGCGCGCTGGTGATCGACACCACGCCGGCCCCGGTGCCCGTCCCCGCCGTCGACGCCGCTTCGGCTGAAGACCCGGCAGAAGCGAAGCTCGCCGCATCCGAGCAGGCACGCCCGGCCGACGAGTCCTGAGCCCTCCGCCCGCCGGGCTGCGGTTCCCCCCACCGCAGCCCGGCGCGGGGCGGCCGGTGCTCGTCAGCGCGCAGCTACGCTGACCCCGTGAGCGAGCCTCGGTGGTCGACGCCGGTGGAGAACGCGGCGGGCGATCCGCAGGTCGTCGAGGATTGACGTGGACGGTTCGGCTTCGCCGCCGAGTGCACCGAGCCAGGTCTGGCTCGTCGTCGAGGACCGTGTCCTGGCTGCCGCCGAAGTCGCTGAAGGGCGCTCGGAGCGGACTCGTGGAGTGATCGGGCGGGACCGCCTCGATGGCGCGATCGTCATCCGACCGTGCCGCTGGATCCACACCTTCGGAGTCCGCTTCACCCTCGACGTCGCCTACCTCGACGCATCCGGTCAAGTCCTCAAGACGCTGCGGATGAGGCCCAACCGGCTCGGCATCCCGGTGTGGCACGCCCGGTCGGTCGTCGAGGCCGAGGCAGGCGCGTTCGCCCGCTGGGGGTTGCACGTCGGCGACCAGATCGAGATCCGCTAGTGGAGACGGCTCGGCGCGCCGGCGACTCCGGCGCCGGTCGCCTCGTGCTCGTCGCCACCCCGATCGGCAACCTCGGCGACCTCGCTCCGCGAGCTGCACAGACCCTCACCGCAGCCGACGTGATCGGTTGCGAAGACACCCGCCGTACCGGATTGCTCCTCACCCGGCAGGGGATCCCCCGGCGGCGGCTGCTCGTCGTCAACGAGCACACCGAAGCAGATCGTGTGCCGGAGGTGCTCGCCCTGCTCGCCGGAGGCAAGACCGTCGCCCTCGTCTCCGACGCCGGCTCTCCCGCGTTGTCCGATCCGGGTCAGCGCCTCGTCACCGCCGCACTCGACGCCGGCTTCGAGGTGAGCGGGGTGCCGGGTCCGTCGGCCGCCGTCCTCGCCCTGACGATCAGCGGGTTGGCCACGGCGCGCTGGGTGTTCGAGGGGTTCGTCCCTCGCCGCGGAGCGGCCCGGCGGGAACGACTCGCCGAGATCGCCGCCGAGCGCCGCACCGTCGTGCTCTACGAAGCACCGCACCGCTTGGCGAAGACACTGGAGGACCTCGCTGCGCTGTGTGGGGACGACCGTCCGGTGGTCATCGCCCGGGAACTGACCAAGCTCCACGAGGACGTGTGGCGAGGGACGCTCGGCCGGGCCGCGGTGGTCGCCGCGGCCGACGAGCCGATCGGCGAGCACGTGATCGTCCTCGCCGGGGCGCCCGCGCCACAAGCGCCCGGCGACGCGGCGATCGACAGCGCGCTCGATCGCCGCCTGGCGGACGGGATCAGCGTGCGCGACGCCGCCGACCAGGTCGCGGGCGAGCTCGGCGTCGCCCGGCGGTACGTCTACCAGCGAGCCCTCGAGGTCCGCTCCCGGACCCGCGGCGCTAGCGTCCGGGACGGATGAGCGAGCGAATGGCGACCGGGCGACCACCAGGGAGCCGGGCGTCGATGGGGCGCACGGCACAGCCGTGTCGGGGCGCAGCCGCCGAGGGATCATGAGCGAGCTGCCGACGATCACCCCGCATGGACAGGCCGCCGCGTTCTTCGATCTCGACCGGACACTGATCAGCGGATCGAGTGCGTTCACCTTCGCCGTCGCCGCCTGGCGCGACGAGATGATGCCGACCCGTGCCCTCGTGCGCGATGGCGTGTCGGCGTTGTCCTTCAAGCTGTTCGGCGACCACTCCGGGGACACCGCGGGGAAGGTGCGGGAGCGGATCCTCGGCGCGGTGGGCGGTCAGGAGCAGGCCCGGCTGATCGGGTTGAACGAGACCGTGCTGCCCAAGCTGCTCGGGCGGGTCCGGCCCGAGTCACGCGAGCTCGTCGAATCCCACCACCGCCGCGGGCGGGCGACGTACATCGTCTCCGCTGCGCCGCGCGAGATCGTCGAACCGTTGGCCAAGGCGCTGGGCATGACCGACGGGATCGGTACGGTCGGCGAGGTCGACGACGGCCGCTACACCGGTGAGCTCGCCGGACCGTTCTGCTACGGGCAGGGCAAGGTCGAGGCAATCACCGAGCTCGCCCGCTGGGAGGGGTTCGACCTCCAGCAGTGCTACGCGTACAGCGACTCGATCTCCGACCTGCCGATGCTCGAGGCGGTCGGCCATCCGGTGGCCGTCAACCCCGACTCCAAACTGGAGCGGATCGCCCGCCGGCGGAACTGGCCGGTGGTGATCTTCGCCCGCAAGACGAAGTCGGTCGTGCGCCGGACGACGGCAGCGATCGGCACGGCGGGCATCGCCGCCGGCTCCTTCGCCGCCGGATGGAGCGCGGCAGCCCGCCGGCGATAGCAGCGCGCCGCCGGCCCACGCCGAGGGGGTGACGCCCGACGGATCACCCGATCACGTCGGGCCGACAGGACTGCGCCCGAGGACGACACGACCGGTGAACGGCAGCTGCCGGGCGCGGGGAAGGGGATGGAACAAGCACCCGTGCACGTCGCGCAGGAGCCGCTCGATGTCCCCTCCACGCCCGTAGCCGGAGCCACCGGCGACCTCCAGCGCGAGGCGCGTGGTTGCGACGATCGCTTCCGTGGCGACGGTCTTGCGTGCCAGCATCCGCGCCGCGATGCCGTCGGTGTTCGGGAAGTGCAGATCATCAGCAGCGGCGAACATCGCCACGGTCACGTCCTCGGCGACAGTGTGCGCGTTGACCATCTCCCCCACGGCCATCGGGATGTGATCCTCCGTCCGCCCGGCCGCGGCCAGCAGCGCGGCGTCGAGCGCGGCGTCCGCCGCGCCGAGATAGGCGGACACAATCAGCGGCAGGGCGGCGCCGATCACGACGTTCCAGATCGGGTGCCACACCCCGGCCGGGCGGACGAGCGACACCGCCGCGTCGGGGACGAAGACGTCGTCGAGGACGACGGTGTGCGAGCCGGTGGCGCGCATCCCGAGAGCGTCCCAGGTGTGGGCGATGCTCACCCCGGGCGCCGAGCAGGGCACGGCGCAGTGGATCACATGCGGTCCGTCAGGAGCGTCCGCCCAGCGGATCGTGGTCGCGAGCACGTCGCCGACCTCGCACCCGCTCGCCGGGCCCTTGCGCGCCGAGACCCGGTATCCCCCCTCGACGCGCTGCGCGGAGCCGCTCGACGCGAGCCAGTCCGACGCGCCGGTGCTGACGAACACGAGGCGTTCGGCGGCGACCTTGCGCAGTATCGCCTCCGCGTCCATCCCGTGGTGGTGACGCCAGACCTGCGCGGCGAGGACGTGGGCGTGCATCGACAGCGTGACCGCGCTCGCTGGGTCGTGGCGTCCCAACTCGCGCAGCACTGCGCCCATCTGCGCGTGGCTCGCCCCGCCACCGCCGACGTCGGACGGGACCAGTGCAGAGGTGATCCCGGTCTCCCGGAAGCGATCGAACGCCTCGCGCGAGATCTGACCAGTGCGGTCGTGGTCAGGAACCGTGGGGCGCAGGTCGAGGCCGACCGAACGAGCGACGGCCGGCCAATCGGTACGGGTCCCCGTGGAGATCATCGTCGTTGTCATGCTTCGATCGTGAGCGCGGCCGGCCCGACCGACCAGTCACATTTCTGGACCACCGGCTCTACGATCTGCAACGTGGCCGGAAGGAATGGCTCTGGTTACGGCCAGTACTGCCCGATAGCCCGCGCCCTGGAGGTCCTCGGCGAGCGCTGGTCGCTGCTCATCTTGCGCGACATGCTCGTCGGCGCAACGCACTTCAACGACCTCGCCCGAGGGCTCCCCGGGCTGTCCCGCAGCTTGCTGAGCAAGCGCCTGCGCGGCTTCGAACGGGCCGGCATCGCCGAGCGGGTCGGTTCGCAGTACGTCCTGACCAGCGCCGGGCGCGAGCTCGAGCCGATCGTGTTCGGGCTCGGTTCATGGGGAGCGCGCTGGACCTTCGGCGATCCGGACCCCGACGAGCTCGACGCCGAACTGCTCGTGTGGTGGATGCACAGCCGGATCGACACCAGCGTGCTGCCCGGCGACCACCACGTGGTCCACATCCGTTTCACCGACGACCGGCGCCAGTTCTGGATCGTCGTCGAGGCCGGTGAGGCGTCGGTGTGCCTGAGCGACCCCGGCTTCGCCGTCGACGTCGCCATCGTCACCGATGTCGGCACGCTCTACCAGGTGTGGATCGGGCGCCTCCCCCTCGCCGACGCGCAACGCTCGGCGCGCCTCACGGTCACCGGCGCGCGGCCGGCCACTCGCCACATCGGCGAGATCCTGCGCCTCAGTCCGATCGCCCCGGCAGTGCGTGCCGCACACCCGTAGTGTCGGCCCATGGAGACGCACGAGGTTCTCAACCAGCCACCACCGCTGGAGGACTACGACCTCTTCACCAGCGATCCGGTGTTGCCCGGCGCGGTGGCCCGGGAGGGTGGCGGATGGGCAGCCGGGATGCTCGGCGAGTTCGGCCGGCGGGTCGGATCGGCCGAGGTGTTCCGGTGGGGCTTCCAGGCCAACGTCCACGTCCCCGAACTGCACACCCACGACCGCTTCGGGCATCGCATCGACGAGGTCGAGTTCCATCCGGCGTGGCACGCACTGATGGACCTGTCGATCTCCCACGGACTGCACTCCTTGCCCTTCGAGCGGCCCGCGGGCGAAGGAGCGCGCGTCGTGCGCGACGCCCTGTTCACGATGATCTCCCAGGTCGAAGCAGGCCACGGCTGCCCGATCTCGATGACCACCTCGGTGATCCCCGCGCTGCGCGCCAACCCCGGCCTCGCCGCGGCCTGGGAGCCGCACATCCTCACCCGCACCTACCAGCCCGAGCTCGCCCCGATCGCGTCCAAGGCGGGGGCGACGCTGGGGATGGGGATGACCGAGAAGCAGGGGGGCTCCGACGTACGCGCCAACACGACCCGCGCTGACCCCGCCGGTGGCGACACCTACCTGCTCACCGGGCACAAGTGGTTCACCTCGGCGCCGATGTGCGACGCGTTCTTGGTCCTCGCCCAAGCACCGGGAGGGTTGACCTGCTTCCTCGTACCACGCGTCCTGCCCGACGGGACACGCAACGTCGTCCGCCTCCAACGGCTGAAGGACAAGCTCGGCAACCGCTCCAACGCGTCGTCGGAGATCGAGCTGGAGCGGACCGTCGCCTACCGCGTCGGAGACGAAGGCCAGGGCGTGCGGACGATCATCGAGATGGTCAACCACACCCGCCTCGACTGCGTCGTCGGCTCGACGGCGGTGATGCGCCAAGCGGTCGCCCAGGCGGCGTGGCACTGCGCCCACCGCAGTGCGTTCGGCGCCTTGCTCGCCGACAAGCCGTTGATGCGCAACGTCCTCGCCGACCTCGAGCTCGAGGTCGAGGCGGCCACGCTGCTGATGGCCCGGCTCTCCGGGGCGTTCGACCGGGCGGAGATCGACACCGACGAGCAGGCGTTCCGGCGGATCGCCACCCCGGTCGCCAAGTACTGGGTGACCAAGCAGTGCACGGGCGTCGTGCGCGAAGCGATGGAGTGCCTGGGTGGCAACGGGTACATCGAGGAGTCGATCCTCCCCCGCCTGTTCCGCGAGTCGCCGGTGAACGCGATCTGGGAAGGGTCGGGCAACGTGATCGCCCTCGATCTGCTGCGCGCCCTGCAGCGCGAGCCGACCGGACCGAAGGCGTTCATCACCGAGCTCGACCGTGGCCGGGGGATCTCCCCCGAGCTCGACGCGGCGATCGACCGGCTCGCCGACGAGCTCGCCGAACCGAGCGATCCGGAGGCAGGATCACGGCGGTTGGTCGAACGGATGGCGATCCTCTGGGCGGCGACGCTCCTCGCCCGTCACGGTGAGCCGGCCGTGGCCGACGCATGGATCGCGAGCCGGGTCGAGGGCGACCACGGCCGCTCCTACGGGACGTTGTCGCCGCGCCTGCCGCTGGCGACGATCAGCGCCCGCGCCTGCCCCACGCTGTAGCCCGGGAGCGCTCAGCTCCCGGTGAACCGGGCGGGCCGCTTGGCGAGGAACGCCTCACGTCCCTCGCTCGCGTCGTTGCTCGCCCAGGCCCGCTCCCGGGCGGCGGTGACCGCGGCGTCGGGCTGACCGGGGCGGATCACGTGCTCCACGGCGACCTTGTGCGCGGCGATCGTCAGCGGGGCGAGAGCGGCGATCTGCTCCGCCCAGGCGATCGCCTCGTCGAGGCCGCCGAGGCGATGGACGAATCCACCGGAGTGGAGCTCGGCCGCGCTGTACGTCGCGGCGGTTAGCAGCATGTTGCGCGCCGGCGCCGCGCCGGCCTCGGCGACGAGCCGTTCGACGGTCCACTGGTCGACGGCCAAGCCAAGCTTCGCCGCGGGGATCCCGAAGCGGCTCGCCGGCGTGGCGACGCGCAGGTCGCAGGCGATCGCCAGCTGCGTCCCCGCCCCGAGCGCAGGCCCGTCGACGGCGGCGACCCAGGGGAACGGCTGGGCACCGAACCCGCGGAGCACGTCGCCCAGCGCACGGGTGAACTCGCCGTCCTCTACACCGGAGAGGTCGGCACCGGCGCAGAACGCCGGTGGCGCACCGGTCAGCACCGCGCCGCGCACCCCTCGTTCGGCGGCCTCGACCTGTGCGGCGCGCAGGGCGAGCAACGTCGGATGGTCCACCGCGTTGCGCCGCGCCGGCCGGTCGATCGTCACCACCGCGACGCTCCCGCGCCACTCGACTCGTACGGTCATCGGCCCTCCTCGCTCACCGGAGCGCCCAGGCTCGCGTGCGGGGCGGGGTTGTCGCCAGCGGCGTCACCCCGCCACGATGGTCGGCGTGAGCCCCCGCCCCGTCACCCAGGATCCCGTGCTCGCCCGGCGGGCGAAGCTCGCCCACTGGTCACTGCTCGGCAACCGGATCGGTTACCTCCTGTTCGCTGTGGCGATCGCCGTGTTCGTCATCGGGTTCGCCATCGGGTTCACCGGGGCGTTGGTCGCGATCGTCGTCGCGGCGATGGTCGTCGGTTCGCTGCTCCTCGCCCCGGCGATCGTCATCGGGCACGCGGTGAAGGCCGCCGAGCGCGAGGACCGGTTGCCGCGCTCGTGACCAGACCGGGGTGACCCGCTCGCCGATCGCCCGGTTACCCTGTGGTAACCGTATGTCTCTCCGCCTCCCCGCCCCCGCCCGCCGGGAGCAGTTGCTCCACACGGCGCTCGCGACCTTCGCTGCGAAGGGGTTCCACGCCACCTCGATGAACGACGTCGCGGAGGCCGCGGGGGTCACCAAACCGGTGCTCTACCAGCACTTCGACTCCAAGCGGGACCTGTTCCTGGCACTGCTCGAGGACTGCGGGGCGCGGCTCGTCGACGCGCTGGCCACGGCGACCAACCAAGCGCCCGACGGTCGCAGCCAGACCGAGCGGGGCTTCCACGCCTACTTCCGTTGGGTGCACGACGACCACGACGCGTTCCGGCTGCTGTTCGGCAGCGGGACGCGCCGTGACGAGGAGTTCGCCGCGGCGGTCCAGCGAGTGCTCGACTCCG
>CAZQEJ010000019.1:1431-30720 GCA_964592165.1 uncultured Ilumatobacteraceae bacterium | reverse complement strand
TCGCCCGGATCTTCGGTTCGTTGATCTGGCGCTACCGCTTGGAGGAATCCGTCGCTGCCCTCGAACGCCTGTCCCGACTCGGCGTGCCGATGGGCGTCGTCTCCAACGCCACCGGACAGATCGAGGCGACGCTGCGCTACGAAGGGGTCTGCCAGGTCGGCCCCGGGGCCGGTGTCCCGGTCGCCTGCGTCGTCGACTCGGCGGTCGTCGGAGTGGCCAAGCCGGACCCGGCGATCTTCGCCCCCGCCATGGGCGCGCTCGGCAACCTCGATCCCGGGCGCGTCGCCTACGTCGGCGACTCGGCGGTCAACGACGTGCGCGGTGCGCTCGCCGCGGGGCTCGTCCCCCTCCAACTCGACCCGTTCGGCGACTACGAGGGTGTCGCCCACGAGCGGATCACGTCTCTCCACGACCTCCTGGCGATGGTCTGACGACCGCCGACCGGCGGAGGTCGCCCGTCAGGCGGTCAACCGGCGGGCGATCACCTTCAGGCACAACGTCTCGTCGGCCCCCTCGAAGATCGACAGGACCCGCGCGTCGACGAACAGGCGGGACACGGTGTACTCCTCCGCGTAGCCATAGCCGCCGTGGATCTGCAGAGCCTCGCGGGTCACCCACTCCGCCGCCTTGCACACGTAGGCCTTGACCATCGACGCCTCGACCATCCCCTTGCCCTCGGCCATCAGGCGGGCGACGACGTAGGCGAACTGGCGCCCGGCCTGGATGAGGAAGGCCATCCGGCCGAGCTTCACCCGGGTCAGCTCGTAGTCGATGATCGGCGAGGCGAAGACCTTGCGGTTGCGGGAGTGGTCGAGCGCGGCCTCGTAGGCGGCCTGCATCACCCCGAGCGCACGGGCCGCGGTCTGCAGGCGGCCGTTCTCGAAGCCCTGCATCTGGTAGTAGAAGCCCTGCCCGATGCCACCCTGTTCACCGACGAGATGGTCGGCCGGGACCCACCAGTCGTCGAGGGCGACCTCGTAGGAGTGCATCCCCCGGTAGCCGATCGTGTCGATCGGCCGCCCTTCCATCTTCCCCCCGCTCGGCTGGGTGAAGGAGAACCCGTGCCCGTCGCCGCGCGGCTTGGGGACGATGAACAACGACAGCCCGCGGTGGGCCTTGGAGCGGTCCGGGTCGGTGCGCGCCAGCAGGGCGAGGACGTCGGCCCGGGCGGCGAACGTGCACCACGTCTTGACCCCGTTGATCACGTACCCTGGCTCGCCGTCCGGTCCAGGGGCGGGCGTCGCGCTGGTCATCACCCCGGCGACGTCGGAGCCGTAGTCGGGCTCGGTGACGGCGACCGCGGCCATCACCTCGGTCGTCGCCAGCATCGGCAACCAGTACTGCTTTTGAGCTTCGGTGCCCCCTTTGACCAGCGCCCGGGTGAGGATCTCCGGACGGGTGATCAACGACCCGCCGATCCCCAACGAGCCGCGCGACAGTTCCTCGGTGGCGACGACCATCGCCATGTACTCGCCGGCTCCACCCTCGGAGAAGCCGCCGTAGGCCGCCGGCACGGACAGGCCGAACGCGCCGATCTCGGCCAGGCCGGCGATCACCGACTCGGGGACGTCGCCGTTGGTCCGGTGGACGTGCTCGGCGACGGGGGCGATCTCGTTGTCGGCGAAGGCCCGGAACGTGTCGGCGACGAGGGAGAAGTCGGCGTCGAGGTGGCGGTCACCGGGCGTCTCGGCGAGCGCGGCCACCAACGCCGGATCACGGTAGGTCGTCAAGAAGTCGTCCTCGGGGACGAACGCGGCCGCGTCGGCTGCCCACAGCTGCTCCCGCCCGATCAGCTTGGTGATCAGGTCGTGGACCACATCGGCGACGTAGGCGCAGGTCAAGCGCGCTTCGGTGTCCCCCTTGGCGCCGTAGTCGAGCATCGCCGCGGCGGTCGCCACCGCCGAGGCGGCATGGGCCACGTCGTAGGCGAGGACCTGGTTCGTGTCCGGACCGCCGAGCTCGGCGAGCCGGGCCAGGCCGCGGCGGACCGCGTCCTGGGCGAGCTCGACGGCAGCGGCCGCGGCGGCGAGATCGGCACTCATGAGGCGACGTTACCGATTCCGCGCTCCCGCCCCCTGAATCTGCTCGGCGCCCGGCGGGTGCGCCTGGAACGATTGTCACCATGGTCACCGCTCGCCGTCTCGCCGTCGCCGTCTACGCTGGGACGAACGCCGGCTCCCGCCCGGCCTTCCGCGCTGCTGCCGCGGAGCTCGGCGAAGCACTCGCTGCAGCCGGGATCGCGGTCGTCTACGGCGGGGGTCGGGCGGGGCTGATGGGTGTCCTCGCCGATGCTGCGCTGGGCGCCGGAGCGGAGGTGATCGGGGTGATCCCCGAGTTCCTCGCCGCCAAGGAGCTCGCCCATCCCGGGCTGAGCGCCCTCGAGGTGGTTTCCTCGATGCACGCGCGCAAGGCGCGCATGGCCGAGCTCTCCACCGGCTTCGTCGCCCTTCCCGGCGGGTTCGGCACACTCGAGGAGATCGTCGAGATGGTCACCTGGACCCAACTCGGCCTGCACGCCGCACCGGCCGTGTTCTTCGATGTCGAGGAGTACTGGGCGCCGGTGTTCGTCCTCGTGGAGACGATGATCGGCGGCGGCTTCGTGCGTGCTGAGCACCGCGCCCTGGTTCGCCGGGCCGGCAACGCGGCCGAGGCGGTGCGCCTGGCGACGAGTGCTGTGCCCGTCGTGCCACACAAGTGGATCGACCTCGACCGGGCCTGATCGGTGCACCGGGTACGTTCGCGGCTGTGAGTGTGCCGTTCCCGCCCCAGCCCGTGGGTTGCCCCTGGCCGACCGAGGCGTGGGAGAGCAGCGCACCCGACGCCGGCGTGGACCGGGACAAGCTCGCCGGTCTTGTCGATCGGGCCTTCGCCGAACCCCAGCCGCCCGACCTCGGGTTGAGCCTGGCTCTCCTCGTCGTCCACCGTGGCCGGGTGATCGCCGAGCGCTACGGACCGGACACCGGACCGGCGACGACGTTGATCTCCTGGTCGATGGCCAAGTCGATCACCCACGCGCTGTTCGGGCTGCTGATCGGCGACGGCAGGATCGCCCTCGACAGCCCTGCCCCGGTGGCCGAATGGGCCGGGGACGACCGGCGAGAGATCACCATCGGGCACCTGCTGACGATGACCAGCGGGCTCGCCTTCGTCGAGGACTACGTCGACGACCAGATCTCCGACGTGCTCGAGATGCTCTTCGGTGCCGGCGCGCCCGACCACGCTGCCTACGCCGCGGGGAAGCCCCTCGTCCACCCTCCGGGAACCGTGTGGAGCTACGCCAGCGGGACGACGAACATCTTGTCCCGGATCGCCGCAGACGTGATCGGCGGCGGGGAGCAGAGGGTCGCCACCTATCTGCGCGAGCGGCTGTTCGGCCCGATCGGGATGCGCTCGGCGACGCCCAAGTTCGACGCCGCGGGGACGTTCGTCGGGTCGAGCTACGTCTACGCGACCGCCGCCGACTTCGCCCGCTTCGGGTACCTGTACCTGCGTGACGGTACCTGGGATGGGCATCGCCTGCTTCCGCCGGGCTGGGCCGACCACGCCCACCGCCCGAGCGGCGCGCCGCTGCCCGACGACGAGCGCCACGGCTACGGCGCGCACTGGTGGCGTTGGTACCGCTCGGACGGGACGTTCAGCGCCAACGGGTACGAGGCGCAACGCATCGTCGTCGCTCCCGAACGCGACGCCGTCGTCGTCCGCCTGGGCAAGACGCCGGCCGAGAGCGGAGCGAACGTCGATGCCTGGATCGACCAGATCCTCGCGTGCATCCCCCCGGTCGGGACCGCCGATCGATGGTCTCCGGAGTGATCTTTGCCAGACTGGACGCCGTGCCGAGACGACGCCGGTAGGTCGAGCGCCCTTCGCCCGGCGTTGACGGAGTGATGCAGGTGAGATGTCGATACGGGTCAACCAGCCGACGGTGAGCGGCAACGCAACGCCGGTCGAGGGCGGCCGCCCACCGCGCCGCAGACCGTGGCCGGTCGTCAAGGGCACGTTGAAGGTGATGGTGGCCCTGTTCGCCATCTACTACTTCGTCTTGCCCCTGATCCCCGGCTTCCGTCGCGCCGCTTCCGACCTGCGCGACGTCAACCCGGTGCTGATCGTGATCGGCTTCGCCCTCGAACTGTGCGCCTTGCTCGCCTACTCGTTGATGACCCGCGCCGCGCTGCCCGAGGGGGCGATCTCGCTCTCCCGCCTGTACCGCATCCAGCTCTCCACCCGTGCCTTGTCCGGGGTGATGCCTGCCGGTAGCGCAGCCGGGTCCGCGCTCGGCTACCGCCTGCTGACGGTCTCCGGAGTCCCCGCCGCGGACGCCGGGTTCGCCCTGGCCACCGTCGGGCTCGGTTCGGCCGTGGTCCTCAACTTGCTGTTGATGACCGCGCTGCTGATCTCCATCCCGATCCGTGGGGTGAACCCGTTCTACGGGACGGCGGCGATCGTCGGGGTCGTGCTCATCGCCCTCGCTGGTGGGATCGCCACCGGCCTGCTCAAGGGCCAGGCCCGCTCCGAGCGGGTGGTGCGCGCTGCTGCGGTGCGGCTCAAGCTCGATCCGGACCGGGCGATCGAGGTCCTCGACCACGTCGCCGAACGGCTGCGCGAGTTGATCGCCGAACCGCGTCTGCTGGCCCGTGTGGCCGGCTTCGCCTCGGCCAACTGGTTGCTCGACGCGGCCGCGCTGTGGGTGTTCCTGCGCGCCTTCGGAGGGTCGATGCCGGTCGACGGCCTGATCGTCGCCTTCGGCCTGGCCAACGTCATCGCCGTGATCCCGATCCTCCCCGGAGGGCTGGGGATCATGGAAGGCGTGCTCATCCCGTCGATCGTCGGCTTCGGGCTGACCCGGGCCAACGCGGTTCTCGGCGTGGCCAGCTACCGCTTCGCCCAGTACTGGTTCCCGCTCGTGCTCGGCGGGATCGCCTATCTCAGCTTGCGGCTCGGTCCCTGGTCGATCGAGCGCCGTGACGCGTTGCGCAAGCTGCGCGAGGAGGCGGAGAGCGCGGCCCGTGACGACACCAGCGAGATCGAATGGGCCCACGTGTACGGCCGCCGGCAGCGGGCTGACGACGGGCCGCCGCCGCAGCGGTGACGGCCCCGGCGGGGGCGGTGCCTCGGTAGCTTTCCGCCCATGACCGTTCACGAGCGCCCCTTCGGCAGGTGCCTGGAGGATTTCGTCGTCGGCGACGTCTACCGCCACTGGCCAGGCAAGACGATCACCGAATACGACGACCACCTGTTCTGCATGATCACGATGAACCACCATCCACTGCACACCAACGACTGGTTCGCGGCGAGCAGCGTGCAGGGTCGCAACGTCGTGGTCGGCAACCTCGTCTACTCCCTCGTGTTGGGGATGAGCGTGCCCGACGTCAGCGGAGCGGCGATCGCCAACTTGGAGGTGGAGACGCTCCAGCACAAGTTCCCCACCTTCCACGGTGACACGATCCACGCGGAGACCCGCGTCCTGGAGGTCACCCCGTCGAAGTCGCGTGACGACCGCGGTGTGGTCACCGTGGAGACCAAGGGGTTCAACCAGGAGGGCAAGGAGGTCTGCTACTTCCGGCGCAAGGTGATGGTCTGGAAGCGGGCGGCCGCGCCCGGGCGGGCCCGCCCCTACGACGGCCAGGACGTGTGGGGCTCGTGAGCCCCGCCAACGGCGACGGTCCCGATCGCCACCGTCTCGCCGCCGCCTTCGCCACGGTCGCGGAGCGCTACGAACAGGGCCGCCCCGGCTATCCCGATGGGGTGGTCGACCTCCTCGCCGACGAGCTCGGGGTGCACCGGGGGACGGTGGTGCTCGACCTCGCCGCCGGGACGGGCAAGCTCACCCGGCGGCTGCTCGAGCTGACCAGGGACGTGATCGCCGTCGAGCCGCTGGCCGAGATGCGTGCCGAACTGGAGCGGATCGTCCCCGGGGTCCGGTCGTTGGCCGGCACCGCGGAAGCGATCCCCCTCGACGACGGCAGCGTCGACGTGGTCACCGTCGCCCAGGCCTTCCACTGGTTCGACGCTCCCGCGGCCCTCGCCGAGATCGCCCGCGTCCTGCGTCCCGGTGGGTGGGTCCTGCTCGTGTGGAACGAACTCGACCGGCGGCGGCCGCCGATCGACGCTCTCGTGCGCGTCCTGCGCGAAGCAGCGATGCAACCGCCGACGATCGAGCACGACTGGCGTGCGGACCTCGACGCGAGCGGCGCGTTCGAGCCGGCACGCCGGGGCCGGTGGCGGTGGCAAGCCCCGATCAGCCATGCTGCGGCGCTCGCCGCAGTCGAGTCGCGCAGCTACGTCGCCGCCCTCCCCGACGACGACCGCCGGTCGCTGCTCGCCGAGGCCGCGGCGCTGATCGCCGGGTGGCCCGACCCCTTCGACCAGGCCTTCGCCACCGAGGCTCACTGGTGCCAATCGCCGATCGACATGACCCGCTGCTGAGCTGGGGTGCGGCACGGCTGCGCGACCTTCCCTGGAGGCGGACCCGTGACCCGTGGGCCGTGCTCGTCGCCGAGGTGATGCTCCAGCAGACCCCGGTTTCCCGGGTGATCCCCACCTACCTCGAGTTCCTCGATCGCTTCCCCACCCCGGCGCGGTGCGCCGCGGTGCCCCTTGCCGACGTCTTGCGCCTGTGGCAAGGACTGGGGTACCCGCGCCGGGCCCGTCACCTGCACCTCGCAGCGACGGAGATCGCCCGCCGCGGCGCGTTCCCCGCGACGCTCACCGAGCTCCTCACCCTGCCCGGCGTCGGGCCGTACACGGCGCGAGCCGTGCTCAGCTTCGCCTACGAGGCCGATGCCGCGGTCGTCGACACGAACGTGGCCCGTGTCCTGGCCCGCCAGGCCGGCCGGCGATTGACCGCGGGGGAGGTGCAACGGCTCGCCGACCATTGGCTGCCGGCCGGCCGCGGGTGGTTGTGGAACCAGGCGCTCGTCGACCTCGGGGCGACGGTGTGCACGGCGCGCCGCGCCCACTGTGCCCACTGCCCGATCGCCGCCACCTGTGCGTGGCGCGGCGATCCGGCGATCGGCGACCCGGCGGCCGGCTCGGCTGGGGCCAGTGTGCCTCAGGCGCGTTTCGAGGGTTCCGACCGCCAAGCCCGCGGCCGGCTGCTGCGCGCCCTCGGCGCCGCCGCGCTGGCCCCCGGGGACCTCGCCCGGGCGGCCGGGCTGGAGGACGACCCCGAGCGCGCCGCGCGTCTCGCCCGGACCCTGGCCGACGACGGGTTGGCGGCCTACTCGGGGGACGGGATGCTCGTCCTCGCCGGTGACGGGACGCGGTGACCCTCGCGCTCGCCCGTGACCGACGTCACGTAGGGCTACCGTTTACATGACGCCACCCTGTTCCGTAGCGTCGTCCGCTCATCGGGGGTGAATTGGGAGTAACGGTAACGTTCCATGGTGTCCGGGGGTCCACCCCGTGTTCCGGCGAGGAGATCCGGCGTTACGGCGGGAACACCGCGTGCGTGTCGATCGTCGCTCCGGGGGAGCAGCCCTTGCTCCTCGATCTCGGCACCGGTTTGCGCTACTACGGCATGTCGCGCGCCGCGGGGGAGACGTTCCGCGGAAGTTGCCTGCTCACCCATCTGCACTGGGACCACGCCCAGGGACTGCCGTTCTTCCGCGGCGCTCTCACCCCGGGAGCGGAGTTCGACATCTACGGGCCGCAGCAGGACGACGGCCGGTCGCTGGAGGACGCGGTGCGCGCCTTCCTCAGCCCGCCGCACTTCCCCGTGCCGCTCGAGGGGCTCCCCGGCAAGATCCGCTTCCACGACGTCGGCGACGGCGAAGAACTGCGCATCGGCGGAGTGGAGGTGGTGGCCCGGCTCGTGCCCCACAACGGGCCGACGCTCGGCTACCGGATCACCGTCGGCGGGGTGGCGATCGCCTACATCCCCGACCACCAGATGCCCTACGACGGGAGCTTCGCCATCGTCGACGCGGTGCGCACCCTGATCGACGGCGTCGACCTGCTGATCCACGACGCGCAGTACCTGCCCGAGGAGTTCGAGGCCAAGCGCGACTGGGGTCACTGCACCGCCGAGTTCGCCGCCTGGGTCGCGGCCGAGGGCCACGTCCGCCGCCTGGCCCTGTTCCACCACGACCCGCTGCGCGACGACGACGCGCTCGACGCGTTCGAGGCTCGCTTCGCCCGGGAGGCGGCACCCTCCGGGCGGAAGGTGTTTGCCGCCCGCCAGGGCCAGGCCATCGTCCTCACGCCCGCCTGAGGGTCGAAGCCCATGGTGCCCGTCGCCGCGGTCGTGCTCGGCGTCGTTCTTCTCGCCGCGGGGATCGGCAAGCTGCTCAGCCCGACCTGGCCGGAGCAGGCCTCCGGGCTCGGCGCGCCGGCAGTGGCCGTTCCCACGGTGCCGTGGATCGAAGTGGTTCTCGGCGCACTGCTCGTCACCGGTGTCGCCCGACGCCCGGCGGCGGTCGCCGCCGGGTCGTTGCTCGGTGCGTTCACCGCGCTCGTTGCTGTTCGCCTCGCCCAGGGCCGCCGCCCTCCGTGCGCGTGCTTCGGTGGGCGCTCGACGCGCCCGATCGGTGCGTGGACGATCGTGCGCAACGTGGCGATGGTGCTCCTCGCGCTGATCGTCGTCGCCGGCTGATCGGCACGACGTCAGACGACGGCGATGAAGAAGGCGAGGACCTCTGCCTCCTCCCGCCACGCGTCGTAGCGACCCGACGGGCCGCCGTGACCCGCGCCCATCTCCGTCTTGAGCAGCAGGGGACCGTCGCCGGTCGCCGTGGCGCGCAGCTTGGCCACCCACTTGGCCGGTTCGTGGTAGGAGACGCGGGGATCGTTCAATCCGGCGGAGACGAACATCGCCGGGTAGCCGGCGGCGGTGATGTTGTCGTACGGCGAATAGGAGGCGATGTACGACGCGAACGGCTCGGCGCGCGGATCGCCCCATTCCTCCCACTCGGTAACGGTCAGGGGCATCTGCGGATCGCTCATCGTCGTCACCACGTCGACGAAGGGGACCTGGGCGTTGACCGCGGCGAACGCGTCGGGGCGGGCGTTGACCGCCGCGGCGACGAGCAGCCCGCCGGCCGAGCCGCCCCGGGCAGCGACCCGCCCGGGGGCGGCGATCCCGGTCGCCACGAGGTGTTCGGCGCAGGCCAGGAAGTCTCCGAAGCTGTTCCGTTTGGCGAGGAGCTTGCCGTCCAGGTACCACCGCCGGCCGAGCTCGCCTCCGCCGCGGGGGTGGGCGAGGGCGAACACCCAGCCGCGGTCGAGCAAGGACAGGCGGGGTATGGAGAAGTACGGGGCGATCGACGTCTCGTACGCGCCGTACCCGTAGAGCAACGCCGGTGCGGTCCCGTCGAGTGCGGTCCCGGTGTGGTGGACGATGTCGACCGGGACGCGGGTCCCGTCCGCGGCGGTCGCCCAGGTGCGGGCGGAGGTGTAGTTGGTCAGGTCGACGCCGAGCACGGGCATCTGCTTGAGCATCGTGCGCTCCCCGGTGACGACGTCGAGGTCGAACGTCGACTCCGGCGTGGCCAGGGACTGGTGGGTGAAGCGGACCAGCGTCGTGTCGTACTCCGGGTTGTCGCCGAGCTCGACCTCGGCGGGGGCGTCGCCGGTGTCGAGGATCTGGTCCCGGCCGTCAGGGAACAGGATCCGCAGCCTCTGGCGGGCGTCGTCCCACTCGTGGACGACGAGGTGCCCGGCGAACGGTTCGGCTGCGGTCACCCGCCGCCCCGGTCGGTGGGCGACGAGCTCGGTCCACGTCCCAGGATCCTCGATCGGGGCGGTGACGACGCGGAAGTCCTCCGCCTCGTCGTTGGTCAGGATCACCCACCGCCCGTTCCAGTGGTCGAGGGAGTACTCGTGTCCCTCGCGCCGGCCGAGCAGCGAGCGCGGCGTGGCGTGTGGCTCGCCGGCGGGGATCACCCAGACCTCGCTGGTCAGCTTCGAATCGGCGGAGATGACGACGAACCGTTCGTCGCGCGTCGTTCCGAGGTGGACGAAGAAGCGCTCGTCGGGCTCCTCGAGGACCAGTTCGTCGGCATCGGCCGCTGTACCCAGCCGGTGGCGCCACACCTGGTGGGGGCGCATCGCCTCGTCCGGCCGGGTGTAGAAGAAGCACTCCGAGTCCGCCGACCAGGCGCTGCCGTAGTACACCCGCTCGACCCGGTCGGGGAGGTCCTCGCCGGTGGTCAGGTCGCGCCAGCGCAGCTCGTAGACCTCCCCCCCGTCGGTGTCCAGGGCGTAGGCGAGAAGGTTCTCCGAGGGGGACACGTCGAACACGCCGAGGCCGAGATAGTCGTGGCCCGCAGCGTGGGCGTTCTCGTCGAGGAGGACGTATGCCGTGGCCGTCGCCGCCGAGCGGCCACGGCAGTGGATCGGGTAGCTCGACCCCTCGACCGTGCGCGTCACGTACCACCACCCGCCCTTGCCCACCGGCACGGCGACATCGGTCTCCTGCACCCGGCCCTTGATCTCGGCGAAGATCGTCTCCACCAGTTCCGCGTGCGGAGCGAGCCAGGCCGCGGTGTACGCGTTCTCCGCTTCGAGGTAGGCGATCGTGTCGGGGTCGTCGCGGTCGGCCAACCAGGCCCACGGGTCGTCGACGTCGCCCGGCGGGCGGGACCAGGTGTGCGGCTTGCGCGGGGCGCGCGGGGCGTCGGGCATCTTCCGAGCCTGCCATGGCCGGTGCCGGGCGGCCCGAACCGTTCCCCGGAGCACACCGCGACCACGCCGCTAGCGTGGCCCGGAGATGCGGGTGTGGATCGACCAGGACCTGTGCACCGGCGACGGTCTGTGCGTCGATCACTGCCCCGACGTGTTCGTCCAGTTGGAGGACGGCATCGCCTACGTCGCCGAAGCCGGAGTGGTGTGCAACGACCCCGGCGGATCGGGCAGTCCAGCGGCTGTGCCGGAACGCCACCTGCGCGCCGTGATCGAGGCCGCCGAGCTGTGCCCGGGGGAGTGCATCTTCATCGAGACCGACGAACACTCTGCCTAGCCGGCTCGTCCGCCGCACCTAGCCGGCACCGCGCGCCGAACTAGCGTGCCGCCCGTGGCTCACTTCGATTCTGCACGCTTCCGCCAGGTGATGGGGCACTTCCCGACAGGGGTGACGATCGTGACCGGGCTCGTCGATGGGCACCCGTGGGGGGTGACGATCGGGTCGTTCACCTCCGTCTCCCTCGACCCGCCGCTCGTCGGCTTCCTCCCCATGGAGTCGACGCTGACCTGGCAGCAGATCGCCGAGTCGGGGAAGTTCTGCGTCAACGTCCTCGGCGTCGACCAGGCCGACGCGTGCTGGCGGTTCGCCAAGCCGCCGGAGGAGTCGCGCTTCGACGGGGTCTCCTGGAAGTACTCCGACGAGGGGATGCCGGTCATCGAGGGGACGATCGCGTGGATCGACTGCCACGTCGAACAGGTGCACGAGATGGGCGACCATCTGTTCGTCCTCGGTCGCGTCGTCGACCTGAACATCTGGGACGGGCCCGAGCCTGCGCCGCTGCTCTTCTTCCGCGGGCAGCTCGGAGGCTTCGCCAAGCTGTAGGCGAGCCGGGTAGCGGCGGATGACGCGGACGGGTTCAGTTCACCAGCGAGCGGGCCGGCGGACCCATGTCGTCCTCCCCCTCGCTGCAGTGGTTGGAGTGCTCACCGGCCTCGCCGTCGCCGGCTTCGACGTCGTCGTCAAGGACTCACTCGAGTACGTCCTCGATCAGCGCCTCGCCGTGGTGATGGTCGTCCCCGCCCTCGGTCTCGTCGCCGTCGCCGTGCTGACCAAGTTGTGGGGCGATCCGGACACGGCGACGACGGACTCCTACGTGCGCGCCTACCACCTGCGTGGCGGTCGCCTGCCGATCACCGCCTCGGCGTGGAAGCTGATCGGCTCGGCGCTGACGCTGGGGTCGGGCAACGCGTTCGGCTTCGAGGGTCCGTCGATCATGATCGGGGCGACCGTCGGGTCCGCCGTGGAGTCTCGCCTGCCCGCTGAGCGTCGCCGTGACGATGCCAAGGTGTTGATGGTCGCCGGCGCCGCGGCCGGGGTCGCGGCGGTGTTCAAGGCGCCGCTGACCGGGGTCGTGTTCGCCCTCGAGGTTCCCTACCGCAGCGACCTCGCCCGCCGCGCCCTGCTCCCCACGCTGGTCGCCGCGGGGAGCTCGTACCTCACCTTCGTGGCTCTCCTCGGCACCGCGCCGCTCTTGCCGACCGGTGGAGCGGCGCCGTTCGACTTGCGCGACCTCGGCGGCGGGCTGATCCTCGGCCTCGCCTGCGGCGTCCTCGCCCGGCTCGGCGCAGAAGCCCTCGTCGTCGCCAAACGGCTCCGGCTCCGCCAGCGGACGCGCGTCGCGCTCGCGGCGATCGCTCTCGCCGCTCTCGCGCCCCTCGGGCAGTGGTGGTTCGGGGGGCCGTTGCACCTCGGTCCGAGCTACGCGACGATCGAGTGGGCGACGGCGACGAACCGCACCGTCGCCGTGCTCGGCGCACTGTTCGCCCTGCGCGCCCTGTCCACCTGGCTCGGTGTCGCGGCGGGGGGGATGGGCGGGTTGTTCATCCCCCTCGTCACCCAAGGGGCGGTGATCGGGGCCCTGTGCCAGCAGGTCGTCCACGCTCCGAACGCCTACCTGTTCCCCACGCTGGGGATCGCCGCGCTGTTGGGTGCCGGGTACCGCACCCCGCTCGCCGGGGTGGCCTTCGTCGCCGAGGCGACGGGGCAGCCCGGATTCCTCGTCCCCGCGCTGCTCGCCGCCGCCGCTTCCCAACTGACGATGGGCCGGCAGAGCTTCAGTCCCTACCAGCGTGACGAGCGTTCCCCGGTCGTCGAACCGTTGATGCGTCTGGCGGTCGCCGAGATCATGTCGCCGAACGCCGACACGGTCGACGCGGCCGACGACCTCGGGCGAGTGGTCACGGCGATGATGCGCCAGAACCGGCGCTGGGCGCCGGTCGTCGCCGAGCACGTCTATGTCGGGCTGATCGCGATGACTGACATCGCCGTGGTCCCCCGCGAGGAGTGGCCGTCGACGACGGCGGGTGACATCGCCCGCCGTGACCTGCGCGCCGTCGACCCCGCAGAGACGGTTACTGCCGTCGCCGAGATGATGCGTGCCGCGGCGACCGAGGCGGTCGCCGTCACCGACGGCGGGCGGGTGATCGGGGTCCTCACTCGTCGCGACCTGGCCAGCGTGGAGGTTCTCCTCGACCATCTGACGAACCAGGCTGGTCACTGACCACGCCGGGGAGTGCTCCGGCAGCGGGCGTCACAGCGCGGCGGCGACGGCAATCCCCGCGGCGGCAGCGGCCAACCCGCCGAGCACGCTGCGAACGACGTTGCGCAGGGCGTCGCCAGCATCCCCCTGCTCGGCGAGGCGGACAGTCTCGAAGGTGAACGTGCTGAACGTCGTGTATGCCCCGAGCCCGGCGGTCCCCAGCGCGGTGCGCACCGCCGGTCCGAGACCGTGGTACGTGCCGAGCCCGGTGAGCACCCCGAGCAGGAAGCAGCCGGAGAGGTTGACGACGAGCGTCCCCCAGGGGAACACGCCCCCGACGCGATCCTGGACCACCCCGTCGATCACGTAGCGCGCCGGTGCACCGGCGGCTGCGGCGACGAGGAAGGAGACCCAGCCGAGCGGGCTCATCGCCGATCGTCCGTGCGCCCCACGTACTTGACGACCTCGACGTCCTCGACGGTGACGAGGCCCTCGGTGATCAGCTCGTCGAGTTGGGGGAGGAAGGCGGCGATCGCCTCCGGCGTGTCGACGATGACGATCGCCATCGGCAGATCGTCGGACAACGACAGGATGCGGGTCGTGTGGATGTGGTTCGACGCGCCGAACCCCTCCACCCCACGGAACACCGTCGCCCCGGCGAGTCCCGCGGCGTGCGCCCGGTGGACGATCTCCGTGGCCAGCGGGGTGTGCCCGTGATGATCGGACTCCCCGACATAGGCGATCAGCCGTTGCTGGCGGCCCTCGAGCTTCATCGTGCCTCCCCCTGTCGCGTCCTCGCCGGACCGAGCTGCGTCATCGCTCGCGAGCTGATCACCCCGGCGTAGGCGAGGACCAGCCCGGCGCCGAGCGTCGCGCCGACGTAGGCCATGGCGGTGAGCACGTGGCCGTGCTGGAACAAGACCGTCGCGTCGACGAGGAAGGTCGACATCGTCGTGTACGCGCCGATCACCCCGGTAGCGAGGAACGGCCGGATCAGGCGCGTCGGGGGGAGCCGCTCGAGGAGGACGACGAGGCAGAACCCGAGGACGAAGCTGCCCGACAGGTTGATCCACAACGTCGCCCAGGGGAAGTGACCGGGGGTGCTGGGCAGCGCCTGCCCGATCGCGTAGCGGGCGGTGGCGCCGAGCATCCCGCCGGCAGCGATTGCCGCGAGCACGTCGGGTCGTGCCCAGGGCCGGTGGCCGCGGCGGGTCGGTACGGCCACCGGCGTCACCGTGCCGATCTCAGTGGAGCAGGCCGAGGAGCTCGCTGAGCGGCCCTGGCGGGGCGATGTGCACGCCCTGGAGGTAGTCAACCCCGAGACCGGCGAGCCAGTCCATCGTCTGGGGGTGTTCGACCCCCTGGGCGACGACCGTCGTGCCCTGTGCTTTGCACAGCGCGACGGTCGCCGCGATCACATCGCGTTCGTGTTGCCAACGATGGCTCTCGGCAACGATCGTCCGCCCCAGCTTGACGATCGGGATCAGCCCGTTGTCCCGGTAGAGCAGGTCGCCGTCGTCCACCCCGCTGTCCTCGACGGCGACACCGACCCCCAGCCGGGCGAGCTCGGCGACGGCGGTCCGTACCGCCGTCCAGTCGGAGACCCCGGCGGGGTTGGTCAGCTCGGCGACGAGCCCGTCGCCGCTGGCCTGCTCGGCATGCAGGAAGGTGAGCAACCGGCTGGGCAGCATCGGGTCTTCCAGCTGGCGGGCGGTGACGTTGAACCCGAGGTACGGGCGCGGGACCGTCAAACGGCTGCGGATCACCGCGAGCGCGGCGACCAACTCGGACAGGACGAGATCGACGGTGTGGCGGAGGATCTCCGTGCTCACGATCAGGTCGGCGAACTCGGCTGCGGCGACGAGTCCGTGACCTGGCCTGCGCCAGCGCAGCAACGCTTCGGCGCCGGCAGGCGTTCCGTCGGCGGTGACGACGAGCTGGTAATGGACGTCGAGCTCGCCCTCGTCGAGGGCTGCTTCGAGTTCGCCCACCGTCGGGGGGGTGCTCTCGCCACGTGGCCGGCTGCCGCCGAGCAGGCTGCTCCAGCGGGTGCGCTCGGTTCCCGGGCGCGGGGCGTTGCGCGCCCGCCCATGAACCGTGCGTGTCGCCTGGCGGCGCTCAACCATCTCCGACCACCTACCCGTGTCCGCCGGGCCACTGTAGAGCGGATAGGCCCTCCGGACCATCCGCCCCGAGGGGGGGTACCGTGGCGGGGTGAGTGCCGCTCGGGACAAGCGCCGGATGCGCGCCGAAGCCCGCACCCGGCGAGCGGCGATCCCGCCGGACGAGCGCGTTGCGGCCTCCGGCGCGGCGTGCCGGGCACTGGTCGCGCTGCTCCCCTCCGAGGGCTGGGTGATGACGTACGCAGCGATGGGCGACGAGCTCGATCTCGGATCGGTGAACGATCGCCTCGCCGCGGCGGGGCGGCTGGTGCTGCCCCGCGTCGAGGGCCGGCGGCTCGCCGCGGTGCCGGCCGGTTCGGGGGAGCGGCTCGTCCGCTCTTCGTTCGGCGTCGCGGAACCGTGCGGTGCCGAGCTGCCCGCGACGGCCCTCGCCGCGGTCATCGTTCCCGGCCTGGCCTTCGACGCGCGGGGATACCGGATCGGCTATGGCGCGGGCTTCTACGATCGGTTCCTCCCCCTGGTCGATCCGCACGCGGCGACGATCGGCGTGTGCTTCGCTGCACAGGTCGTCGGACGAGTCCCCGTCGACGCCCACGATGTCGCCGTGGGCATCGTGCTCACCGAGGCCGGTCCCCTCGTCGATGTCCATTGACCGGTCGTCACGGTTCTGGATCTGCTCATGTCGACCGTGGACAGTGGCTGCGCTGTTCAGGATTGTGTGAAGAAGTGGATCAGGCTGCAGAAATCCTGAACTCAAGAGACGATGATGGACGCATGCGTTCGACACCGATGCGCCTCGTCACCGGGTTCGGGCTGCTCATCGTCGCCGTCGCCGTGCGCTGCTTCACCCCGGTCACCGGTGGCGTGGTCGCCACCTTCGGCGCTCACCTGCCCGCCCTGCGAACCATCGATCTGGTCACGGGGCCGGTCGCTCTGCTCGCCCTGGGGATCGTCGCGTCCACTCCGGCGGTGCCACCGGCGCGCCGCGCCCTCGGTGCAGGAGCGCTCGTCATCGCCGTCGCCTGGCCGGCGATCACGTTCGCCGACATGGGTCCGGTGGTGCTCACCTTGACCCGCACGCATGGCGTGCACACGCACGATGCGCTCCTCGTTCCCTGGCTCGCGGCTGGTTTGTCGTTGCTCGCTCCGCCACGAGCGATCAGGCGGAGGGCGCTGTTGCTGACGCCTACAGTGGTGAGCGACGCCGGTCGAGTGGGCGTGGAGACTACATTGCGCGCTGCGTGACGCAGCACCTCCCGCCGCCCACCGGGGTGATCCCACCGGACGATCCGGCCACGGCGACCGTGGCGGACGGCGCCGGCCACCTCGAGTTCCTCCCCGGCGGGCGGCTGCGCGTCAGGGGAACCAGCTCGCCGCGGATCCTCGCCAATGTGCCCGGGGTCGGGCCGGGGTTCGGCTCGCTCCTCGCCGGTGGCCGGGCGATCCGCTTCGCCGACCTGCTCGCTGCCCAACCGGCCGACGGACCGTTGATCGCCGGACTGCTGACCTGCGACCCGATCGCCTGCTGCGCGAGCGCGGCGGGTCGTTTCGACCAACCGCTGCCGGCTCTGCTCGGCCGGCCGCTACCGCCCGGGGTCGAACTCGTCGCCCTGACCCTCGACATCGGGGGGACGATCACCCACGACGAGCGGCGTCCCCTCCGCCGTGGCCGGCCCTCGGTCGTCGCGGTCTGCAGGACGCTGCCCGACGGGCGCACACGCTGCGCCCTGGCGGGAACCGTTCCCGTCCCGGTGCTCGTCGGCGCGGACGACGAGCCCCCAGTCGCTGCCGGCGAGTTCGCCACGGTCCTCCGCCGCAGCGCGTCCGTCACGCTCGCCCGGGCGCGGGACGCGCGGAACGTCGGGGGACCCGCCGGCGGTGCGGTGACCGAGTCCGAACGCGCGTCCCCGGTGATGATCGCCGCCGCGGACGTGCCGCGGTTCTCCTGCGTCGGCGTCCCCGGGCCGGCCGGCCCGACGATAGAGGCCGAGCGCGACCCGATCGAGTTCGAGCCGTACCGCGCCGGCGAGTCCGTCACCAGCGACGCGCTTGAGTCCGGCTTCCCGCACCTCGACGACGACCGCGACACCGTCCGGCGCGGTGCCGGCGAACACGACGGTGCGGTGTTCGAGGGCCAGCAGACCGTCGTCCATCTCGACGCGCTCACCGGGCTCGGTGACCTGGTCGGCCTCGACACACCTGGCGAGGAGGGTGATCAGGAGGTGATCGAGGAGCGGTCGGCGGTGGAGATCGAGCTCGACGTTTCCGACCGCACCATCGCGCCTGCCGTCGCCGCCTGGGTCGACGTGGACGGGAGGCTCAACGTCCGGCTCGCCACCCGCCGACCGTTCGCCGCGCGGGCCGAGCTCGCCCGCCGCCTGCCTGCGATCGCGGCGAGCATCCGTGTCGTCGCCACGTCCGGTGAGGTGCCGGCCCGCGACGGGGAGCTGTCGTCGACCGCACTGGCGGTCGCCCGGCGGGTGTGGGCTGGGGGCCGGCCGACCGGAGCATTCGAGCCCCGCCGGCGGCGCGGTCGCTCGGCGCGCGCCCGGACCGAGGTGATCACGACGACGATGGCCGATGGCCTGCTCGGCGGCCTGGTGACCTCGGTCGTCGCCAGTCCTCCTCCGGCCAGCGGGGCGGGCCGGGAGATCGCCGAGATCAGCCGCACCCTGGCGATCGCCGATCATCTGGCGAGGATCACCTCGCCCGGGCCGGACCGGGCTCGGACCGTCGCCGCCTCCGATCCCGCGGTTCCTCGAGCGGAGTTGCTCGCCGCGCTGTGGGCGGCATGTGGTTCGGGCGACCCTCCCCGCGCCTCGTTGGTCACCGCTTGGACCGAAGCCCATCACCGTCTCGGCACACCGTCACCACCCGCCGGGCTGTTCGGTGGCTGCGGCGTCGCGGCGGCGTTGCGCGAGGGCGGCGCGGGTGAAGGGATCGTCGGCGCGACGGTCGCCGTCACCGAGGATGGCTCGCTCCTCGCCGCGGTGAGTTGCGCGGATCCGGGCGGCCGGACGGCTCCTGCGCTCCGCCGGATCGTCGCCGAAGTCCTCGCCACGAACGTCGCCGACGTGCGGATCACCCTCGGTGACACCGACCGCGTCGCCGGGTACGACGGGCAGTCCGGTCACGGTGGATTCGCCACCGAGGCGCGAGCGGTCCTGCGCGCCGCCGAGGTCCTGCGCCGCACCGTGGCCGAGCGCGCCGCGGCGGTCCTCGGGGTCGACGACTGGCGGATGATCGAGATCGCCGGCCGGCGAGCGAGCACACCCGATCGTCGTTCTGTCGGTATCGCCGACCTGGCCGGCGTGTACGCCGCCGGCGGATCGCTGCTCGCCGGCTACGGCCAGGCAGCGGCCAGCGAGCCGAGCGCGCCGTCGGGTCTCGTGGCCGGTGCTGCTGTCGTCGTCGATCCGGCGACCGGTGAGGTCGACGTCGACCGTCTCATCCTCGCCGTCGATGCCGGCGTCGTGGCCGACCCCGACGGTGCCGCCGCTGCGCTGCGGACGGAGGCCGAGTGGGTGCTCGACCGTGTCCTCGGTGTGCCCCGTACCGCGACCGTGGTAGAGGTCGTCGTCGTCGAGTCGCTCGACGATGAGGCACCGTTCGGGGCGCGGTCGCTCCCCGGGGTGGCCGGCGCGGTCGCCGCGGCGATCGGCGACGGGCTGGATGCGGCGGTCGGCTACCGGCCGGCGCACTACCCGATCCGCGCCGACGAGGTCGTGGCCGCAGTCGATGCCCGCTCGGCGGGAGATGCCGCTGCGCACCGCGACCGGACGACGACCGATGGTCCGGCGGGCGTGAGATGATCGTGCCCTGATGACCGGCCAGCTTCCCGATCTGGAGCGCGTCTTGCGGCTCGGCCGGCGGGAACTCGTCGCCGCGGTCGGCGCCGGAGGGAAGACGACGGTGTTGCTCGAGCTCGCTCGGCAACTCGAGGGCAACGATCGCGTCGCCCGACTGGGCACGACGACGATGGCCGCGGTCGACGAGGTGGCCGCCTTGCGCCACTTCGTCTACGACCGTCGCGAGGGCGATCGACTGCTCGGCGTCGGACCGGAGCACTTCGACGCGCTGCACCGCCAAGGATGGGTCGACGTCGTCGCCGTGGAGGCCGATCACGCCCCGGGGTTCGTCGCCAAGGCGCCTGCGGCGGGTGCGCCGCGCCTGCCGCGCACGACGACCCACGTGCTCGGTGTGATCGGCGCCGGAGCGCTCGATCGGGTGATCGCCAGTTGTGGCCAGCACCCCGTGCGGATCGCCGCGATCGCCGGTTGCCGGCCGTATGAACGGCTCACCCCGGAGCGCGCCGCGCTACTGCTGACCAGTCCCGAGGGGGGACGAAGGGGACTCCCTCCGATGGCCCGCTACAGCGTCGTCGTCTCCAACGTCGCCGCCGACGACGAACCGCTCGTCGACCGCCTCGTCGCCGCGTTGAAGGTCCTCGATCCGCGCATCACCGTGATCTGCCTACCCGTGCTGCAGCGCGCCGCGCCGCTCGCCGCCGACGTCCGCGGCTGAGCACGCCGCGCCGGACCCCGATCACCGCTCCCGATCAGTAGTACCAGGGGTAGGCGGACCAGTCCGGCCGGCGGTGCTCCAAGAACGCGTCGCGACCCTCGCGGGCCTCGTCGGTCATGTACGCCAACCTGGTCGCCTCGCCGGCGAAGACCTGCTGGCCGACCAACCCGTCGTCGATCAAGTTCAGAGCGAACTTGACCATCCGCTGGCCGGTCGGGCTCTTGCGGTTGATCTCCGCCGCCCACTCGAGCGCTGTGGCCTCCAACTCGGCGTGGGGGACGACCGCGTTGACCGCACCGATCGCCTGTGCTTCGGCCGCGCTGTACGTACGACCGAGGAAGAAGATCTCCCGGGCGAACTTCTGGCCCACCTGACGGGCGAGGTAGGCCGAGCCGAAGCCGCCGTCGAAGGAGGCCACGTCGGTGTCGGTCTGCTTGAACCGGGCGTGCTCGGCACTGGCGATCGTCAGATCGCTGACGACGTGCAGGGAGTGGCCACCTCCCGCGGCCCAGCCGGGCACGACGCAGATCACGACCTTGGGCATGAACCGGATCAGGCGCTGGACCTCGAGGATGTGCAATCGGCCTGCCCGTCCGCGGTCGACCGTCTCGGCGGTGTCTCCCTCGGCGTAGCGGTACCCGTCCCGGCCGCGGATCCGTTGGTCGCCGCCGCTGCAGAACGCCCACCCGCCGTCGCGGGGGGAAGGTCCGTTGCCGGTGAGCAGCACGCAGCCGACGTCGATCAACGTGCGTGCATGATCGAGGGCCTGGTACAGCTCGTCGACGGTGTGCGGGCGGAACGCGTTGCGCACCTCCGGGCGGTGGAAGGCGATGCGCACCGTGCCGTGATCGACGCAGCGGTGGTAGGTGATGTCGGAGAACGCGAATCCTGGCACCGGCGTCCAGCGCGTCGGATCGAACAGCTCGGAGACGAATGGTTCGGTGGCCATCGGCACAGCCTGCCGCGGGCGATCTGGTTCGCCCCAACGGACCCCGATTCCGCAGACCCACGTCAAGAAACCTGATGAGAGATTAGCGGAGAGCGCTTGAAATATCATGTTCCGTGGTGGTAGCGTAGGCCGTTCAGCCTCTTCCGTGTGCGAAGTCACCAATCGCGCTTGAACAACTTCCCGCCGCACTCGTGTTCCAGTACCGTTGCGAACGCGGCGATCGGCGGTGTGCCGAGCACGTCGCGGAAGAGGCGCCGTGGCGTGGTACTTCGACAAGGTGGGGGCCGTCGTCCGTGACGCGCTGCGCGCCGACGAGGCGGTGATCGGGGCGATCCCGGCCGCCTTGCCCGAGCCGGAGCTCCCCCACGGACACGTGCTGCGCGGCACGGCGGCGGCGCGCCGCGGTGCCCGCGCCGCCACCGTGCTCACCCCGGACGTCTCCCCCGAGCCGCTCCCCTTCCGGGGACGGATGGTCCTCGTCGCCACCGACCAACGCTTGCTCGTGTACAGCAGGCGCCGGTTGCGGACCCTGCCCCGGCGCTTGCTCGGTACGATCCCCCACGACGACCTGGGCAACGTGGAGGGCCACTACCGGCCGAACGGCGGGCTCGCCGAGCTCGAGTTGACCGTGATCCTGGCCGGCGGCGAGGCGATCGCCCTGCGTGTCCCCCAGGGATTCGTCGACGATGGCAAGGTCTTCGTCCGCCGCCTGCAGGCTGCGCTGCGCAAGGTGGCATGACCGCGCCCTGGCGCTGTTCGCCGACCGCCCGCTGGCAGACTGGGGGCGATGCCGATGCGCCAGGAGTGCAAGCACTTCGAGAGCAGGACCTACGCCAACGGCGAGACGGTGCGCAAGTGCATCCTCGACCTGGCCCCGGACGCGCCCTGGCGGTGCCCGGCGGACTGCCCCCGCTTCGAGCCCCGTCTCGCCGACGTGACCTGGACCTACGGCACGTTGGTGACCCCGGCGACCCCGCCGGAGCCGCCCGGGCTCGACGACGGCAGCGCCGCGGCGATCCTCGACGAGGCCGAGGAGATCGTCAACTCGATCGGCGCCGTGGTCATCGCCGAGGTCGCCGCCGAGCGTTCCCGGGAGCGCGTCGGCCGCCGCTGGCGGAGGTTCTTCGGCCGCCGCTGAGGCAGACGCGGTGCGGCTCGGTCTCGGGCTGCTGCTATGCGGCGCGCAGCCGGCGGATCCGCTCGGCCGTGTCCGGGTGGGTGGAGAACAAGCGGGCGACGTCGACCCCGCCACCGCGCCGCGGTTGACGCCCGGCGAGTGGATTGTGGATGTACGCGTAGGCCTGTTGCGGGGGCACGTCCATCGGCACCCGATTGGCGTAGGCCTCGATCCGCTCCAGGGCCCGGGCCAGCGGCTCGCCGGTCCCGAGGAGAGCCTTCGCGCCGCGGTCGGCGTCGAACTCGCGGGAGCGGGACACGGCCATCTGGATCAGGCTCGCGGCGATCGGGGCGAGCAGGCTGACGGCGAGCACGGCGATCGGGTTGGAGCGCTCGTCGCGGTCCCGTCCGCCACCGAACATCGCCGAGAACATCGCCATCTGGGCGACCGCCGAGATCGCCGTGGCGATCGCCGCGGCGACCGAGCCGATGAGGATGTCGCGGTGCTTGACGTGCATCATCTCGTGGGCGAGGACGCCCTCGAGCTCGTCGCGGGGCATCACCGCGAGCAGACCCTGGGTGGCGCAGACGACCGCGTGGCTCGGGCCCCGACCGGTGGCGAACGCGTTCGGTTGCTCGCTCGGGGAGATCGCGACCCGCGGCATGGGCAGGCCGGCCCGCTCGGCGAGGGAGGCGACGAGCGAGTACAGCTCCGGTGCCTCGGCCGCGCTGACGAGCCGCGCCTTGGCCCCGGCGAGGGCGAGGCGATCGCTGAACCAGTACGACGCGCCGACCGTCGCCAAGGCGATGACGAGCCCGATGACGATCGCCGTCGAGCTCCCCCGCCCGAGCAGCGTGGCGACGCCGACGATCAGGCCGCCGAGGCCTCCGAGGAGGACGGTTGTCTTCAGGGTGTTGGTCAACATGGCTGCCCCGAACGCTACCGGCGGGGCGGAGCGACGGTGCGGCGCCGCCGGGTCAGGGATACCCGTTCAGAGGTAGTAGCCGAGGACGTCGACGATGACGTGCGCCTTGGCGTTGCTCGCCCCGCCGCACAGCACGCCGATCTCGCGCACCGGGGAGACCGGTCCCTGCAGCCCGTTGGCGATCGTCGCCCCGGCGTGATCCCAGTTGATCGACGACGGCCCGCTCGCGTCGGCACCCCCGGCGACGACGGTCAGGTAGCCGAAGGTGCCTTCCGTCTCGGTGACCGTCAGGTTGTAGGCGATCCCCGTCGCTCCCGAGGGGACGATGTTCGTCGCCCCGCCGTGGGCGGCGATCTGGTTGGCCACGGAGATCTTGCGCGTCGTCCCCGCGGCCAGCTTGCCCGCCGTGTCCAGGCGGCTGTCGTAGACGCGCTTGGGAGCGACCGAGACGTAGATCCCTCCCGCCGGGGCGTACTGGTAGACGCTGCCGACGACGCGGTTGTTCAGATCCGTGGCGACCGCTTCCAAGGTGATCACGTCGCCGAGACCGATCGGCAACCCGCTGCCGAGGTCGAAGGCGCCCTGCACCTCGCCGGTGCCGGTGAGGTTCGCCGTGCCCAGCGTGTTGCGTGCCGAGGAGCTGGGCACCGTCGTCTTGTACAGGTTGAACGTCATGTTCCCCGTCGCCGTCGCGCCGCGGAAGGCGAAGAAGTCGACCCGCCGGAGCACGGAACCGACGGGCATGCGCAGTGACCCCTGCACCGAACCGTCCGGGTTGGAGTACACCGAGGGCGGGTCGGCGTAGATCGTCTGACCACCGCCACTGGACAGGGCGTGGAAGTCCGCGTAGCCGAGCGTGGCCGCCTGCAGCCCACCGATCGGCAGGATCGGGCTGTAGTTGGGGAGCTGGCGGCCGTCGGCATGCAGGTCGCCCTCCGCCGCAGCAGCGAGAGGGACGTGCGCGGCCACGCCGGCGACCGTCACCGCACCGGCGACAGCGCCGAGGCCGATCAACCGGCGCCGGGTCACGTTGAGGTCCATCGCATCCTTCTTCCCCCGGCCCGCATGCGCCGGCGATCCGGGGCGACCTTAGCCAGATCTCGTAGCATGATCGTCATATGACGCCGACCCTCCGCCGGACCCGATGAGCGACGTCACCGACGAACACCCGAACGTCGCCCGCGTCGTCGCCGCGGCCGCCGAACGAGGCCTGCAGATCTCCCCCCGCCGCTTCCCCGAGGGGACCAAGACCGCGGCCGATGCCGCCGCGGCGATCGGCGTCGAGCTCGGCCAGATCGTCAAGAGCCTGATCTTCTCCGTCGACGGGGAGATCGTCGTCGCCTACGTCAGCGGGGCCAACCAGCTCGACGAACGCAAGCTGGCCGCGGCTGCCGGCGGCCGCAAGTGCTCGCGCGTCGATGCCGATGCCGCTCGCGCCGCGACCGGTTTCCCGATCGGGGGCATCCCCCCGTTCGGCCATGCCACCCTGCTGCGCGTCTTCGTCGATCCCGATCTGCTCGCCTTCGGCGAGGTGTGGGCCGCCGCGGGCACTTGGCACGACGTGTTCGGCATCGACCCGCGGCGCCTCGTCGAGGCGAGCGGGGGAGCGGTCGTCGAGCTGAAGAAGGGCTGATCGCCGCCGCTCAGGCGGGCACTTCGTCGAGGGCGCGCAGGAACGTGTTCCAGGAGAGCGTCGCGCACTTGATCCGCACCGGGAACTTGACCACGCCGCGCAGTGCCTCCAGGTCGCCGAGGTCGACACCCGGATGAGCGGCAGCGAGATCCTCGCCGTCGGAGGCGGACTCCGAGCCGTCGCCGCCGACGTCGAGCTCGTGGGTCGACATCATCGCCTTGAAGGCGCGCACGACCTCCCGCGCCTCGTCCACCGTGCGGCCCTTGACCGCCTGGCTCATCATCGACGCCGAGCTCTGGCTGATCGAGCAGCCCTGCCCGCCGATCTTGATGTCGCGCACCACGCCGTCGTCGACGAGGAGGTAGACGATCACCTCATCGCCGCACAACGGGTTGTGCCCCTCGCTGCGCACCGCGGGTGGTGTCTCCAGCTCACCGCGGTTGCGCGGTGAACGGTAGTGGTCGAGGATGATCTCGCGGTACAGGTCCTCGAGGCCGGGCATCGGGTTCCCCTAGAAGCTGAAGATGTCCGAGGCCCGGTCGAGTGCATCGACGAGCGCATCGGCGTCGGAGTGGTCGTTGTACACGTAGAAGCTTGCCCGCGCCGTGGCGCTGACACCCAAGAGGCGCATCAGAGGCTTGGCGCAGTGGTGCCCGGCGCGGACGCAGATGTTCTCCTGGTCGAGCACCTGGGACAGGTCGTGGGGGTGGATGCCGCGGAAGGCGAAGCTGAGCGTCGCCCCGCGCACGTCGAGGTCGGTCGGCCCGTAGATCGTGATCTCGTCGCCGTAGCGGTCCTTCAGCGCGCCGATCGCGTAGCCGGCCAGGTCGACTTCGTGGGCGCGCACGTTGTCCATCCCCAACCCGGTGAGGAAGTCGACCGCGGCGCCGAGGCCGACCGCTTCGGCGATCGGGGGCGTGCCCGCCTCGAACTTGGCCGGCAGCTCCGCGCAGGAGAACCCGTCGAGGCGCACGTCGGAGATCATGTTTCCCCCGCCGAGGAACGGGGGCATCTCTTCCAGCAGCGCTTCGCGCCCCCACAGCACGCCGATCCCCGACGGGCCGCACATCTTGTGGCTGGAGAAGGCGAAGAAGTCCGCGCCCATCGCCTGCACGTCGGTCGCGTTGTGCGGCGCGTACTGGCACCCGTCGACGATCGCCAGCGCGCCAGCGGCGTGCGCCGCGTCGGTCAGCCGGCGCACGGGGGTGAGCGTGCCGAGCACGTTCGACATCGCGCTGAAGGCGAACGCCTTGACCCCGTCGAGGAGGCGGTCGAGGTCGCCGAGATCGAGCTGACCGTCGGGGGTCAGGGGCACCCAGCGCAGTTCGAAGCCCTTCTCCGCGGCGAGGATCTGCCAGGGGACGATGTTCGCGTGGTGCTCGAGGTGGGTGAGGAGCACCGCGTCGCCGGGCCCGAGGTTCGCCCCGCCCCAGGCACGCACGACGAGGTTCAGTGACTCCGTCGCGTTCTTCGTGAACACCACCTCGTGCGCCGCGGGGGCGTTGATGAACCGGCGGACCTTGGCCCGAGCCCCTTCGTAGAAGTCGGTCGACTCGACCGCCAAGCGGTACGCGCTGCGGCTGACCGGGGCGTAGTGCTCCTGGAGGAACTCGGTCATCGCGTCGATCACGCAGTGCGGCTTCTGCGACGAGTTGGCCGAGTCGAGGTAGACGACCCGCTTGCCGCCGATCTCCCGGCCGAGCACCGGGAACAGCTGGCGGACGGCCAGCCCGTCGAGCGTCGTCGAAGGAGTGCTCACGTCGCCGAGTCTATTTGCACTATCCCGATAGGGGAAACGTCCCTGCTGTCGATCACCCCGAGCGCAGGGCGCGCCACAGCATCCGGTAGCTCGGGTACTCGTACGCGTCGGTGATGTACCCCGCGTCGCGCAGGGCACGGTGGAAGCGGGGCAGGCTGCGGAAGGGGATCCCCGAGTCGACGTGGTGAGCGAGGTGGAACCCGATGTTGTAGGGGACGAGGGCGAAGCGGGCGACCCAGTGCTGGCGCACGGAGTGGGTCGTCGCCCGCCGGTCGGGTGAAGGACCGAGGCCGCCGTGCTCGGCGATCGCCCGCAGCCGGTTGATCACCCGCCACACGGTCATGTACGGCAGCACCCACAGCAGTGGGTACACCCACCAGTGGCCGCTGGCGATCGCCGCGGCGAACAGGACGGCCTGCACGGCGAGGATCTCGATCGTCGTCCGCCGCCGGGCCCGGTTGGGGGAGCGGACGCCGGCGAGGAGCGGCTTGATCAGCTTCCACCCGGTCGAGCCACGGGCGTCGCGCCACAGCTTGCGGCGGAACGAGGCCCGGGTCAGCGGGTAGCCGCGGTACAGGGCGAGGTCCGGCTCGTCGGGGCCGAACTCCTCGCGGTGGTGCGCGGCGTGCGACCGCCGGTAGGCGTCGGTCGGCGTCCAGCCCGGGTATCCGAGCAGCCAGCGCCCCGTCCAGTCGTTGAGCGCCTTGTTCGTGAACAGCATCCGGTGCGACGCGTCGTGCATCAGCGCGGCGAGCTGGGCGTGGGTGCGACCCATGAGCAGCACCGCCGGGAGCCAGGCCCACGGCCCGAAGTGCACCGCGGCGTAGATCACGAGCCCGGCCTGGGCATAGGTCGAAGCGATGCTCAGCGCGTTGCGCCACGAGCGGACCCGGCGGAGCTCGGCGCGGAACTCGGGCGTCGGTCGCCCGTCGGCGCGGATCCGGGCGTCCGGCATTGCCGGAGGGAGCACGTCCGGGCTGGGGACCATCGTCCGCACGGCCCAACCTTAGGCCGGGTCGCGCGGCGGGGCCACCGGGCCCTCAGACGCGCCGGCCGAGGAACGCGGCGAGGCGGGTGGCCGTGTCCGCGCCGTGCGGTGCCTGCTGCTCGGGACCGAAGATCTTCCCGTCCTCGGAGCGGAACGCCGGCTGGATGTGGGCCCGGGAGGTGGCCAGGATCTGCTCGGCGAGCGCCGGATCCAAGTCGGTGTCCTGGCCGGTGGCCGTGGCCAGGTCCCAGGCGTGGACGAACGTGTCGGTCACGGCGAGCCCGAGGAGTGCCCCGGCCGGCATCTTGCCCATCCCGGCATCGACCATCCGGCCGAGCGCACCTGGGGCGTCGAACGCGGCGCGGCAGCTCTCGGCGGCACTGGCAAACGCCGCGCCGAAGTCGCCCGTCGCCGAGCCCTCACCGGTCTCGGCCGCCTGCACGCCCTCGACTGCAGCGCGCGCCCAGTACTGGGCGCCGACGAGATGGTCGATCAGCTGGGAGACGTTCCACTGGGCACACGGCGTCGGCGCGTCGAGCTGGTCGGGGGTGATCGCGGCGAGGACTCCGGCGGCGATCTCCTGGGCACGGACGAGGGAGGCGGTGCTCACAGCCTGTCTCCGATCTTGGTTCGGGGGGACGAAGGGGTGCACGCTAACGACCGGGGAGCCCGCCGCGACGCGCCGCTTCGCTGACCATGGCCGTAACGTGCGGTCCTCGTGGCCGGCGCGTTCGAGCTCGTCATCTTCGACTGCGACGGGGTGCTCGTCGACAGCGAGCGCCTCGTCGTCGGGATCGAGAGCGCGCTGTTGGGCGAGCTCGGCTGGCCGCTGTCCCCCGACGGGGTCGTCGAGCTGTTCATGGGCCGCAGCGAGGACGCGGTCCACGCCATCGTCGCCGAACGGATCGGGCCGCGGCTCGCCCGGGTGTACGCCCGGCGGGTGAAGGAGCTGACCCTGGCCGCCTTCCGTTCCGAACTAGTCGCCATCGACGGCGCCGCCGGCGCGCTGGGTGCGCTCGGCGCAGCGGGTGTGGCGACGTGCGTCGCCTCCAGCGGGAGCCACGACAAGATGGGCGTCACGCTGCGCGCCACGGGCCTCTGGCCGCTCGTCGAGGGGCGGATCTTCTCCGCCGACGACGTCGCCCACGGCAAGCCGGAACCGGACCTGTTCCTCCACGCGGCGCGGTCGATGGGGGCCGATCCGGCGCGCTGCGCCGTCGTCGAGGACAGCGTGCCCGGCGTGCGCGCCGCGCTCGCAGCGGGGATGACGGTGTTCGGCTACCTCGGTGGCCTGGCCCCGCCGGGTGCGCTCGTCGCCGCCGGGGCGCGGCCGGTGGCCCACCTCGGCGACCTCGCCGCCCTCGTCACCGGCGAGCGCTGACCGGCGCGGCTCACCAGCCCCGGTCGATCCACTCCTGGAGGTGGGGGCGCTCGGTGCCGATCGACGAGTCGACGCCGTGGCCGGGGAGGATGATCGTGTCCGCCGGGTAGGGGAACAGCTTCGTGTCGATCGACTCGATGATCGTGGCGAAGTCCGACCCCTCGAACGACGTGTTCCCCGGCCCGCCGGGGAACAACGTGTCGCCGGTGAACAGCAGCGGTGCGTCGACGACCTTGAACGACACCGACCCCGGTGTGTGCCCCGGGTTGTGGATCGCCTCCAGGCGCAGCTCGCCGACTTCGATCACCTCGGCGTCGTCGATGAACACGTCGTATCCGACCTCGGCCAAGCGGGGGGCGTCCTTCTGCGTGACGGCGACCTCGTAGCCGGCCTCGCGCATCGCCGGCACCGCCTGGATGTGGTCCCAGTGGCCGTGGGTCTCGAGCACGCGGCGCACGCCGAGGCGCTGGCACAGCTCGAGCAGCTTGTCGTGCTCGTTGGCCGCGTCGATCATCACCGCCTCCCCGGTGTCCCGGCAGCGGAGGATGAACACGTTGTTGTCGAACGGGCCGACGACGACCTTGTGGACCTCGAGGCGGGAATCGGCCCAGTGCAGCGTCAGCGTCATCGCGCCAGTCTCGCACCGGGCGCCGCGCTTACCCACCCGTTGCGGGCGGGTGCCTACGATGGACCGATGACCGGGGGGACACGATGACGGTCGCGTTCGACGAGC
>CAZQEJ010000019.1:0-1331 GCA_964592165.1 uncultured Ilumatobacteraceae bacterium | reverse complement strand
CGCGAGGTGTTCTGCTTCGGCAACTGCGCGCTCGGCCCGAGCGTGCGCGTCGGCGGCCGGCTGCACGCTCGGGTGGACGATCGTCTGCTCGCCGAGTTCGTCGCCGGCGGCGAGGTCGGGCAGGCCGCCGAGGCCGGGGCGGCGCGATCCCGTTCGGTCGTCGGTCAGGGCGTCGATCCCGGTCCCGACACGGTGACCGTGTACGTGCCCGCCGACAGCGCGGCGCGCGCCGTCGGGGCGGATGAGGTCGCCGAGCGTCTCGCAGCGAGCGGTGCGCACGTCGTGCGCACCGGGTCGCGGGGGATGCTCTGGCTGGAACCGCTCGTCGAGGTCGCCACCGCCACGGGGCGGATCGCCTACGGACCGGTCGGCGCGGCCGATGTCGACGGGCTGCTCGCCGCCGGGATGCTCCACGGTGCCGATCACCCGCGGCGCGTCGGCGCACCCGAGGAGCATCCTTGGCTCGCCGCCCAGGACCGGTTCACCACGGCCCGTCTCGGCGTCGTCGACCCGTCGTCCTTCGACGACTACGTCGCCCACGGTGGGCTCGCCGGCCTCCGCCGGGCGTTGTCGATGACTCCGGCCGAGGTCGTCGCCGAGATCACCGCGTCCGGTCTGCGCGGCCGTGGCGGGGCTGCGTTCCCCGCCGGGGTCAAGTGGCAGGCGGTGGCCGATGCGCCCGGCGAGGTGAAGTACGTCTGCGCCAACGCCGACGAGGGCGACAGCGGCACGTTCGTCGATCGGATGCTGATCGAGGGCGACCCGTTCTCCTTGCTCGAGGCGATGGTCATCGCCGGCTACGCCGTCGGCGCCGGCGAGGGCTACGCGTACGTGCGCTCCGAGTACCCCGACGCGCTGCGCACGCTGCGCGCCGCGGTGGAGATCGCCGTGGCCAACGGTCTGCTCACCGATCAGCCCGGCGACGCCGCGGACGGCGGGGTGCTCGGCAGCGGCTTCCGCTTCCGGGTGCACGTCCGTTCCGGCGCCGGGGCGTACATCTGCGGTGAGGAGACGGCGATGCTGGAGAGCCTCGAGGGGCGGCGCGGCGTCGTGCGGGCCAAGCCACCACTGCCCTCCCAGTCCGGTCTGTTCGGCAAGCCGACGCTGGTCAACAACGTGCTCACCTTGGCCACCGTGCCGGCGATCCTCGCCCACGGAGCAGCCGCCTACGCGGCCCGCGGCAGTGGGCGGAGCCGGGGAACGCAGGTCTTCCAGCTGGGTGGCGACGTGGCCACCGGCGGCCTCGTCGAGCTGCCGTTCGGGATCACCCTCCGCGACCTGCTCGGCCGGTTCGCCGGCGGGCCGGCGGGCGGCCGGCGATGGCGCGCCGT
>CAZQEJ010000018.1:24274-31349 GCA_964592165.1 uncultured Ilumatobacteraceae bacterium | reverse complement strand
CGCCCGTCGTGCACGGCGATCGTGTGCCCGACCATGTCGGGGATGATCGTCGAGCGGCGTGACCACGTTTTGATCACCTTGCGCTCGCCGGCCGAGTTCATCGCGTCGACCTTGCGGAGCAGGTGGTCGTCGACGAACGGGCCCTTCTTCAGACTGCGCGACATCGGGGGTTACCTCCGGCCCTTGCCGGAACGGCGCCGGCGGACGATCAACTGCTGGGACGGCTTCTTCTTCGAACGGGTGCGGCCCTCGGGCTTGCCCCATGGCGACACCGGGTGGCGCCCACCGGAGGTGCGGCCCTCACCACCGCCGTGGGGGTGGTCGACCGGGTTCATCACCACACCACGGCTCTGCGGGCGGACGCCCTTCCAGCGGGCCCGGCCGGCCTTGCCGATCTTGACCAACTCGTGCTCGCTGTTGCCCACCTCGCCGACGGTTGCCCGGCAGTCGATCGGGACGCGGCGCATCTCGGTCGACGGCATGCGCAGCGTGGCGAAGACACCTTCCTTGGCGACGAGTTGGACGCTCATCCCCGCGGAGCGGGCGATCTTGCCGCCCTGGCCGGGGCGCAACTCGACGTTGTGCACCGTGGTGCCGACTGGGATGTAGCGCAGGGGCAGCGCGCACCCGGGCTTGATGTCGGCCCCGATGCCGGACGAGACACGGTCGCCGACCTTCAAGCCCTTGGCGGCCAGGATGTACGCCTTCGACCCGTTCTCGTAGTGGAGGAGGGCGATCCGACAGGTCCGGTTGGGGTCGTACTCGATCGCCGCGACCTTCGCCGGGACGTCGTCGGTGACCCGCTTGAAGTCGATCAGGCGGTACTGGCGCTTGTGCCCGCCACCTTGGTGGCGCGACGTGATCCGCCCGTGGACGTTGCGTCCGCCCTTGTCCGGCAGGGGGACGACGAGCGTCCGCTCGGGGGTCGTCTTGGTGACCTCGGAGAAGTCGGAAACGGTCTGGAATCGGCGGCCGGCGCTGGTCGGCTTGCGCTTGCGGAGCGGCATCGTTCTCTCAGCTCTCGAACAGGGGGATCTCGTCGCCGGCGGCGAGAGTGACGATCGCCCGCTTCGAATCGGGCTTGCGGCCCGTGCGGTTCGACTTGCGGGCCCGGGTGACCTTGCCCTTGCGGGTCAGCGTGTTGACCTTGAGCACGGTCACGCCCCAGATCGCCTGGACCGCGTCGTGGATCTCCGGCTTGCTCGCCCGGGGATCGACCTTGAACGTGTACACGTTCTGCTCGATCAGCCCGTAGCTCTTCTCCGAGACGACCGGCTCGAGGATGATGTCGCGCGGGTCCTTCACCTCATGCCTCGCTCTCGTCGGGCGTGCCCGGGAGGGTCGCCTTGGTGAACACGACGACGTCGTTGACGAGGACGTCGTAGGCGTTGAGCTCGCCGACCTCGATGATCTGCACGCCGGGCAAGTTGCGGAACGACTTGATCGCCGCCAGGTCGTCACGATGGAGGACGACGAGCGCCGAGCCCGCCGCCCCGATCGCGTCGAGCGCGGCGCGCGCCGAGCGTGTGCTCGGCGCGTCCCACCCCCACTCGTCGACGACGAGGATCTTGCCCTCGGCGGCCCGGTCGGACAACGCCGAGCGCAGGGCGAGGTTGATCATCTTCTTCGGCGTGCGCTGCGCATAGTTGCGTGGCTTGGGCCCCAGGGCGATCCCGCCGCCGGAATACTGCGGGGCCCGGGTCGAACCCTGCCGGGCGTTGCCGGTGCCCTTCTGCTTGTACGGCTTGCGCCCGCCACCGGACACCTCGGCGCGCGTCTTGGTGCTCTGCGTCCCCGCTCGCCGGCGGGCGAGCTGGGCGACGACGACCTGGTGCATCACGGGAACGTTCGGCTGGATACCGAAGGTGCGCCCGTCGAGCTCGACGTCGCCGGCGGCCTTCCCTGCTGCAGTCAGCACGGTCACGCTGCTCACTTGGCCCGTCCCTTCACCGCGTTGCGAACGATGACGACGCCACCGTTGGGTCCCGGTACCGAGCCCTTGACGAGCAGCAGGTTGCGCTCGGCATCGGCGGAGACGACCTCCAGGTTGAGTGTCGTGACCTGCTCGTGGCCCATGTGCCCGGCCATCCGCACGCCCTTGAAGACCCGCGCCGGGAACGCGCAGGCCCCGATCGAGCCGGGCGCCCGGTGGTGCTTGTGGTTGCCGTGACTGGCGCCTTGGCCACCGAAGTTGTGCCGCTTCATCGTCCCGGCGAAGCCCTTGCCCCGGCTGACCGCGGTCACGTCCACCCGCTGTCCGGAGGTCAGCTCGGCGACCGTGATCTCCTGACCTACCTCGAGTCCGTCGACCGAGTCGAGGCGCAGTTCGACGAGGCGCTTGCCGGGAGCGACCCCGGCCTTGGCGAAGTGGCCGGCCTCCGGCTTGGTCAGCTTGCGCGGGTCGCGATGCCCGTAGGTCACCTGGACCGCGGTGTAGCCGTCGCGTTCGGTCGTCTTGACCTGCACGATGCGGACCGGCTCGACGCGCACGACGGTGACCGGGATGATCCGGTTGTCATCGCCCCAGACCTGGGTCATTCCTACTTTTTCGCCGACGATCGCTTTCGTCGCCATATCGGCTGCCTCTGTCTTTTCGGCTCGGACCGGGTGGGCCGAGTGCAGTCCTGTCACGCAGAGGCTCCGCAGGCGTGTAGGCCGGCGGAGCCTCCGGATCGGTTGTTGCCGTGAGGTCCCCCCGGCGGACCGGAGGCGCACACAGACATCGGTTCAGCGATTTCGTTGGGTGACCGGCCACTCACGCAGCAGGTCCGAAACGCACGAGCAGGGAACTCTACCGGCGCTGAGCGCGGAACACCAAGCGACTGGCCGGAGTGCGCTGATCACGCCGGGCGCGCCCCGCTGTGCGACGATCGGGGACGGCCGGGCACCGTGCCCGGGCCGCCGAGGAGGACCCGCCGATGACCCGCAAGGTGCTCGTCGCGATCGACGACAGCGTCGCGTCCGTCCGCGCCGCCGAGTTCGCCCGTGAGCTGTTCGCCGGGCAGCCCGTCGAGGTGATCGCGATCAGCGTCACACCCCGCCCCACCCCCTGGATCGCCGGCGAGGTCGGCTTCGGCGCGACGTACCCGTATCTCGCGGTGCCGTTGCCCGAGCTCGACGAGGAGCTCGAGCAGCGCGCCGAGCAGACCGTCGAACAGCGTGGAGCCATGGCCGACGTCAAGCTGGCGGAGGTCGGCGACCCCGCCGCGGCGATCCGCGAAGCCGCCCGCACCCACCGGGTCAGCCTGATCGTCGTCGGTAGTCATCAACGCGGTCTGTTCTCCCGGATCCTCCACGGTTCGGTCGGCGACGAGCTCGTCCACGACGCGCCGTGCCCGGTGCTCGTCGTCGGCCCCGAACGCTGCGACACCGACGCCGCGACGACGGCCTCCTGAGGGGCGCCGGGCGCCGCGCATCACCCGCCGGCTTCGACCTCGCCTTCGGCAGGCAACCGCCCGCGACGGCCGCGCCCGCGTCAGCCGCTGGCGGTCGTCTGGCGGTGTCGTCCGCCGTTCCACACCGTGGCGGTGGTGAACGCGGCCGGGTCCCAGTCGTAGGGGGACTCCAGGTACCCTGTCCAGATCACGCTGAAGTCGAAGCGGGCCCACGCGTTCGGCGCACTCAGCGAACCGAACGAGACCCGCCCGGCATCGTCGGTGACCCCCAGCACCCAGCGCCGGTCGGCACCTCCCCAGGCACCGAGCACGAGGGCCCGGCGCAGGGGATCACCTGCGGCGTCGGTCACGTCGACCACGGCGGTCGCCGCCATCCGCCTCTTCGAGCGGGCGGAGAGGTTCAGATCGAGGCCGGCGACGCGGTTGGCCCGGGCACGGATCGTCACCGGGATCGTCGTGCTCGACGACGCACCCTGGTCGTCGGTGACGGTGAGGGTCACCGCGTACGTCGCCGGGGCCGCGTAGGAGTACGTCGGGTTCGGCTCGGACGACGAGCTCCCGTCCCCGAAGTCCCACTGGTAACCGACGATCGACCCGTCCGGGTCACGCGATTGGGCGGCGGAGAACGTCACCGTGAACGGTCCCCGGCCGCGCACCGCGGAGGCGAATGCGGTCGCCCCCGGAGCGAGGTTGACCGAACCGGTGGCGAACGAGATCCGGTACCGGCCAAGGCTCCCATAGGCGGAGTAGCCGTCGGTCGAAGGGTTCCCCGCACCGGTCCCCCCGACGCGCAGGTAGTAGGTGCCCGGTGGGACCACGGCACGCACGGTCGCTCCCATCCCCGTGGCGAAGTCCTCCGCGACGAAGGCGGTCGGTGGGTCGTCGGCCGCGACCACGTTCCCCGAGCCGTCGAGCAGTTCGAGCCGGGCGTCGAGGTTCGGGCTCGCCGGGTTGGGGGAGACGGTGGCGACGACCGATCCCCCGTCGGTGGCGAAGGAGAAGACGTCACGATCGGTCGCCGAACCGATCACCCCTTGGGCGCTGCCCGATCCGGCGCCGAGCGGGGTCGCCGTGGCCGGTGTGTCACCGACGTCGTCGCCCACGGGGATCGCCCCGTGGGCGGCCATCACCGCGAGGTCGTCTTCCTGGTTCGTCGCGCCGGCGTACTCGCCCTTGCTCCATTGCGTGATCGGCCGGGAGTAGCCGGTGCCCATGACCGGGGCCCACACCCCGTGCCCGCCGTAGGCCCCGCCACCGGCGACGGAGTCGTGGTTCAGGCCGAGCGAATGGCCGATCTCGTGGCTGGCCGCCTCGGCGACGGTCTTCGGCGCGCTGCCCACACCGCCTTGGAAGACGAAGCCCGGCTGGTAGTAGGAGTGGCTGCGGGCCGGATCCCCCGGGTTGACGTAGTTGAACGAACCGACGTAGGAGATCCCGCCGCACCCGCAACTGGAATAGATCGCCGTCGAGTTGGTGATCACCACATGGGCACCGAAGCGGTCGTCGGCGACGCTGGCGCGGTCGATCGCCTCCTCGGGGGGCGCTTCGGTGGTGATGTCGACCTGCATCGGGGCGAAGTCCTCGGCGACACGGGCCCAGATCTCCTGCACTGCGTCGAGCTCGGCGGTGGAGAACACCGCCGGGTTGCCGTCGACGTCGTACGGGCCGATCGTCATCGGTCCGCCGCCGGCGTAGGCCTGGTTCCAGGCCGTACCGCTGATCGTCACCCCGCGGAAATCGAGGTAGACGATCTTGCTCGCCCCGGGGAGGCTGTGCAGCGCGAACGTCTGGTCGTAGGGCAAGCTCGCCGTGCGTGCCGGGTCGTGGGCGTTGGACAGGCCGGATCCCTCCCCCGTCGCCGCCGGGTTTCCCAGCCCCCGGTCCGCGTAGAAGACCATCCCCGCCTCGTCGACGAAGCGTTCGCCGTCACCACCTTTGGCGCGGAGCACAGCAAAGGGTGCGGGAGCTGCCGCGACGGTCGGGGACAACGGCCGGATCTCGCCGAGGACAGCGATCGACGCCGCTCCGACGAGTGCCATGAGCGCGACGTCCCTGCACAGTCGTGAACGCCAGCCGTCCGCCTCGGACATCATCGCTCCGCCGTCTCGGGGCTCCGGAGGGAGCCGTGGATGACGGCAGCGACGATCCGCCGTCACGAGATGGACGGCTGGGCGAGGCCGGTCTGACGGCGGGTCAGCTCATCGGCACGAACCTTGACGGAAGGGCGCGATGTTGCCGCGCGACGTCACCGGATCAGAAGTTCGAAGGCGGGCGCGGCGACGGTCGGTGGTCGGTGGTCGACCACGCCGTGCTGGTTCAGACGATCAGCCGCCGCTGAGGGCGACCCCGACCGACGCGGCGACGTCGAAGAACGACGTGCTGGTGACGAGACCGACGGACAGGTGCTGAGGGAACGGTGCCTTGTACGCCGGGTCGTTGCCGGAGCGCATGAACCCGAGGACGACCATCTCTCCCGCGCCGACCCCGATGTAGGTGTCCGGGAGATCGTCGTTCTCGTGGTGGGCGAGGAACAGCGAGCGCCCGAGGGTCCCGTCGGCGAAGTAGACCCACTCCGGATCGGGCAACTCGAAGGGGACGAGGTAGTCGAAGATCCCCCGCACCCTCCCGTCGGACTGGACCCAGTAGTCCTCGGGCCCGACTTCGCCGCCGGGGGTCCCCTCGTAGACCATCCAGTAGTTGGAGGGCAGGTTGTTCACTGTCAGCGTTGCGTAGGTGGGCCGGAACGTCCAGGTCACGTCGTAGGCGCCACCACCGGCGACCGAGCGCAAGACGACCTTGTTCGGGCTCTGCTCGACCACGGTCGTCGTCATCGCCACGCCTTCGTCGCCGGTCGGGTATCCCGGGTGGCAGCACGGTCCGAGTTGGGGCAGACCCCGGTAGTTCCCCTTCCCCCCACCGCTCGGGTGGTAGTTGAGCCAGTCCACGCCCGTCGGATCGGTGATCGAGGAGAACCCGGCGGCGATCTTCTGATAGGAGTAGTTCGCCGTCGACGTCTCGACGAGGAAGATGTCCTGGCCCTCGTCGCTGAACCCGTCGTAGACGTGGACGAAGCCCTCCCGGGTGTCGAGTTGGCGCACGGCGCGGTGGACCGCGACCGACGGCGCCGGGCCGACGAGGTCGACGATGACGTGCGCGTCGGTGCTGGGAACCACGCACAGGTCGCCGTTCGCGTCGGTGCGGGCGACGAACAGGTTGGCCACGTCGCGGCCCGCCGGGAAGTTCACGTTCGACGTCTCCGGCATGCCGTCCAGGCAGCCGTACAGCGTGGCGTACCCGGCCGCCGCCGGCTGGGTGATCGTCAGCGTCCCGATCACGGCTTTGCCCGCGCCGGCCGCGGTGTGCACGGTGACCGGCTGCCCGGCCGGCCGACGCGGCGCAGTGCCTCCTTGGCGGGTGTCGATCAAGCGCTCGGCCGAGGGGGCGAACGCCACGGTCTCTGCGGCGACGTCGACGATCACGTCCGTCGGCGCGCTGGCCACGATGCACAGGTTCCCGTTGGCATCGGCGCGACTGACGAACGCGGCCGCCGCGTCCCTCCCGGCGACGAAGTTGACGTTGGACGTCTCCGGGACCCCGGCGAGGCAGGGGAAGATCGTCGCGTAGCCCGCGCCGCTCGTTCCGGCCACCGTCAGGTTGCCGATCACGGCTTGCCCGGGGAC
>CAZQEJ010000018.1:22502-24174 GCA_964592165.1 uncultured Ilumatobacteraceae bacterium | reverse complement strand
GTCAGCGGCTCGGGGAGTCCCTCGGCGCAGGGATAGATCGTGGCGTAACCGTCCGCCGTCGCCCCCGTGATCGTGATCGTGCCGGCCACGGCGACCGACCCGGCGGTGGTCGCCCGCACCCGGACGACCCCTCCCGCGATCAGGCGGATCCCGGTGCTCGTCACCGCGTCCGGTGCGGGGGAGGTGTCCGGGACCGCGTGCGCCTGTTCGACCACCGGCGAACCGGCGGCGAGCACCGCGGCGGCCATCGCCGCGGTTGCGGCACACCCCCACCATCCAATCCGACCGCGATGACCACTGCGCGCCATTCCTCTGCCCCGCTCTCCCGGCTTCGGTTCGCCTCGGGCGGAATCTACCGCGCTCGGTGGGCGTCGTTCACGCGGCGCACCCGCACCGCCGGCGAGGTCGCCGGAGCAGGAAAGAGCCTCTCAGGGGGTGGCGGCGATGAGCACGACCTGGCGGCGGATCCCGGGCGGGTACCACTCGTCGCGCAGCTCGAGCCCATGCCCGGCGAGCGCGGCGCGCCCAGCGCTGACGTCGGCCGGCGTCAGCGACGGCATCCCGCTCCTCGCCGCCCGGGTCCCGGCGACGAGAACGACGACGCCTTCCGGGCCGACCGCGGCGGCCAGCTCCCCGACCACCGATGGGGGAACAGCTCCCGCCCCGATCCACATCCCTACGCTCGGCCGGCACCCGTTCGCGCTCAGGTCGGCAAGGTCGCCGACGACGTGATGGCAGCGATCGTCCAGTTCCGTCCGGTCGCCCGGGGCGACGGCCGTCGCCCGCCACCCGATCCGGCGGGCCGCGTCGAGATAGACGAGGGGCTCCGCTCCGACGACGGCCACCGTCGCCGACACCGGGTCGGTCAACCATCTCGACACCCGATCGAGCACGGTCGCGGCCAGCCGGTCGGCGGCACGGGGGACGAGCAACGGCGGCCGGCGCGGGCGGAGCCGAGCGCGGCCGGCGGCGGTGCTGCGCGGGCGTTCGTTGGTGAGACTCATCGGCGCTGACCCCCGGACGGGCACCTCGTTCGCCGCCCGATCGCGGCGAGCCTGAGCCCGGACCGTGTGGGCCCCGATCCGGACGTGGCCCACGGCAGCGAGGGATCGTCCGGCCGGCCGGCGCAGCCGGGGTGATCCGATCACTCATCGTGGTCGGCCGCTCTCCGTTCACCACGTATGGTCACTCCTCCTCATTGACACCCCCGTCACGTCCCCGACATGCTGAGCCGACGATCGCTCGACGTCCTCCCGGTGCCGGAAGGCAGGGTCCCTGCCGCCGGGACGCGTCGATCTGGTGGAGAGGGTGCAGGTCGTGAAGGTCGGGATTCTTGCCGGGGGACTGGGTACGAGGCTCGCCGAGGAGACCGTGATCCGCCCCAAGCCGATGGTCGAGATCGGAGGCAAGCCGATCCTGTGGCACATCATGAACCACTACGCGTCGTATGGGTACCACGAGTTCGTCGTCGCCCTCGGATACAAGGGTGAGTACGTCAAGCGCTGGTTCGTCGACTACGCCTCGCTCGAGTCGGACCTGACGATCCGCACCGGGACCGGAGAGGTCCACGCTCACGCAGCGACGTCCAAGGACTGGTCGGTCCAGCTGATCGACACCGGCCAGCCGACGAACACCGGGGGCAGGATCAAGCGCCTCGCCCCCTACCTGGGCA
>CAZQEJ010000018.1:0-22402 GCA_964592165.1 uncultured Ilumatobacteraceae bacterium | reverse complement strand
TACCGCCACCACGAGTTCTGGGCGTGCATGGACACGATGCGCGACAAGGTCATGCTGGAGAAGCTGTGGCAGTCCGGCAAGGCACCCTGGAGCGACGAGTGATCAGCGGGGACTCCCGGTCGGTGATCGCCTGCAGGGTGTGCGGGGGCAGCGAGCTCCAGCCGTTCCTCGATCTCGGCGAACTGCCTCTCGCCGACGCACTGGTCCGTCCCACCGACGATCTCACGACCGAGGAGCGGTTCCGTCTCGACGTGGGGTTCTGCCCCCACTGCGCGCTCGTCCAGCTCCTCCATGAGGTCCCCCCGCAGAAGCTGTTCGTCGACAACTACCTCTACTTCTCCTCGTTCTCCCCCCAACTCCTGGAGCACAGCCGGGCGCACGCCGAAGCACTGATCACCGGGCGCGGCCTCGGCCCGGAGTCGTTCGTCGTCGAGCTCGCCAGCAACGACGGCTACCTGCTGAAGAACTTCGTCGAGCGCGGCGTGCCGGTGCTCGGCATCGACCCGGCCCCGGATCAGGCCGCCGCGGCGCGGCGGATCGGCGTCCCCACCCTGGAGGCGTTCTTCGGTGTCGAGGTCGCCGAACGGCTCGTCTCGGGCGGCCGGCGCGCCGACGTGATCATCGCCAACAACGTCATGGCCCACGTCGACGAGATCAACGACTTCGTCTCCGGGATGCGCATCGCCCTGGCCGATAACGGGGTGATCACGGTGGAGAACCCGAGTGTGTGGGACCTGATCGAACGGTGCGCGTTCGACACCGTCTACCACGAGCACTTCTTCTACCACTCATGCCTGTCCGTCGATCGCCTGATGCGCCACAACGGGCTGTACCTGAACGACGTCGAACTGTTCCCCGGGCTGCACGGGGGAACGAACCGCTGGTACATCGGCAAGCACGAGGCCCCGACAACCCGGCTCACGGAGCGGCTCGCCGCCGAGCGCGCTGCGGGGCTGGATTCGTTCGACTTCTACGCCGGCTTCGGTGAGCGCGTCGACAAGCTGCGCGCCGAGCTGCACACGACGATCGCCGACCTGCGCGCCCGAGGACTGACCGTCGCCGCCTACGGCGCGGCGGCGAAGGGAGCGACGATGCTCAACGCGGTTGGGCTGGGCACCGATCTCGTCTCCTTCGTCGTCGACCGCAACCACCACAAGCACGGCCTGCTGATGCCCGGCACCCATCAACCCATCCTCCCCCCGGAGGCGCTCACCGAACGACGTCCGGACGTCGTCGTCCTCCTCGCCTGGAACTTCGCCGACGAGATCATCGGCCAGCAGCAGGAGTACCTGGCCACCGGCGGCCGCTTCCTCCACCCGGTCCCGACCCCCCGCTTCGTTCCGTGACGGGCATGGTCCACCCGCCGCCCGGCGTTCCCGTCGAGGACGCCTGCCCCGCCTGCGCGGCGCGCGCCTTGCACGTCTTCTTCACCGAGGACAGCGTCCCGCGCAACAGCTGCCTGCTGCTCGACGACCAGCGCACGGCGACCGGGTTCCGGCGCGGCACGCTGCGCATCGCCTGGTGCACGAACTGTGGCTTCGTCACCAACGTGGCCTTCACCCCCGGCGACGCCGAGTACTCGCAGCGCTACGAGGAGACCCAGGGCTTCTCCGGGACGTTCCTCCGCTTCGCCGAGGATCTTGCCAAGCGCTGGGTGTCCGACTACGCCCTGGCCGAGCGCACCGTGCTCGAGATCGGGTGCGGCAAGGGCGAGTTCCTGGTGATGATGGCCGAGGCCGGAGCGGGTCATTGCATCGGCATCGACCCCGGGGTCCACCCGGAGCGGATCCAGTCGGGTGCGGCCGACCGGCTGGAGTGGATCGTCGACTTCTACGACGAACGCTACGGCCACCTCCATGCCGATGCGGTCGTCTGCCGGCACACGCTCGAGCACATCCCCGACGTGAGCACGTTGATGACCACGATCCGCCGCACGCTCGGCGAGCGGCGGAGCACGATCGTGCTCTTCGAGCTGCCCGACATCCAGCGGATCCTCGACGAGGCCGCGTTCTGGGACATCTACTTCGAGCACTGCTCCTACTTCAGCGCCGGTTCGCTGGCCCGCCTGTTCAGCGCCACCGGCTTCGACGTGCTCGACGTCCGGCGCGAGTACGACGACCAGTACCTGCTGATCGAAGCCCGACCCGGCCCGGCGCCGGGGAAGATGGCCCCTGTCCCCATCGTCGACGACCTCGATGCGGTGCGCGCCGGGGTCACCCGCTTCGTCGAGCGGTACACGGCGACCGTCACCCACTGGCGGCAGCGGATCGATGCCGTCGTGCAGCGCGGAGGGACCGTCGTCCTCTGGGGAAGTGGCTCGAAAGGGGTCTCCTTCCTCTCCAACCTCGGATTGGCCGAGGAGATCGCCGGGGCCGTGGACATCAACCCACACAAGTGGGGCAAGTACATGGTCGGTTCGGGTCACCGGATCCTCGCCCCCACCGAGCTCGTCGAGCTGCGGCCCGACCTGGTGGTCGTGATGAACCCGATCTACGTCCCGGAGATCTCCGAGATGCTCAGCGATCTCGGAGTCGACAGCGAGGTGGCTGCACTGTGACGAAGTGGTCGCCGCTGATCTCGATCGGGCTGCCGGTGTTCAACGGCGAGGAGTACCTCGCCGACGCCCTCACCGGGCTGCTCGACCAGACGTACACGAACTTCGAGATCGTCATCAGTGACAACGCCTCGACCGACGCCACCCCGGAGATCTGCGAGCGGTTCGCCAAGGAGGACGGTCGCCTGCGCTACTTGCGCAACGAGACCAACCTCGGCGCCAACCGCAACTACAACCGCACGTTCCGCCACGCCCGTGGAGAGCTGTTCCGCTGGTGCGCGCACGACGACATCACCGCCCCGACCTACCTCGAGCGCTGCCTGGAAGCGCTGGAACACCACCCCGAAGCCGTGCTCGCCCATTCCGACACCGCGCTGATCGACTCAACAGGAGCTCGCCTCGTCCCCCTCGCCCATGGGGGCCTGGACAGTGACGGGTTCGTCGAACGCCACCCCGAGGGACGGGAGCTGTGGGATCTCGTCGGTGACGAGCGCAGTTGGGTCCGCCTGCGCGGGGTGGCCACCCGGCTGGTCTACGCCGTGCCGATCTTCGGCCTGATCCGCAGCGAGGCGATGCGCCGCACGCGCCTCCTGCAGAGCTTCTACGGGACCGACAAGATCCTCCTCGGCGAGCTCGCCCTGCAGGGACCGTTCGCCTTCGTCGACGAGGTCCTCTTCGAGCGGCGCTGCCATCCGCACACGTCGACCCGCAACCAGGACCGTTCGGTCCGCCAGCGTTGGAGCGACCCGAGCGCGGCGAACAGCTTCTACCCGGTGGACATGACCCGCGGCTACGCCACCGCGATCCGCGACGCGGGCCTGCCCCGTTCCGAGCGTTGGCGCTGCGACCTCGTCCTCGCACGCAAGCTGATCGAACCGGGCAAGATCCGCCTGGCGCTCGTCCCCGGCCCGTGGAACGTGTTCGGGTGGGGCAACGGTGGTGGAGCGAGGGGTGGCGGATGACGGTCCGCCGGGTGCTCCAGGTGGACAAGTTCCTCCACCCCCAAGGAGGCGCCCCCGCATACATGTTCGGGCTCGCCGAGCTGCAGCGTGCGGCAGGGCTCGATGTCGAGTTCTTCTCCATGGCCGACGAGCGCAACGTGCCGGCGCGCTACTCCGACTCCTTCGCCCCACATCTCCAGCTGTCCCCGTTCCCCCGCGGGCTCGGTGAGCGCAGCCGCACCCTCTCGGCGATGATCTGGTCGCGTCCCGCCCGGCGGGCGATCGAGCAGGTGCTCGACGACTTCCGTCCCGACGTCGTCCACGTGCACAACGTGTACCACCAGCTCAGCCCATCGATCCTGTGGGCTGCTCGGGCCGCGGGGGTCCCGGTGGTGATGACCGTGCACGACGCCAAGCTGGTCTGCGCCTCGTACAACCTGTTCGACGGCCACGCGGCCTGCGACGTGTGCGTCGGGCACCGCACGTTCGCTTCGGCCGTCCGCCGCCGGTGCCGCGACGGCTCGCTCGCCGCGTCGGCAGCGCTGGCCGTGGAATCGACGATCCATCGCTGGGCGCGCGCCTACCGACCGGTGGGCGCGTTCATCTGCCCGAGCACGTTCATCCTCGGCGAGCTTCGCCGGGCCGGGGTGTTCCCCGACCGCCTGGTGCACATCCCCAACTTCGCCGACATCGGCGGGATCAGCCCGGCCGACGACGCCGGTGACGGCGTCGTCTACGTCGGCCGCCTGAACACGGCCAAGGGGGTCGACGTCCTCGTCGACGCCGTCGGACGGACCCCCGGAACCCGTCTCGACTGCTACGGGGACGGGCCGGCGCGGGCCCACCTGGAGCAACTCGCCGACCGCGTCGCGCCGGGCCGGGTCACCTTCCACGGGGCGGTCTCCCGGGAGGAGGTGTTCGCCGCCCACCGGCGGGGGCGCGTCTCGGTGCTCCCCAGTCGCTCCCCGGAGAACCTTCCGTTGTCGATCCTGGAGGCGATGGCCTGCGCCCGGCCGGTGATCGCGACCACGCTCGGCGGGAGTCCGGAGCTAGTCGACGACGGGATCACCGGCCGTTTGGTCCCCCCCGACGACCCCGACGCACTCGCCGCGGCGATCGTCGATCTGACGGCCGATGCGCGACGGGCGAGGACAGCCGGCGTCGCGGCACGCGCCGCGACGCTTCGCTACGCACCTGAACCGCACCTGGAGGCGGTGTCTGCCGTCTACGATCAGGTCCTGTTCGGGAGGAGCAGGCGATGACCGGCGACACCCCGCCCGTGCCGCGACGGCTACGCATCGCGATGATCGGCCAGCAGGGCATCCCCGCCCGTCACGGGGGCGTGGAACGCGTCTGCGAGGAGGTCGGGGCGCGGCTCGCCGCGGCCGGCCACGAGGTCACCGTGTTCAACTCCCGGCGGGGTGCGGTGAATCGGATGCGCACGCACCGCGGCATCCGTGTGCGCTGGGTGTGGTCTACCGCGGGGAAGCGCACCGGCAACCTGACCTTGTCCCTGCGGAGCACCCTGCACGTGCTCTTCCGCCGCTACGACGTCGTCCACTTCCATGCCATCGGTCCGTGCATCTTCGTCCCCCTGCTCCGCTTCAAGCGGCGTACCGTGGTGATCGCCACGATCCATGGGCGCGACGATCTGCGCGCCAAGTGGGGCAGGGGCGCCCAGCACCTGCTCCATCGCGCGGCGCTCATCTCGGCGAGCGCGCCCGATGCGGTGATCGTCGTCAGCCGGGCGTTGCGGGACGACTACCTGACGACGTTCGGGCGGGAGACGACCTACGTCCCCAACGGCGTGTCGGTCCCCGCGGACGACGCGCTGGTCGCCGACGGTCCGCCCGGCGTCCACGCGCCGTACGTCCTCGCTCTCGGGCGGCTCGTGCCGGAGAAGGCGTTCGACGACCTGGTCGCCGCCTTTCGCCGGCTCGATCCCGATCTCGACGCCGAGCTGATCGTGATCGGCGGATCGAGCCACACCGACGACTACGTCGAGCGGCTTGCCAAAGCGGCAGCAGGCGACGAGCGGATCCGCATGCTCGGAGCGATCTACGGCGATGCCTTGGAGGAGTTCTTCCGCGGCGCCGCGCTGTTCGTCATCCCCTCCCACCTGGAGGGCATGCCGCTGACCCTGCTCGAAGCGGCAGGGCGCGGCCTGCCGGTGATCGCCAGCGATCTGGAGGTTCACCGCGACGTGTTGTCGACCGCTGCCGGAGGGCCCGGACGACGATTGTTCCCGGTCGGCGACATCGACGCCCTGGCCACCCAACTCGGCGCCGCGCTCGCCGATCTGGACAGCGAGCATGCCGCGGCCAAGACGCTGCGCGACGAGGTCATCAGCCGCTTCTCCTGGGACGAGACCGCGGCGGCGACCCTTGCCGTGTACACCGACGCGCTCAGGCGCAAGACCGGCGGCGCGGGCGCACGAACAGCTCCGTAGGGCTCACGGTCAACTCGATCACCGCCGCGCCGAGAGCGACACCACGCCGGTCCCCGACGATCCCTTCCGTCTGGCTCCGATGAGCGGCGAGGGCGGCGCGCTGGCGGTCGAGCACCGCACCGACGTCGAGTACCACGCTTCGCCATCGGGCGGCGGCGACGAGGGGGCGGACGGCGAGCTGGAGGGCACGCCGCCAGCGGGGAGCGCCGGGGTCCATCCAGGCCCAGCGGTGGTACACCCAGACGGGATACTCGAGGTGATCCGTCGCGCCGGCGAAGACCTCGCGGGCGGCGTTGCTCAGGCACCGGTGGTCGGGGTTGGAATCGGCCCACAGGGGGGCAACGACCATCTCCCACCGCTCCCCGAGCCCGCCCAGCGCGGCGCGCAGCTCGTCGCCGTGTTCGGCGAGCCGGCCGTCGGGGAAGCCCAACTCGACGAGCTCGCCGGCCTCCACACCGAGCACGGCGACCGACCTGTGCAGTTCCTCGCTGCGCTGCCGGGCCAGACCGGCGGGATCGACCCCGGGATGCGACGCCGAACCGTCGGTGGCCACGACGACCCGCACCGGGATCGCCTGGGCACGGGCGAGGGCGATCAGACCCCCGGCGCCGAGGGCCTCGTCGTCGGGGTGCGGGGCGAGGACGAGAATCGGGCCGCGCAGGACCAGCGGCACGGCCCGGCGGACGAGCACCCACCGCCACACCGCCCATGGCGACGGCAGCCGACGGCGTCTCACCGATCCTCCTCACGGGCTGCGGCGGTCGTCCCGCGGTGAAGCAAGAAGCTCGTCGTCAGCAGGTACGTCAGCTGAGCGATCGACGTGACCGCCGCCGCGCCGACGATCCCGAACGGACGGACGGTGACGGCGAGCCCGATCGCGGTGACCACGGCGGCGACCGTCAACGCTTGGGACGCGGCCCCCGGGCGACCGTCGGCCTCCAACTTGGAGGCCTGGATCGTGGCCACGTCGTTCAGCACCTGCCCTGGGAGGAGGATCAACAGGGGGCGGACCGAGTCACGGAAGTCGTTGCCGAACAGGGCGGGGATCACCCACGGCGCGCAGATCCCGACGACAGTCGCCATCGACCCGGACAAGAGCAACGTCCAACGCATCGCCTGGCGCGTCCGGCGCGTCGCCTCCTCCTCGCTCGAGGCACGCAGGTGGGGGAACAGGGCCAGAGCGATCCCCTGGCCGAGCGGTGAGGTGAGGCTCGCGCCTGTCGCCGCGACGACGTACAGCCCGAGCTGCTCGGACGAGACGATGGGGACGAGGAGGAACTGATCGAGGCGGGCGACGACCGTCTGGGCGAGCGTCCCGATCGCCGCCCGCACGCCGTAGTGCACCTGCTTGGTGAACGCCTCCCGGCGCAGGCCACGGCCGGGCAACGCCCGGGCGAAGACGACGGTCACCGCCCACCCGAGGGCGAAGGAGACGAAGCTGATGTCCAGTGCGCTGCGCAGGTCGAGCACGCCGGCGACGCCGGCGACGGCCAAGCCGACGGCATTGAGCACGGCGGGCAAGGCGCGCAAGACGTTGTACTGGGTGATCCGCCCGGCACCACGTAGGGCGTCGAGCGTCGACGAGACGGGGGAGAAGCACATCCACAGGGCGAGGAAGGCGACGAAGTACCCGACCGTGATCGGTGCGTGGCCGGAGAGGTAACGAGGGGCGAAGAGCACGCCGGCGACGAGCACCGGCAGGCTCAGCAGCGCGGCGACGACCCACGAGGACATGACCAGCGTCCGCAACGGATACTCACGGGCGAAGTACGCGGCCGAGTGGGGCAGCCCGATCAGCAGTACGTAGCCGATCAACTGGGTGGGGACGAGGACCGCGGCGAGATCACCCCGAGCCGACGTACCCAGTGAGCGGGCGAGGATCGGTCCCGTCAGCGCGGAGAGGCCGAAGATCCCGATCCCGACCGCTGTGGTCTGCAACGCGTCACCGGCGAGACCGCTCCCGAACCGGCGCCGGAGGGCGACGAGCACGGCCTACAACCCGTCGATCGCGGCGACCACGCCCGCCTCCTGGTCGACGACCATCAGCCGGCCGTCGGCAGCGAAGGCGATCCCGTCGGGGTGCATCCCGGTCAGGGTGGCCAGTGAACCATCGCGCCCCCAGCCGAGCTCGCCACTCCCGGCGACCGTCGTGATCGTGCCGTGACTGTCGACGCGCCGGATGCGCCGGTTGGCGCCATCGGCGATGAGCAGGCGGCCGATCGAGTCCAGGGCAAGACCGCTCGGCATGGCCAGCCAGGCCGTCACGGCCGGGCCACCGTCGCCGGTGAAGCCACGCACGCCGGAGCCGGCGACGAGGTGCACCGTGCCTTCCGGATCGATCCGCCACACCTGGTCGTTGTTGATGTCGCTGAAGTAGACCGTCCCGTCGAGACCGACGGCGAGGTGGGACGGACTGCCGATGGCGATGTCGGTGCGGTACGCGCCGTCTGTCGGCCGGCCGGCGAGCTCGTTGCCGGCGAACGTCGTCAACACCCCGTCGGCGATGGCGACGATCCGCCGGTTGCCGAAGTCGGTGGCGTAGATCGTCCCGTCGAGGCCGATCGCGACCGCTTCGGGTGAGTCGAGCAAAGCGTCGGTCGCCGGCCCCCCGGTACCGCTGTCGCCGGGGACACCGACCCCGGCGAGGGTCCGCAGGATCCCGTCGGTGCCCAGCTCGCGGATCCGGTGGTTGCTGTGGTCGGCGAAGATGATCCGTCCGTCGGGGGCGACGACCAGTCCCGACGGGTTGAACAAGGAGGCGATGTCGGGCCGCCCGCCGTCGCCGGAGTAGCCACTGACCCCCGTACCGATGACCCGCTCCAGAGTCCCCCGGCCGACGCGGTAGATCCGGTTCCCGGCGTAATCGGAGACGTACACCCCGGACGCCCCGGCGGCGATCTCGGTCGGCAACAGCAACGGCTTCTGCTCGAAGGTGAGCGTGGTCGCGTCGGCCCACAACTCGACCGTCGCCGTACCTTCGAGCACGGTGACGAGGAAGGTGATCGCTGCCACCCGTTCGCCGGCAGTCACCTCGACGGCGACGAGGTGATCCCCCAACTCGTTCAACTCCGGCGACCCGCCGATGACGATCGCATCGTTCGTGCTCTCCCAGGTCAACCCCGCGAGGTCGGAGGTGACCGCGACCTGCACCGCCCGCCCGAGCGGATCGTGTACACCTACCTCGGCGATGAACGATTCCCCGGCGATGACGCGCACGTCGCCCGGGTTGGTCAGTTCGGGACCGTCACCGGCAAGTGCCTGCGGTCCGGCGGTGAGGTGCTGGGTGGCCTCGGCGGCGAGCAGCGGGCGGGTGTACACGGCGACGAGCGACACCCCGCCGGCCCACGTCCCGTCCGCGGCGCCGAGCTCCAGCCGGTGCGGGCGGGGAGGGCGGCCGAGACCTTCCCCGACGGCGCGCTCCACCCCGTCGACGACCAACCAGCTGCGATCGGCGCTCGTCGACACGACGACATGGACGACACCCGGATCGACTCCCAGATCTGCGGTGCCGAGCGGCCCTGCGCCTGTCTCGGCGACCAACGTCAGTCGCACGCCGGAGCGCTCGATGCGCAGCTCGAGCTCGCTGCCGTCATCGCCGTCGACGCGGGCGACCTGCCCGGGGAGCCGCGTCGGGTCGATCCACAACTCGAGGGCCGTCCCACCGGCGAAGCTCACCGCCGGGTCGGAGGTGATCGCCGCGCTGAGGCTCCCACCGGGCAGCAGGAGGACCATCGGAGCCGGGCCCGGCCAGACCACACGCGTCGGATCATCGACGACGAGCGGTTCGGGTCGAGCGACGCCGGACCGATCGGTGATCCGGTCGACGTGCCGGTCGAAGCGATACAGCGCGGCGAGATCGTGGGTGGTGATCGCCTTGTCCGCCGGGCGCAGGGCGACGGCGTCGAGATCGAGCGACGCGACGAGCGCATCGACCGTCGGGGGCGCGCTGGTCGAGGGCGACACGAACGAGGCACCGCTGCTGCACGAGGCGAGCACCACCGCCGCGGCGAGCAGGCCGGCAGCCCGCCGTGTCATCGCTCGCTCCAGGTGGAGAGCAGCTCGGTGTGCGCCGCAGGGGCGAGCTCGCCGACCTGGCGGCTGATCTCGGCGATGTACACCGGGTTGGCGACGAGGACGGTCGCCGGCGCCCACCCGGGCACGTCGGCCGGCCCCCCGATCCGGTGGCCGGGACCGGGTACGTAGGTCCCCACCTTGCGTGGGTTGACGTCGACCACGCCGGCGATCATGCCGTGCGGGTCGACGAGGTTGAGGTAGGAGATGCCCTTCGAACCCGCCCCCCAGAGGACCACCGGCCCGCGACGCAGCGCGTCATCGAGTTGCTCCGCGGCGCGCTCCAAGGCCTGCCGGCTGCGCTCGCCGAACCGGCGCGCATCTCCAAGGATCTCCTCCACGGCAACCGGGTCCGGTACCGGGCCGTTCACCGCGGAGAGGCGCGCCGTGACCCACAGGTACTGGTCGGCGAAAGCCGTACCGACGTTCGTCGGGCACAACCCGGCGCGACGCAAGGCCTCCCTGAGCGACACCGTGGTGAAGTACGAGACGTGCTCGTAGATCAGGTCCCAGATCGCCGTGTCACGGAGGATCTGCTCTCCGTTGGGGACCTCGTGGTAGCAGTTCCCACCCGCGGCAAGGGTCGCTGCCGTCGTCGCCAACACGGCCACGGGATCGGCGAGATGCTCGAGCACGTGCTGGCTGAGCAGCAGGTCGGGGCGCAGCGAACCGTCCAGCGGGTAGGAGGTGGCGCTCAACGTCACCCGCGGCGAGCGCTTCAGCGCGGGTCGGTCCGGGTCGACGCTCGGGTCGAAGCCGAAGCCACGCGCCGCGCTCGCCTCGCAGAGCATCGTCAGCAGATCCGCCGAGCCGCAGCCGATCTCGGCGATCGTCGAGCCGTCCAGATCGAAGGTGGTTCGCAATCGGTCGACGAGCTCGGCGGCGTGGGCGACGAACGTCGGGGAGAAGTGCAGGGAGTTGTCGTAGCGAACGTCGTACCCGATCGCCGCCTCGTCGAAGCGCCGGTTGAAGAGGTGCGCGCAGTGCTCGCAGGCAACGATCTGGAGGTCCCCCACGGGGACGGAGCGGGCGAGCTCGGGATCATCGACGCGGGCGTTTGGTAGCGTCGGCAGGCGACCGAGGTCGAGCACCTCCACCAGCTCGACACCGGCACAGACCGGACAGTGCTCGATCATCTCTTCCCCCGACGAACGGCTCCGGCGGCGCACGGCCGCACCGAGCGGTGAGCGTCCCGCGGCGGGAGACGCCGCGCGTCCTCCACCTGATCAACGATGCCGCCGGAGGCGGGGGACAGCGGCTGATCCTCTGGTTGCGCCGCCACGGTTCGGTCGCCCACGACGTGTTCGCTCTCGCCGGCGGGTCGCTGCGCGCCGAACTGGAGAGCAGCCCGGGTTCCCTCGACGTGGCCACCGGCACCACCCGCCGTGCTCGCCTGGCCGAGCTCCTGCGCGTCGTGGAGAGCCGCCGACCGACCGTGCTGCACACCCATACGCCGACCGACCGACCTTACGGACAGCTCGCCGCGTTGCACAGCGGCTTGCCTCTCGTGCACACGTTCCACGGACTGACCCCGATGCCAGTGAGCCTCGGCGAGTTCCATCGGCAGCCGATCGCGGCCGCCCGGCGGGTCGCCAACCTGCCCCGCATCGCCGTCCGCTACCACCTCGCCATCGACCTCCACCTCGCCGTCTCCTCCGCCGCCCGGCGGCAGAACGCAGCGGAAGGACTGCTCGACCCGGCCATGATCCGCGTCGTGCCCCCCGGTCTGCCACCGACCGCGTTCGCGCCCGCGGCACGCGACCGTGGCGCGATGCGCGCCACGCTCGGCGCCGCCGGGGATTCCCCGCTCCTGCTCACCGTCGGGACGCTCGTCGCGGCGAAGGGCCAGCGGGAGATCCCCGCGATCGCCGGTGAGATCCTCGCCGCCCACCCCGACGCGCTGTGGGTGATCGCCGGCGAGGGCCCCGACCGGACCGAGATCGCCGCCCGCATCGAGGCTGCCGGTCTCGGGGCACGAGTCCGCCTGCTCGGGGCGCGGGGCGACGTGCGCGATCTCCTCGAAGCTGCGGATCTCGTCGTGGCCACGTCGCACAGCGAGAGCTTCGGGCTGGCCCTGGTCGAAGCGCTCGCCGCCGGCCGCGCCGTCGTCGGCTATCGGGTCGACGGCTACGACGACTTCCTCGGCGCGGCGCTCGCCGGGTGGTTCGTGCCGGTCGGGGCGACCGCCGAACTCGCTGCCCAGGCGATCCGCCGCCTGGACCAGCGCGCCGACGCGGCGCTGATCACCGCCGGACGGACGGCCGCGGCGCGGTTCACGATCGAGGCGATGGACCAGCAGCTCGTCGATGCCTATCGCTCCTTGCCCGGGCGCCGCAGGCGAGCGGCACGGAAGTAGCGAACGAGCGACCCGGAGTCGGACCCCCACTCCCAGTTGGCCAGGATCCCCAGACCGCGCACGGCAAGCGGCGGATGCGCGGGGTAGACGTCGGATACGGCCCGCTCGAGGACGACGCGCCCGTCGAGGGCGACGAGGTAGCGGTCACCGTCGAAGCGGACGCCGAGCTCGATCGGGTGCCCCGGGCGGACCCGGTCACCGACGTTGACCCACACCGCGTCGTAGACCTCCTCCCACCCGTCGAGCCGGAGGAAGGAGGAGACCGAACCGCCCCCGTAGCTGTCGTCGGCCCAGGCGTTGACGAGGAGCACGTTGTCGGCGTCACTGCCCAGGGCGACTCCTGCCGCGCAGTGCGCACCCTCCCCTGGGCCACGGCCGGCAGGAACGAGGCCGACGGCGACCGCTGCACCATGAGGGTCGTCCCACGGCACGGCCCAGATCGTCCGCCCCCTCGCGTCACCGCCGGGGGTGAGGATCAGTCCGTCACCTCCGATGACGAAGTCGCGCTCCCCGCACCAGCGTTGCCAACGACGACCGTCGTCGGTCGCCAACGAGGCCAGCGTGGCGCGGGGCGGGCCGTCGAAGGACTGGGTCACCGTCCACTGCGGGTCGGTGAGGAGATCCGTGGGCGGGAGGAGCGGAGCGGCGATCCGGCGGGGGAAGGCGACGACCCCGACCTGCCCCGAACCCCCGCTGGCGGCGCGCAGCTCACCCCCACCGTCGCCCGGACCGGTGGACACGCGGACGGAAGCGGAGATCGTGTCTCCGAGCAGGTACACCGCGACCGCGCCGGGCAGGACGACGAGGTGTAACTCGACAGCTCCACGAAGCAGCGGCACGTGGGTCGCGGCGCGCTGCGCGCCGACGGTCAGTTCGACGTCGGTCCCGTCGTAACGCGCCGCGAGCTCGCCCTGGTCACCTCGCCAGGAGATGACCAGCTCACCGTCTGCCCGATCACGGCTCAGGCGGACCAGACCGGGCGGCTCGCCGAGCAGCGTGCTCGCCGCGAACGCCCCCGTCCCGCGGTCCCGCCAGCAGGCCCACCCGGGGAACCCCTCACCGCCGGTGGGGAGTGGATCGGGTCCCGGGACGATGCGCTGATCGGTGACGATCGTGTCGGTGCTGAAGCCGTGCTGGCCGACAGCAGCCACCGACACGCCGGACAAGACCTCACCGATCGCGGCCGGCACGGGGAACAGCGCGAGTGGCGAGCACTCCGGCTCGGTGGCGAGCAGACCGTTGCCGGCCACCGACCCGGCGCCGACGAGCAAGCCGTCGCCGCTGACAGCGACCAGCCAGGTGAGCCCGACGTTGGCGACCGAGCCGAGCAGTTCCAGCCGGCGGTCAGCGCTGCAGGCGAACAGGGCCGCGTTCGTCGGACCGGTCGCATGGAACGTCAGGCCGGCCAATGGGTGGGCGCTGTCGCCGGGGGCGAACAGACCCACGCTGAGGTTGTCGAGGTGGGCGGGCCGGGCATGCCGGCGGGGACGCATCGCCACCCAACGGCGCAGGCGGCGCAGATGTGGTTCACGCCGCGGCCGGGTGACCAAGCCGCGCAGGCGGGTCAGCAGGTGGTCGTAGCCGGACCCGGTGACCCAGACGCGCAGGCGGACGCGCAACGGTTCGATCGGTACGTCTTCCGAGCCAGCGTGGGCGGGCAGGACCCGCCCCGTGGCGACGAGGCCGGGGCGGAGCGGGACGGGCCCGTCGAGGACCTGGACGCGTCCAGGCAGCGCCCGGCAGACCGGGGCGATCGTCAGGCGTGTCCGGTCCGCGCCGCTGACGACGTGTTCCGGGTCGACGATCCGCCTCGCCGGTCCGGCGCCGGCCCCGGGTCCGCCGGCGAGTGCGCCCCCGGGGGCGGGTGCCGTCGTGGTCACCCGCGCGTCGGGGGCCATTCGATCGGGCTCGGCCGGATCCCACCGCCCCGCTTGGCCGCACCCTTGCGCGCCGGGCGGGCCGGGCTTCGCCGGGCGTCGTTGGCCCGCCCGTCCGCGGTCGGAGAGTCTTGCTTGCCGATCCTCCCCGCGTCGCTCCCGCGCGCTCGGCGCGTCCCACCACCCGCCGCGCCTGCCGGGGCCGGGGAGGTGTCCCCTTGCTCACCGTTGCCCACGACGACCACGGTCAGATCGGCCATCTCATCGCGCTCTGTGCCCTGCTCATCGCCGACGGCGGCGATCGCCGATCCACCCTCCAGCGCCGCGTCCGCGGCGCGTGTCGCCGGCACGGTCTGCTCGACCGCCCCGTCGCCGGCGTTCGCCGGCGTGTCCTTGGGCCGGCTCTGCTCCCCCACGGACCGGCGTCCGGCGGTGCGAACCGCGGGGGTCTCGTCCCGTGCGCGCGAAGCGGGGCGGGCCGCCGGGCGTTGCGTACGCCGGCCGGCGCGTAGGCGGCGCTCCGCTCCGAGCACGAGCAGAGCGATCAGCGCGCCGACGATCAACCCGACGAACCCGGCCTGGGCACGCGCCGCGAGCTTGGAGACCTTCTCCGCCGGGCCGGTGGCGACGAGGGTGGAGGAGACCGCCGTGTCGACGGAGGTCTCCGCGGTGATCCGGCGAGCGGCGAGATCGTCGGCGAGCTTCTGGCTCTGGGTCGCGGCGCGCTGCAACTGGGCGAACTCGGATCGCAACGGCTCGAGGCGGTCGATCTCCGCTTGCGTCTGCTGGATCCGGTCGTCGAGCGCGGCCTTGGCCACATCGCTCAAGCCGGATGCATCCTTCTGGCTGATCAACGAGCGGAGCGTGACGGTCAGTCCGGCCGATTCGGCGACCGGATCGAGAGTGTCGTTGTCGGCGATGAACTTGTTCAGCGCGTCGTTGGCCTTCGTCGCCGCGTCGTGTGCCGTCTTCTCCGCGGCGACTGCCTGCTCGAGGCGCTGCTGACCGAGGAGCTTCAGTGCGCCGACGGCGAGGGCGCGGGTGAAGGTCTCCGCCTCTGCTGCCGCCGTGTCGGGGACGGTGACCGTCAGGGAGACGGTGCTCGCGTCGAGAGCACGATCGACGGCGACGGAGAAAGCTCCGGCCGGCCGACCGACCGAGTCAGCCGCGCTCTTCTTCACGGTGTCGAGGGAGGCGGCGGATTCGAAGTCGCCGAGGAACGTGCCCAGGCTGCCCGCCGCGGCGTCGGGGGGCAGCGCTTGGCTGACGAACACCGAGGCCTTCACCTCGTAGCGCGTCTGGCCCCCGGCCAAGAAGGCGGCGAGCAGTGCGGCGACCAGCGCGCCAGCGGCGACGATCACGGTTCGGCTGAGATCGCGACGAGCGACTCCGAAGATCTCCAAGAAAGCACCGCCTCTCGCTTCCGCCCTCCCGGCCGGCCGGGTGAGGATCATACCGCGCCCTCGCTCACGGGGACGGCGGCCCGCAGGGACCCCGAACGTCGTGACGGCCCGCGGCGGCGTCGTCCAACTAGGGTCGACCCAGTGGTCGGCAGCGCGCTCCGGCGCCGTACGCGGACCGGTGGCCGGTCAGCTGCCGCCGTCCGGCGTCATTACGAGATCGAACGCGCCCTCGCCGACCGCTTGCGCGATGCTCCCCCCGAGGCCCGCGGCGCCCTCTACGGGGAGGTCTACGACGAGCTCTTCCGCTCCGTCCCCGATCACCCCCAGTTGGCCGAAGCAACCGACCCCGCCGCCCGGAGCGCACGGGCGGCAGCCAAGCTGCGCCTCCTCGGGCGGTTCCTCACCCCGGAGACGCGCCTGCTGGAGATCGGCTGCGGCGACGGCGCGCTGTCGACCCTCGCCGCGGCACGAGTCGCCTCGGTCGTCGCCGTCGACGTGTCGGCGGAGATCGTCGCCGCCGGCTCCCCCTCGCCGAAGGTGGCCGTGCTCCTGACCGACGGGACCCACCTGCCCTTGCCCGACGCGAGCATCGACGTCGCCTACAGCGACCAATTGATCGAACACCTCCATCCCGACGACGCCGGCGAGCAGCTGCGCTCGATCGCCCGGGTGGTGCGGCCCGGTGGGTGGTACATCGTGTCGACACCGAACCGGTTGAGCGGTCCACACGACGTCTCCGCTCCGTTCGGACCGATCGCCACCGGTCTTCATCTCCACGAGTACACGATCGCCGAGTCGTCCGCTGTGCTGCGCGACGCGGGGTTCGACCGGATCGAGCTGTTCGCTGGAGGGAGAGGGCGCTACGTGCGTGTCCCGGGCTGGACCGGGCGGGTCGCGGAGGCGGTGATCGGTTCGGTGCCGGAGCGCTGGCGACGGCGCACGGCCCGCTGCGCGCCGATCCGAGCCCTGCTCGGAATCCACCTCGCGGCCCGGCGGGCCAGTTGAGGCGGATCCACCGGCGGAAGCTCGCCCTGGCCGCCGCCGTGATCCTTTTCGCCGCCTGCTCAGCGGGCGGGAAGTCGACGGGGCCACCCAACGCGCAACCGCCGGGCCCCCCGGCGAGCGAGGGGTCCGCACCGCAGACGCTCGCCCCGGCGACGGCCGGACCAGTGACCACGAGCAGCATCGTGCCCGTCGCCTGCACGGGGCAGCCGCAATGGCTGCCGCTGGGGGAACCGGGGACCGGTGGCTGGGGGACGACGGTGGCCCTCTCCTCTGAACGGAACGTGCTGCTCAGCGGGGGTGACGTGTTCGGTATCTCCCGCAGCGCGGACGGAGGAGCATCGTGGACTCCCTCGTCGGGGATTCCGACCTACGAGATCGAACGGCTCGTGCGCGCTCCCGGCGCCGCCCACACCGTGTGGGCGGGAACGCTGAGCGGCCCCGCGCTGAGCGTGGACGACGGACGCACGTGGCAGCTCCGCCGCACAGGCCTTCCCGATGTGTCCACGACGAACTACAGCGCTCCGATATCGGCGCTGGTCATCGATCCCGGCGATGCCGCGCACGTGCTCGCCTTCGTCGGCAGCGTCCGGCTGACCGAGGACGGCGACATCGGCCCGACTGTCAGCGCCGACGATCTCGGCACGGTATGGGAGACGACCGACCAAGGGGCGAACTGGTCCGAGGTGGGGACGGTGCTCGCCGGACAGCCGGTGACCGATGCGATCGGCCTCCCCGACGGCACGCTGCTCGCCGGGGTCTACGAGCACGGCGTGTTCCGCTCGATCGACGGGGGGCGGAGCTGGACGTCGGCCGCGCTCGCCGGGGCCAACGTGCGCGACCTCGACGCGAGCACCGCGGGCGATCTCATCGTCGCCGCTGTCGGTTCCCTGGCGACGAAGGGCAACGCCAAGCCGGGCAGCGTGTACCGCTCCACCGACGGCGGCTCGACCTTCACGGAGAGCGCCGGTGGTTTGCCGCCGAGCGCAGTGGCCAGCGACCCCGACCAGGTCCGCAACATGCGCGCCGTGCGCATCGCGCCGAGCGCACCCAACGTCGTCTATGCCGCCGACAGCGCGTACGGGGTCCAGGCCACGTACCGCAGCGACGACGGGGGGACGTCGTGGGTCAAGCTCCTCGGCGCGGACACGACCCAGCCGACCCGCTTCTACTCCACCGTCGTCACCGTCCACGCGATCGACGTCGATCCGAACGATCCCGACCGCGTCGTGCTCAGCGCCAACGAGTACGTGATGGAGTCGATCGACGGCGGCAAAACCTGGCACGACCTCGGTTCCACGGCGCTGGACGGTGGCAGCTTCGCCGGCCGCGGTCTGTCCGGGCTCGTCACCAACACCGCCGTGTTCGGCACCGGCGACCGGATCGTGCTCAGCGCGCTCGACGGAGGGAACCTCATCGAATCGACCGACGGGGGGGGAAGCTGGCGGCGGCCGATCGCCGGCAGCGACCCGTTCAACGGCTCGTTCGGAGCAGCCCTCCAACCGGTCACCGGCACCATCGTGGTCGGTCTCGGCCAGCCACCGCAGCCGTTCGCCGGCATCGCCCGCTCGACCACCCCGGGTACGTGGGACATCCTCGATCCCGGCGCCGATGGCCTGCCCGGCGGTGACGCGGGAACGGGGACGGCGATCACCGCCGCCCCGGGCGGGTTCCTCGCGGTGATCGGCGGGGCGCTGTACCGCTCCACCGACGACGGCGTCACCTGGGCGCACCTCGACGGACCGGCGGATGTGGTCGAGGCGAGGTCGAGCGGGAGCGACGGGGCACTGATCTGGCTCTCCGACGAGACCCGCCTCTACGCCGGCGACGGGAGCACGGTGTTCGGGGCCGTCTCCGGCGGGCCCGCCTCGATCCGCAACCTCACCCCCGACCCGACCGATCCGGCGACGGTCTGGGTATCGAGCCGGTCGAGCGACACCCCCGGCGTCTGGCGATACGACAGCACCCGCGGCTGGGCGAACGTGTTCGGCGACCCGACCACCTTCGATGTCGCCGTCGACCCGACCGACACCAACCGCCTCGTCGTCGTCACCAGCGACGAGCCCTACCACGACGAGATGGCCTCCACCGGAGTGTGGTGCTCCCTCGACCGGGGGGCGAGCTGGAACCAGATCAGCGCAGGCCTTCCGATCACCCGCGTCCGGTCGGCTAGCTTCGACCCGCGGCGTGCGGGACACCTGATCATCGGGAGCAACGGGATGGGGTTCTTCCAGACGGAGCTCGGTCGGTGACGCTCACCAGGCGGGCGGTGGCGGTCGTCGCTGCTGTGCTGGGCGGTGCGCTCGCCGGCGGCGCGCTGGTCGGGGTCGTCGCCCGCGAGGCTGCCCACGGCAATCCGACGTGGGCGCTGCTCGCCGTCGTCGTCGCCGGGTCCGCCGTGCTCGGCGTGATCGCCCTGACCCGCTTCTTCGGCTTCGTCCTCCTCTTGCTGACGATCCGCTCCTCTGTCGACGGGATCTTGCGCAACGCCTCGGTCGGCTCGCTGAGCGTCTCCGAGGCCGTCGGGGTCGTCTTCCTCGTCGCCTCGGTGATGTGGCTGTTCAGTGCGCGGCTGGCGGGCACCTTGCACCCGCTGTCGGCGCTGTCCAAGGCCGCGCTCGGCCTGGCCGCCACCGGCGTGGTCAGCGCGCCGTTCTCCCTCAGCGCGTCACACGCCTGGCCGGCATCGCTCAAGCTGATCGCGTTGGCGATGATGGTCGTCGTCTGCGAGCAGCTCTGCCGGGACCGCCCCGACCGCGTGCGTTGGCTGCTCGCCGCGTGCTTCGCCTCGACGATCGTTCCCACGGTGGTCGGGGTCACCCAGTTCTTCGGGACCCGCTTCTCCGACCCGACGATCTCCGTCGGGAGGATCAACGCGTCGTTCTTGCATCCCAACGCGCTGGCCACCTATGCGGGGATCATCGTCGCCCTCGGGGTCGCCGTGCGCAACCACCTGCCTACGGCACCGGCGCGGTGGGCGGCACGCACCGCCTCCGGATTCGCCCTCGGCCTGCTCTTCTTCTCCTACGCTCGGGCGGCCTGGGTCGGTTGCGTGGTCGCGGTCGTGTTCCTCGGGGTCGTCGCCGAGCGCCGCCTGCTGATCGCCACCGTGGCGGGGCTCGTCGCCGTCGTCTCCTTCGTCCCCTCGTTCCTCTCCCGCCTCCAGGACCTCGGGGGTCACCAGGTCATCCGCCACGTCCCGACGAACTCGCTGACGTGGCGTTTCGGCTACTGGCCGGAAGCCTTGGCGACGGCCCGCGGCCGTCCGGTGTTCGGGATCGGCTTGGAGACGTTGCAGGCCGTCACCGTAGAAAAGCTCGAGCCTCACAACACGTTGCTCCAGATCTACATCGAGCTCGGCCTGGTTGGAGCCGTCGCCGCACTCGTCCTCGCGGTCGTCGTCATCGGCCTGTTCCGGCGGACGCTCCGCAACCCTCCGGCGAACCCACTGGCCCGGGCGGCAGCCCTAGGGACGATCGCCGCCACGCTCGGAGTCGCTGCTCAGCTGGTCTCGGAGAACCTGCTCACCGCGGTCGCCTCCCTGTGGCACCTGATGGCCCTTCTCGGTTGGCTTGCCGCACTCGACGCGCTGGCCCGCCCTGTCCCCGGCGCGGCGCCGACGTCCACCACGACGGAGCAACTCGCCGCCACCGCCGGCGCGTGGTGAGCATGCGCTGGCGGGTCGGTGCACGGCGGACGATCCACCGCAGCCATTGGGCGGTGGTCGAGCTGGCCGACGTCGAGTTGCCCGACGGCACGGAGCTCACTCATGAGATCCTGACCATGCCCCGCGACGGGGCGATGACCGCTGTCGTGCGCGATGGCGCCGTGCTGATGATCCTCCGCCACCGGTTCCTCAACGACGCGTGGGGCTGGGAGCTGCCCGGCGGGATGGTCGAAGAAGACGAGTCACCGATCGTCGCCGCAGCCCGGGAGGTGGAGGAGGAGACGGGATGGCGCCCGTTAGGGATCCGCCCCCTGACGTCGTTCCGCCCGTCGAGCGGCTGGAGCGTGCAGCGCTTCCACCTGTTCGTCGCCGACGGCGCGGTGCACGTCGGCCCACCCGAGGAGGCGAATGAGGCGAGCGTCGTGCGCTGGCGCCCACTCGACGAGATCCGCGCCTCGCTGGCGGCGGGCGAGTCGCCCGACGGTCTCACTCAGTTCGGTCTCGCCTTCGTCCTCGGGGGCACAGACCTCCTCGCCGGGGACGGACCCTGGACCGACCGGGGAGCCGCCCCCCCACCTGACGAGGAGGACAACCGACGATGAAGATCGCGATCACCGGGCACGCTGGCTACCTGGGACCAGCCTTGATCGAGGAATTGAGCCGGGCCGGTCATGCGCTGGTCGGCTTCGACAACGACTACTTCGAGCCGTGCCTGCTCGGCGCGCTGCCCCCACCGGCGATCGATCACGTGCGCATCGACATCCGCGACCTCACCCCCGCCGACTTCGACGGGTTCGACGCGGTGATCCACTACGGCGCGCTGTCCAACGACCCGCTCGGCAACTTCCGCCCGGACACGACCCACGAGATCAACGGTGCCGCCGCGGTGCACGCCGCAGCCGTCGCCCGCGACGCGGGGGTGCCGCGCTTCATCCAGTCCTCGACGTGCAGCCTGTACGGCGCGCAGGGTAACGAGGCGATCGACGAGTCCGCCGAGTTCCTCCCCGTCACGCCGTACGGCCGCTCCAAGGTGGAGGCCGAAGCGGGGATCGACGCGCTGGCGACCGACTCGTTCTCCCCGGTCTTCTTGCGCAACGCGACCGCCTACGGCTGGTCACCTCGCCTGCGCGGCGACCTGGTCGTGAACAACCTGACCGGCTACGCGCTGACGACGGGCGAGGTTCTGATGAAGAGCGACGGGACGCCGTGGCGCCCGTTGATCCATTGCCGGGACATCGCCCAGGCGATGCGCCTGGCGGTGGAGGCCCCGTCCGAGCTCGTCCACCGGGAGGCCTTCAACGTCGGCGGGAACGCCGAGAACTACCAGGTCCGCGACGTCGCCCGGATCGTCGAAGAGGTGGTCGACGGTTCGCGCATCGCTCTCGCCGACACGGCCGGGCCCGACCTGCGTAACTACCGCGTCGATTGCACGAAGATCATCGAGCGGCTCGGCTTCGAGCAGCGCTGGACGGTCCGTGACGGGGTCACCGAGCTCGCCCGGGAGATGCGTGCCGCCGGGCTGACGCGCGAGGAACTGGAAGGCCCGCGCACGCAGCGCGTCAAGCGGATCGAGGCGATGATCGACGAGGGCCTGATCGACGAGGCGTACCGCTACATCCGCTGATCCCCGCAATGACGCGCCGAGGGGGGGCGACCCGACCGGGCCACCCCCCCTCGGCAATCGCCGGCGGACGCCTGCTCAGGCGCTCTGGATCTTGATCTCGATGTCGACGCCGGCGGGCAGCTCGATGCGCTGCAGGCTGTCGATCGTCTTCGCGTTCGGATCGACGATGTCGATCAGGCGCTTGTGGACGCGCATCTCGAAGTGCTCGCGGCTGTCCTTGTCCTTGTGCGGGGAACGGATGACCGTGTAGCGGTGCTTGTCGGTGGGCAGGGGGATGGGGCCGCGGATCGTTGCGTTCGTGCGCGTCACCGTCTCGACGATCTTCTTCGTCGAGGTGTCGATGATCTCGTGGTCGAACGCCTTGAGGCGGATGCGGATGCTCTGGGCCATCGGGGTCACCTGCTCACTTGATGATCTTGGTGACGCGGCCCGCGCCAACGGGCCGGCCACCCTCACGG
>CAZQEJ010000017.1:12346-32098 GCA_964592165.1 uncultured Ilumatobacteraceae bacterium | reverse complement strand
GCTCCCTTCGGTCGCGTCCGGCTCGTCGCTGGCGCTTGGCTCGCCGGGGACCTGGCCGGTCGCGCCTTGCAGGTAGGAGAGCACGTCGGTGCGGGTCAGCACGGCGACTGGGCGCCCCCCGGAGAGCACGAGCAGGGCCGGCGTGTGCTGGAGATCGGCGACGGCGCGCGACAGCGGCTGGCCGACACCGATCGTCGGGAACGGCGCGCCCATCACCTCCTCCACCCGGGCCTCGAGCAACGCCGGGTCGCGGTACACGGCGTCCATCACCTCCAGCTCGTCGATCGCCCCGGCGACTTCCGCGGCGGCGAACGGTGGCGTGTTCTTGCACACCGCGAGCTGGGACACGCCATGGGAACGCATCAACTCGATCGCGGCGCGCACCGTCTCGGTCGGGTTGACGTAGAGCAGCGGGGGGAGCGTGCCCCGGCGAGCGTCGAGGATCGCCGCCACGCACTGGTCGCACTCGCGCACGAACCCGTAGCCGGCCATCCATTCGTCGTCGTAGACCCGCGACAGGTAGCCCCGGCCCGAGTCGGGGACGAGGACGACGACGAGATCGTCGGCGCTCAGGCGGGGAGCGAGCTTGAGCGCGGCGGCGACGACCAGGCCACCCGACGACCCGAGGAGGATCGCCTCCTCCCGGGCGACGCGCCGGGCCATCAGGTACGACTCCTCGTCGGAGCAGGCGATCACCTCGTCGTACAGGTCGGGATCCCAGGCCGCGGGATAGAAGTCCTCGCCGACTCCTTCGGTGAGATACGGCCGGCCCGTCCCCCCGGAGAACACCGAGGCGTCCGGGTCGGCGGCGATCACCTTGATCGCCGGGTTGACCGACTTCAGGTACCTCCCCGTCCCGGTCACCGTCCCGCACGTTCCCGCCCCGGCGATGAAGTGGGTGACCCGCCCCGCGGTCTGCCGCCAGATCTCCGGCCCGGTGGTCAGCTCGTGGGCCCGGGGGTTGTTCGGATTGGAGTACTGGTCCGGCCGGTAGGCCCCGGGGATCTCCCGCACCAGGCGTTCGGCCGTGGAGTAGTAGCTCGCCGGGTCCTCCGGGGCGACGGCCACCGGGCAGACGACGACCTCCGCGCCGTACGCCCGGAGAAGGGCGATCTTCTCCGGGGCGACCTTGTCGGTGGTCACGAACACGCACGTGTAGCCGCGGTGGGCGGCGACGATCGCCAGCCCGACACCCGTGTTCCCCGACGTCGGCTCGACGATCGTTCCCCCCGGCTGGAGCAGGCCGTCACGCTCGGCGGCGAGGATCATCTCCAGTGCGGGACGATCCTTGGCCGAACCACCCGGGTTCGTCGTCTCCAGCTTGGCGACGAGCGGGCAGGGCAGTTCCGCACCGACCTTGCCGAGGCGCACGAGAGGCGTGTTGCCGATCAGGTCGAGCGGTGACTCGGCGATCAGGGTCCCGTGCAGGCGCGGATCGGTCGCTGCGTTGCCAACTCCCATCGGGCCACCATAACGGTCACGATCACGACGCCGGTAGGGTCCGCGCCAGTGACCGGGAACCTGAGCGAACCCTCGACGGAGCCGGGTGTTGCCGCCGTCGCCGCGCTCGTCGGGGATCGCTGGTCGATGCTCCTCGTGCGCGCCCTGTTCCGGGGCATCCACCGCTTCGACGACCTCCAGGCGGACCTGGGCATCTCCCGCCCGATCCTCGCCGAGCGGCTCAAGCGGCTCGGCGACGCGGGGAGCGTCGAGCGCGTGCCGTATCAGCAGCACCCGGTCCGCTACGACTACCGGCTGAGCCCGATCGGGGTCGACCTGTCCCCGGCGCTCGTCGCCCTCGTCCGCTGGGGGAACCGCTGGTTCGGTGACGGCGAGCAGAACACGGTTCTCGTCCACTCGGTCTGCGGGACCGAGTTCGAGCAGGGGTTCTGGTGCCGGACGTGCCGCACGACGTTCGGTCCGAGCGCGATCAAGGCTCGGCCGGCGAGCTGAGCCGGGCAACCCTCGCGCACCCCTTCGGTACCCTCCGCAACGTGGAGACGGAGGCGCGGCCGGCGGTCGAAGGGTGGTCGGTGGAGCACGTCTTGGCCCTTGCACCGTCGGCTTCGGCCGCGGCCGCGGCACGCGCCGTGGGCATCCCGTCGTGGTGGAGTGCGACCGGCTGCGACGGTTCCGAGGTGTGGGGTCGCTACCAGGGGAGCGGAGCGGAGCCGTACCACTGCCGGGTCGAGCTCGCCGAGGCGCGCTCGGCGTGCACCTGCCCGAGCCGGCATCAGCCGTGCAAGCACGCTCTCGGGCTGCTGTTGTTGTGGTGCTCGGGCAAGGTCGCCCGCAGTGCCGGCCCGGTGTTCTCCTTGCCTCCTCTGCCACCGCCGTCGCGCTGGGCCTCGCCCGCAGGCGGTCCCGCCGCGGCGCTTTCGGCAGCTCCGGACGGCGATCCGGCGGACCGTGGTCCGCGCCGCCCGGCGGCACCTGCAGAGCCGCTCGCCGTCTCGCGCCCTCCGGCCGATCAGCGCGCCGCCGAACGGGCGGCGCGTCTGTCCGCCGGGTTGGAGGATCTCGACCGGTGGCTGGCCGACGCTCTGCGGCGCGGGTTGCTCGCCGAGCAGATCGGGCGCCCCGAGACGTGGGAGGGGGTGGCCGCGCGCCTCGTCGATGCCCAGGCCGGCTCCCTCGCCAACCGCGTCCGGCGGATCGCCACGATCGTCGGGACGCGCCCGGGCTGGCAGGAGGCCGTCTTCGCCGAGCTTGGCGTGCTCCACCTCCTCGCCGAAGCGGGCCGTCGCCTCCCCGAGCTCGACGGCGACCTGGCCGACTCGGTGCGCAGCGCGCTCGGTTTGCGCGTCCGCCAGGCCGACGTGCTGGCCACCGCCGGTGAGTCCGACGTATGGCGGTCGCTCGGTTGTTCGGACACGATCGAGGACCGGATCGTCGTTCGCCGGCGCTGGCTACGCGCCGCCGGCTCGGCTCGCTGGGCGCTCGTCGCCTCCTTCAGCACGTCCGGTCTCGGCCTCGACGACGGGCTGCCCCTCGGCAGTGCCTGGCGCGGCGAGCTGCACCGCTATCCCGGGCGGGCGGAGCTGCGCTGCGCGGTGGGGATGATCGCCGAGGAGAGCGCCGATCCCGGGCCGCTGCACACGTCGTCGATCGCCGGCGCCTGCGAGGAGATCGGTGACGGTCTCGCTGCCGTGCTGTGGGTGGAGCGCTGGCCGGTCACCGTGCTCGCCGCGGCGGCCCGCCACGACGGGCGATGGGTGCTCACCGATCGCACCGGCTCCCTGCCGATCGCCGGCGAGCCGCCGCTGTGGCCGATCGTCGTCGCCGCCACGGCGAGCGAGCCGGTGCCGATCACCGCCGAGTGGACCGCCGCCGGACTGATCCCCCTTGCCGTGCATCTCGACGGACGATCGGTCGACGTCGGCCCCGCGCAGGGGTTCGGCGGGCGACGGTCGCGTTCTCCCGGACTCGCCGACGCCGGGGAGCGATCCCGGTGAGCGGCACCCTCGCCGAGCACTGGGAGGCTCTCACCGTGGTCGGGATGCTCGGCACCGACCGGCACCCGCTGCCCGCCCCGCCTGCAGGGATCGCCGCCGATCTCGCCGCCCGCCGCGGCACCCCCGACGTCGCTGTCGGTGCGCTCGACCAGATCGCCCTGCTCACCGCCGCGCAGCGCGGTGGGCTGCGCCCCGAACCTGCGGCGGAGCCGTTGCCGGTTCTCGACGGCGATCCGCGCCCAGTGTGCCCCACCCCCGCGATCGCTCTCCTCGCCGAGATCCTCACCCGTCATCCGGAGCTCGTCGAGGAGTGGCTCCTCGAGGCCGAGGCCAACGGCTGGCGTCTCCCGCCTGACCTCGTGCCCCCGCTGCTCACCCGCTGGCAGGGCGACCACCGGCGCCGCGAGCTCGTCGCCGGCCTCGCCGGACCCCTCGCCGGATGGCTCGGCACCGTGTTCCCCGGTCGGTTCCGCCCGACGCGCTCGACGGCCGGCGGCACGGCCGACCACCATCGGGAGCTGCCGGAAGATCTCGCCCGCCTGCTCGGGGGCACCGCTCGCGCCGCCGGAGAGGAGATCGCCGGCCGCCTCGAGGTGGGGGCTCTCGGGCAGCGTCACCGCGCCCTGCTCGTCGAGTTCCTCTGCCGCGTTCCCCGGGAGTGGCTGGGGCCGATCGCCGACCGGCTCCGTACGGCGTGGCCGCGGCCGGACCCGTACCACCTGGCCGACGATCTCGCCGAGTTCGCCGGCCTCCGCACCCAGATCGCCGAGGAGTTGCACCGTGGCTGAGACGTCCCCGTCACCGTCACCGGAGGTGATCCGCCCCCATGCCGAAGCGGCGAACGCGACCGAGCTCGCCGCGCTGGCAGCCGGGGACACGTCTCCGCGCCCACCGAACTGGCGCCTGTCCCCGCAGGCGGTGCTGACCTACGTCCTCGGGGGGACCGCCGCCGACGGTACGCCGATCACCTCCAAGTACATCGGCAGCCGCCGCCTCGTGGAGGTCGCCATCGCCACCTTGGCCACCGATCGCGCCCTGCTCCTACTCGGCGTCCCCGGAACGGCCAAGACGTGGCTCAGCGAACATCTCGCGGCGGCGATCAGCGGTGACTCGACGCTCCTCGTCCAGGGCACCGCGGGCACCGGGGAAGAGACGGTGCGCTACGGGTGGAACTACGCCCGCCTGCTCGCCGAGGGTCCGAGCGCCGCGGCCCTCGTGCCCGGCCCGGTTTTCCGGGCGATGGAGCGGGGTGCGCTGGTGCGCATCGAGGAGTTGACGCGCATGCCCTCCGACGTCCAGGACGCGCTGATCACGATCCTCTCCGAGAAGGTCCTGCCGATCCCCGAGCTGGACACGCAGATCGCCGCCCGTCGCGGGTTCAACCTGATCGCCACGGCCAACGACCGCGACCGGGGGGTCAACGAGCTGTCCAACGCCCTACGGCGCAGGTTCAACACCGTCGTGCTGCCCTTGCCCGCCGACATCGACGTGGAGGTCGCGATCGTCACCCAGCGCGTCGCCGAACTTGGTGCGGCCCTCGACCTCCCGCCCGTCCAACCGGCCGGGGAGGAGATCCGCCGGGTCGTCACCGTGTTCCGCGAACTGCGCGAGGGGCAGACGCTCGACGGCCGGAGCACGCTGAAGATCCCCTCAGCCACGCTGTCCAGCGCGGAGGCGATCTCCGTCCTGGTCAACGCGTCGGCCCTCGGGGCGCACTTCGGCGGTGGGCGGATAGAGGCCGGCGAGCTCGCCGCGGGGATCGTCGGGGCCGTCGTGCGCGACCCGCAGCGGGACAGGGGACCGTGGGAGGAGTACCTCGAGATCGTCGTGCGCGAACGCCCAGGCTGGGGCGACCTCTACGTCGCCTGTCGCGACCTCGATCGGTGAGCGCGGCGACCGTCGAGCTGTTCGGCATCCGCCACCACGGGCCCGGCTCGGCCCGTTCCGTGGCCCGTGCCCTCGACGAGCTCGCCCCCGACGTCGTCCTCCTCGAAGCCCCGGGCGACCTCGACGGCGTGCTCGTCCTGGCAGCCGACCCGGAGATGCGCCTCCCGGTCGCGCTCACCGGTTACGACCCGGCCGCTCCCGGGCGGGCGGTGTTCTACCCCCTCGCCGAGTTCAGCCCGGAATGGGTCGCCCTGCGCTGGGCGCTGGCCGCCGGTGTCTCGGTGCGCGGCATCGATCTACCGTTGCGCTTCGCTCTCGCCTGCCCTGGCGCGCCGGACGCGGGCGTGTCGCTCGACCCGATCGCCGTGCTCGCCGCGGCGGCCGGTGACGACGATCCGGAACGGTGGTGGGAGGACACCGTCGAGCACCGCGGCGGTGGGAGGGAGACCTTCGCGGCGATTGCCGAGGCGATCGGAGCGGTCCGTGGCGACCGCTCGGTCGAGGCGCACGAGGCCTTGCGCGAGGCGTCGATGCGCCAGGGGGTGCGCCGGGCGCTCGGCGCCGGGGCGCAGCGCGTCGCCGTCGTCTGCGGGGCCTGGCACGTCCCCGCTCTCGGCGGCGCGATGCGCGGTGGTCCCGCCGAGGCACGCCGGGACGCGGCGATGCTGCGCGGCCTGCCGTCGGTCAAGGTGGCGGTCACCTGGATCCCGTGGAGCGAACCACGCCTCGCCGCGGCGAGCGGGTATCGCGCCGGGGTCGCTTCCCCCGGGTGGTACGCACACGTCCACCGTCACCCCGGCCGGGAGGGCATTCCCCGCTGGTTCGCCGAGGTTGCGGCGATGCTGCGTGCCGAAGACCACGCCGTGTCCCCCGACCACCTCGTCGCCGCGACGCGCCTCGCCGAGGCCCTCGCCGTGCTGCGCGCCCGCCCGCAACCCGGCCTGGCCGAGGTCACCGATGCTGCCGAGGCGACGATCGGCAACGGCCGCCCCGGCCCACTCGTCCTGATCCGCGAACGCCTCGTCGTCGGTAGCAAGGTCGGTAGCGTCCCGTCACAGGCACCGACGGTCCCCCTCGTCAGCGATCTGCTCGCCACCGCCCGCCGCCTGCGACTGAAACGGGAGGCGACGCCGCGCACGATCGAGCTCGATCTGCGCACCCCGCTCGGGTTGCCCCGCTCGGTGCTCTTCCATCGCCTCGCGGCCGTCGGAATCGACTGGGCTCGGGAGACCGAGTCCCGGGCGAGCACGGGAACGTTCCGAGAGACGTGGACGATGTGCTGGCAGCCGGAGGTGGAGATCGACCTGATCGAAGCATCCGTTCACGGGCCGACGATCGAGCAGGCGGCAACCGCTCTCCTCGTCGAGCGCGCCGCCACCGCCTCGGCCGCGGAGCTGACCGAGGCGGTCGAGCGGGCACTCCTCGCCGACCTGCCCGGGGCGCTCGACCCGTTGCTCACCCGGGTGGCGCACGTCGCCGCGACGGAAGCGGACACGATGATGCTCCTCGACATGCTCGGTCCGTTGGCCCGCATCGCCCGTTACGGCGACGTGCGCTCGACCGACCTCGATGATCTCGGCGCCGTGATCGACGGGCTCGTCGTACGGATCTGCACCGGGGTGGCCGAGCTCGCCGAGCGCCCGGCGGGCAACCTCGACGATGCGGCCGCGCTCGGCCTCGCCCAGCGGTTGACCGACGTGCAGGCATCGCTCGCCCTCGTCTCCCACCCCGCCCTCGCCGACCGCTGGCCGCACGCCCTCGCCGCCCTCGCCACGGCCGGCGATCGCCTCCCGGCTACGCCGGGGGAGGAGCGCCGGGTCCACGGGGTCGTGCGCGGCCGGGCCACCCGCTTGCTCGTCGACGCGCGGCGGTGGACACCCGACGACGGGGAGCTCCGGCTGTCGCGCGCCCTCGGTGGGGGAGTGCCGCCCGCCGAGGGCGCGGCGTTCGTCGAGGGCTTCCTCGGCGCGTCGGGTGAGGTCCTCGTCCACGATCCGGGCCTGCTCGGGATCGTCGACCGCTGGCTGGCCCGCCTCTCGGCCGGCGCGTTCGACGACGTCGTCGCTCTCCTGCGGCGCACGTTCGGGGGCTTCGCGGCCGGCGAGCGGCGACGGATCGGGGAGATCGTCGCCCGGCGCGGCGACGGCCGCATCGCCGCACCGTTCGGCTGGGATCTCGACCCGGGGCGCGTCGAGCGCGCCACGGCGACGGTGCACCAGCTCCTGGGGGTGCGATGAGCACCACGGAACGGTCCGTCGTGCCGGCGGCAGACCCCGCGGCGCGTCCAGCGGTCGGCGACGAGGAGCGCCTGCGCCGTTGGCGGCTGATCCTCGGTGGGGCCGACGACGGAACGGGCGTCGGGCTGACCGGTGACGACCTGCGGATCGATACCGCCCTCGGCGCGGTGTACGACACAGAGCCGGAGCGGTTCGGCAGGCGCCGTAAGGGCGGGCTGTCCGGCTCGGCGCCGGCCGTGGCCCGCTGGCTCGGCGACATCCGCCAGCTGTTCCCCACCCCTGTGGTCCAGGTGATCCAGAAGGACGCACTGGAGCGGCTCGGCCTCGAGCGGCTGCTGCTCGAGCCGGAGATCCTCGCCAGCGTGCAACCCGACGTGCACCTCGTGGCGACGATCGTCGAGCTCGCCGCACTGCTCCCGGACACGGCACGTCACGCCGCTCGGCAGGTCGTCAGGGAGGTCGTCGCCGACCTTCAACGGCGCCTGGCCCGTCACGCCGTCGCCGCCGCCCGTGGAGCGATCGCCCGCGAGGCGCGCACCCGACGTCCCCGCCCGGCGGACATCGACTGGCTGCGCACGATCGAGGCCAATCTGCGCCACTACCAACCCCGGCTGGGGACGGTGATCCCCGAGCGGATCGTCGGCAACGCCCGCCGCCGCCGGGCGTTGGGCAAGGAGCTGATCATCGCCATCGACCAGAGCGGGTCGATGGCCGATTCCGTCGTCCACGCCGGGGTGCTGTCCTGCGCGCTGGCCAGGGTCGGTTCGCTGCACACGTCGGTCGTCGCCTTCGACACCGCGGTCGTCGATCTCACCGACCTGCTCGACGATCCCGTCGAGCTTCTCTTCGGCATCCAGCTCGGCGGGGGGACCGACATCGACCGCGCCGTCGCCTATTGCGAGTCGTTGATCACCCGCCCGGCGGACACGCTGCTGATCATCCTCTCCGACCTGTTCGAGGGGGGCGACGAGGACTCCCTCGTCGCCCGCCTGGCCCACCTCGTCGGGCGCGGCGTGCGCTGCGTCGCCCTTCTCGCCCTATCCGACGACGGAACGCCCGCCCACAACCATGCGCTCGCGGCGCGGCTCGCCGCGGCCGGGGTGCCCGCCATCGCCTGTACCCCGGACCGGTTCCCCGACGTACTCGCTCGCTACCTGTGAGAGCGCCTAGGCTCGCCGCCATGGGTCAGCCGGTCGCCGTCACCGAGAAGCCGAGTGCATCACCGGGCGTGGTCCGGTTCGAGACGAACCGCAACTTCACCGGTGTGGGCCACGAGCAGTTCGCCCACGACGCTCCCGTGGAAGGCAAGACCCCCTCGGCGGAGATCGCCCGCCGCCTGTTCGCCACCGGGCAGGTCGCCGGCGTGCACGTGTACATGAACATCATCACCGTCGACCTGGCCAAAGGCCGTACGTCCGACGGTCTCGGGGAGATCATCCACAACCTGTACCAATACTGGAAGCCCGGGATGCCCCCGCCCTCGTTCGAGGATTTCGCCGAGCCCGCCGCAGCGGAGACTCCGGCAGTCGGTACCGGTGGTGGTGGCGACGACGCGGCCGCCGCCGCGCTGTCCGAAGCGGCCAAGCGCGTCCCCGCCCACCTGCTCGAACGCTCTCGCCTGGCACGCGACAAGTTCAAGGCGAAGTAGGCGCGCCTGTCGCGGCGAGGGCCTGCGGGGTGCGCCGCCCCCCCGGTGCCGGCGTGCGCCGGCGGGCGAGCGCGCTGATCAGCAAGGCGACCGCTACCGCGACGACGTGCTGCACCGCGGCCAGGTCGTGGCGGGTGATCAGCTGGAAGGCGAGGAAGCCGAAGGAGAACGTGCACAGCACGGCGCGCGTCCGGCGGTGTTCGATGCTGAGCGCGAACGTGATGATCAGCGCCCACATCCCGGCCGACGTGCCGCTGTCGTGACCGGTGAGCACCGCTTGCTCGATGCCGAACGCGTGCTGGAGGACCTCCGCCGCGGCGATCACCGACAGCGTCGAGACCCAATCGCAGCCGAAGAACGTGAGCAGTGTCCGGCGGCTGCCGAAGCGGTGTTCGACGAGGGCCATCACGGTGACGACGAGGAGCAGTTCGGCGATGTTCGGGCGGTTGTCGGGGGCGACGAGCTGGGAGGTGGCCAGACGCCACAGGCGCAGGTGCTGGAGATCGTGGACCGACAAGGCGAGGTAGTGGACGAGGCGTTGGTACGAACGCGGCGAGGAGTACGTGACGGCGGTGAACCAGGCGATCAGGGAAGCGATGCCGAGGGTGACCGGGTAGGCCCGCCCGACCCGGGCGATGCGCCGCGTCATCGAGTGGCCCCGGCCGAGCTCTCCGGCACGGCTGATCGCCAAGGCCGTGCGGGGCAGCTCGGCGGCCGTCGTGTAGGCGAGGTAGCGCGGTTCCCAGGCCGGTTGCCACTTGTCCTTGAACTCGCGCAGGCCCTGATAGTTGAACATCCGGTTGCCGCGCTCGTAGAGCATGCGCAACGCCCGCTCGGGCAGGCCGTCCCCGGTGACGTTGGCGAACGGTGACAACCCGAGCGTCATCCCCCGGTAGCCCTCGGCGCGGAAGTGAGCGATGAGGGCGACGAACAGGTACTCCATCGTCCCGTTGGGGGAGTCGGGGGTCCGGCGCATCAGATCGAAGTTGCCGATCCCGGAGCGGTAGGAGGGGATGATCGTGACGAAGGCGACGATCTCCCCGTGATCCGCGTCCCCACCGCCGGCCCGGCTCAGGGCGAGGACCCGGCTGGCGCGCAGCTGCTCGGGGTCGAACTGCCCGAGCGTGAACGTGCGCTCGCGGTGACGCCCGTCGGCCATCCACGCGTCGCTGACCCGCTTCAGGGCGTGGAGATCTTCCGCGCTGAGCGGTTGGGGCAGCTCGACGATGCGCAACCCGGCGCGCTCGACCCGCCGGCAGGCAGAGCGCAGGCTCTTGTAGTGGGGCCCTTCGTCGGTCCAGCTCCGCACGTCGACGATCGCCTCCTCGCCGATCTTCATCGTCTGTAGCCCCGCCTCCCGGGCGAGCTCCGCCCCCGCGGGGGTGAGCTGGTGGAACGCGGGGGTCCAACCGTTGTCGGCGCAGTGCTCGACGAAGCCGCGGATCGCCGCGGCGAGACGGTCGGGGGGCCCGATCGGATCGCCGAGGGCGATCGCCGTCGAGCCCACCGTCGTGTAGCCGACGAACGCGTCGCGCTCGTCGGTGAACCACCACGACTTGTCGTCGAGCAACTCGAACGGGGCGACGGAGGTCGTCGCCCACTCCTCGAGCAGTTGCTCGACCGTCGCCCGATCGTGGGCGTGCTGGGGGCGCACGACCGTGGCGACGAGCTTGACGACCGTCGTCAGGGCGACGGCCAGCGCCCCGAGATGGATCGACACGACGACCCACCGCCCGTGGTGGCCGATCGGTTCGAGCCACTCCGGGTCGAGGAGGAGCATCATCCGCAGCGTCTCGACGAGAGCGTTGCCCGGGTTGACCGCGCCGGTGAACTCGTCGCTGAGGACGGTGATCGCGATCGTCCCGTAGGCGGCGATCGTCAGCCCACCGACGACGAACAAGCGCAGACCGTCACGGCTCGCCGCGGGGTCGGCCGCGGCGGTGAACCGGCGGTGGGTCACGGCCAACGCGCCGAGGAGGGCGACCGGCGGAAGGGCATGCCAGCCGTAGGGGTCGACGAGCAGGGAGAGCACGGCGGCGACGCCCGCGACGATCGCCGCGTTGCGCTTGGAGCGGACCAGCGGGCGGTGCACCCAGACCAGGGTGAGGGCGCTGAGGACGAGGAGCAGGCGGGCGTCGGCGAGGCGCTCGAGGTGTTCGGTGAGCTGCGGGCCACGGCGGTGGAAGGCGGCGAGCCACAGGTCGTTGGCCGCGACGGCAACCGCCAGCGCGGCGACGATCATCGGCACTGCCCGGCGTCTCATCCGCTGGCCTCCCCCTTGCGGCGCAACGTGAGCAGGGCGAGGCCGCCGGCGACGAGCGGCAACCACAACTCGAACAGGCGGTAGAGGACGACGGCTGCGCCGGCGCGCGGTCCGGGCACGCCGAACGAGCCGAGCGTCGCCCCGACGGAGACCTCGACGAAGCCGAGGCCGGAGGGCAGGATGCCGACGATGGCGAACACGACGCCGACGGTGTAGGCGATCAGGGCCAGCGCGGCGATCGAGGTGCCCGCCGGGCGGAGGTGCAAGGCGTGGAGCACCGCCCACAGCTCGACGATCCCGAGGAGGTCGACGGCGAGCGTCGCCCCCGCGCAGCGCGCCGCGGTGCCCGGGTGGGCGCGCACCGCCTGGAGGAGGCCGGCGAAGCGGTCTTCGTCCTCCGGTGGGGGACCGGCCGGCACCGGGCGGCGGGTGACCCGTGCCCAGGTGCGTGCCGGGAGCGACCACAGCCGGGCGAGCGAGTCGTGGGAGCGCAGCGCGCCGGCGATGACGATCAGCTTGAGCAGGAGGAGCGCGGCGAAGGCCACGCTGACGTAGACCTCCGTGCGCGACAGGTGGCCGTCGACGCTCACGGTGATCAGTGTGGCGATGAGCATGACGGCGAAGGTCAGCTCGCCGAGCACGGACACGAGCATGTAGGAGGCGAGGACCTGGGCTCTCGGCTGGCCGTGCCGGCGGGCGTGACCGAGCAGGGGGGCGAGGCCGGCCATCCCTCCCTTGATCACCGCGTTGAGGAACGCCGCGGCCATCGCCGGGCGGAGCAGGCCGGCCGCCGTGGCCTGCAGGCCGACGAGGCGTTGGGTCGTCGAGTAGGCCCACGCGTGGGCGCCGAGCAGCCCGACCGTCGCGGCGCCAGCGACGAGGAGGTAGCGGACGTCGGCGCCGCGCACCGCCTTCCACCCGGCGGGGAGGTCGCGGGCGTTGCCGGCGAGGAAGGCGCCGAGCGCGCCGAGAAGGACGACGAACCCGGTGACGGTCAACCATCGCTGGGCTCGCCGCGGGCGTGTCCCAGTGCGTGGTGGGGGAGCGGTGGGTGTGCTCACAGCCAGTCGCGGCGGCGGAAGGTGCGGTGGAGGAGGAGCGAGACGGTGACCATCAGCCCGATCGCCATCGGGTAGCCGAAGCGCCAGTCGAGCTCGGGCATGTGGGCGAAGTTCATCCCGTAGATGCCGGCGATCAGCGTCGCTCCGAAGACGATCGAGCCCCACGCGGTGAGCTGCTTCATCACCAGGTTCATCTGGTTGGCCTGGATCGACAGATGGGCCTCGAAGGCGTTGCCGAGCAACTCCCGCTGGGCATCGAGCTGCTCGATGACGCGCAGCAGGTGGTCGTTGACGTCGGCGAGGGCGATGGTCACCTCCGGGTCGTCGAACGAGCTCCGTCCACCCCGGCGCAACTCGCCGATCACGTCCCGCGCCGGGGAGACGATGCGCCGGAAGGCGAGCAACTCGCGCCGCAGGTGGAGCACGGCGGTCTCCAGGCTGCGGTCGTCGTGGTGGGTGCCGTCAGTGTCGAGGACCTGATCCTCGAGGTCCTCGATCCGGCCGCTGAACGACTCGACGTGTGCGGTGTAGTCGTCGACGATCTCGTCGAGGAGGCGGTAGACGAATGCGCCGAGCAGGCGCGGGGAGGCCTCGTCGACCCGGGTGCGCGTCGGGCCGATGTCCCACGGGTGCTCGCTGGCGTCGGGGAGACGGACGGTGATCACCCAGTCCGGGCCGAGGAAGATCGCCACCTTCGCTCCCCGGGAGTCGTAGATCACGGCGAAGTCGTGGGTCGGGAAGCGGTCGAGCTTGGGGCGCTCGCCGGGCTCCAGCGCGCCTTCCAGGGCGAGGGGGTGGAGATCGAACTCGCTGGCGACGGTGTGCAGCTCGGCGGGAGCTGGGTCGACGATGTCGACCCAGAGGTAGCCGGTGGTGCCGTGGCGGTGCTCGGAGAGGTCGTCCGGTGCGACCCGCTCGGGGTCCCCGGTCGCCGGATAGCAGTAGGCCTCGATCACCGGGGCCGCATCGTAGGCAGCGAGCTCCGGGGTTCGTCGCGCTCCGAGTGCTGGGTGGGGACGGCGGCGCGCTGTTCATCCGAACATGCGTTCGGGTAGGGTCGGGGCGTGACCCGCCTTGCCTCCCCGGCCGGGGCCGCCCTCGCCGGGATCGTCGCCGGAACCGTCAGGACCGAGGTGCTCGCCCACGAGCGCGTCCTCGATGTGCTCCCGCCGCTGGCCGGGCTGCTCCCCGGGCGCGGCCTGCGCCGGGCATCGATCGTCGCCTGCAGTGGCGGGGCGGGGGTGTCGCTGGCCTTGGCCCTAGCTGCCGGGCCATCGGCGGCGGGAGCCTGGGTCGGAGTGGTCGGCCTGCCGGCGATCGGGCTGACCGCCGCGGCCGAGCTGGGGGTCGCTCTGGAACGGACGCTGCTCGTCGCCACCCCGCCCCCACGGCGCTGGGCGGAGGTCGTCGCCGCTGTCGCCGAGGGGACCGAGGTCGTTCTCGCCCGGGCCCCGTCGCCCGCCGAGGTGCGGCCCGCCGAGGCTCGCCGGCTGCGTGCCCGGCTTGCCGGACGGGGCTCGGTGCTCCTCCTCGTCGGCCCGGCGGGGGAACCGGTGGGCGCGGACATCGAGCTGAGCGCCGTCCCCCTCGGCTGGGAGGGGATCGGCGCCGGTCACGGTCGCCTGGCCGCCCGCCGGGTGCGGGTCGATCTCGGTGGGCGCCGGGCCGGCCGGCCGGCGGGGGAGGAGTTGTGGCTCCCCGGGCCCGACGGGTCGGTCGCTGTTGCCGTGCCCCGGCCAATCCCCCTACACCCGGCGGTCAGCGCATGACGGTGGGGGCTCCGGCGGCGGGGGAGACGGTGCCCCGCCTGCTCGTGGCCTGGTTCCCCCACTGGCCGGTGGTCACTGCTCTCGGCGGGCGGGTGGACGATGTGCCCGCGGCGGTGCTCCGCAGCGGGCGGGTCCTGGCCGCGTCGCGGCGCGCCCGGCAGGAGGGCGTGCGCCCCGGGCAGCGCCGGCGCGAGGCCCAGGCAAGGTGCCCACGCCTGGAACTGCTCGCCGACGATCCCGAGCGGGACGCCCGCCGGTTCGAGCCGGTCGTGCGCGCCGTGGGCGGCCTCGTCCCCCTGCTCGAGGCCGGGGAGCCGGGAACGCTGAGCTTTGCCACCCGCGGTCCGTCGCGCTACGCCGGCGGTGACGAGGCTCTTGCCGAGCGGGTCGCCGCGTTGTGCCGCGACGCCCTGCCCGGCTCCGGGCACCGCCTCGGGGTGGGGATCGCCGCCGGGCGCTTCGCCGCCATGGTCGCCGCCCGGCGTTCGGCGGCGACCGGCCGTGCGGTGGTGATCGAACCGGGGGAGGCCGCCAGCGCGCGGTTCCTGGCCGGCTTTCCCTTGCGCACCCTGCACGATCCCGGAGGATTGCCAGCCGGGTTCGTCGAGCTCCTCGGGCGTCTCGGCCTGCGCCGGCTCGGCGAGCTCGCCGGGTTCGGTACCGCGGACCTGCTCGCCCGCTTCGGCGAGCTGGGGGTGCTCGCCCACCGCTTCGCCGGTGCCGCCGACGACCGCCCCCTCGGCGCCGCGCCGCCCCCTGCGGAGCTGGCCGTCGCCCGCCATCTCGACGATCCCCTCGCCCAGCTCGACACGCTCGTGTTCATCGCCCGCCAGGCGGCCAACGAGCTGCACGCGACGCTGGCCGGTGGAGGGATCGTCGTCACCCGGTTGCTGGTCGAGGCGGAGACCGAGCACGGTGAACGCAGCGAACGGGCGTGGTACCGGTCCGAGGGGCTCGGTGCGTCGGCGATCGTCGAGCGCGTCCGCTGGCAGCTCGACGGGTGGGCTCGCCGGCCCGGTGGGCTCACCGGTGGGGTCACCGTGCTGCGCTTGTCGGCGCTCGAGGTCCGTCCCGACGACGGTCGTCAGCACGGGCTGTGGGGAGGGCAGAGCGAGGCCGACGAGTGGGCGGCACGAGCAGCGGCCCGGGTCGCCGGCCTGCTCGGTGACGGCGCGGTCGTCGTCCCGGAGTGGTCCGGAGGACGAGGCCCGGGGCAACACCGACTGGTCCCGGTCGGGTCGAGCGACCTCGACCCGGCGGCCCGCCGGCGGGCCCTCGGCGCGCCCGTGCCCACCCGGCCCTGGCCCGGGCGCCTACCGGTGCCGTCCCCAGCCTGGGTGCTCCCCGAGCCGCAGCCCTGTGAGGTGCTCGACGACGAGGACCGGCCGGTACGGGTCAGCGGGCGAGGGGTGCTCAGCGCGTCGCCGACGGTCGTCGTCGCCGGCCGTGATCGACGCAGAGTGGTCGCCTGGGCGGGGCCCTGGCCGGTGGAGGAACGGTGGTGGGATCCGCAGCGGAGCTCTCGCCGGGCGCGCTTCCAACTCGTCGACGAGCGCGGCGACGCGCTGCTCGTCGAGCTCAGCGGGGGGCGCTGGCAGCTCACCGCCCGTTACGCCTGACGGTGTGGCGGCAGGATCCGCCCGCTGCCCGGCCGGTGTGACTGCCGGGGACCGGCGCCGTTGCCGGTCCCCGGAGCATCAGTCGGGGTCTCCCGCCGGCTCGGCCTCGCCCGTGGCCGGTGCCTCCGGGACAGGGGGTGGTTCGGGGGTGAGCAGCACCTCGTCGGACAGACGGAACCCGACGCCGCGCACCGTGGAGATGAACGGGGTGTCCGGAGCGTGATGGTGCAGCTTGCGGCGCAGGTTGGAGAGGTGCACGTCGACCACGTGATCGTCACCGACCCAGGTCTCGCCCCAGATGTTGCGCAGCAGCTCGAGCCGGGTGCTCACGTCCCGGGGGCGCTGGCAGAGGTGGGCGAGGAGGTCGAACTCGATCCGGGTCAGGCCGACGTTGAACCCGTTGACCTGCACCTGGCGCCGGCCGAGATCGATCTGCAGAGGGCCGTAGGTCATCACCGTCGGGGGAGGCCCGAGGACGAGGCCCTCGGAGATCCGCCGCGGCCGGCGGAGCAGGGCGCGCAGCCGGGCGGCGAGCTCGATCGTGGAGATCGGCTTGGTGATCACGTCGTCGGCCCCGGCGCGCAGCAGGCGGACCCGCTCCAACTCGTCGGAGTGGTCGGTGAGGCCGACGAGGTACGCGTCGGTCATCCCCCGCACCTCGGCGAAGAAGCCGGTGCGGTGCGGACCGACGGCACGCAGGCGAAGATCCAAGATGACCACGTCCGGTTTGAACGACGAGGTCAGGATCAACGCTGCTTCCGGTTCGGAGGTCCCGGTCACGGCGAAGCCCTCGGCCCGCAACGACTTCTCCCAACTGCGTCGGAGCAGAGAGTCCGGGTCGATCAGCAGCGCCCGGGGAGCGGGGCTCGATTCGGGCGTCAGCGCAGGTTCGTTCATCATCCGTCATCCAGTGCGAGGCCGAGGGGGACTGGTCGACGGAACAGACGCTTCGCTGCGGGAATGATGACGCCGAGCTGAAACTTCGGGCTGTGGCGTACCTGGACCGTGGCGGCTCGGCGTTCGCTGCGGCCCAGGTGGGTGCGTCGGTCACCCCGTACCCTGGGCCTGATGGACTCGACGGACGACCTGCGCGCCGCCGTCGCCGCCGCGGTCGCTGCCCGGGTTCCCGTCGACCAGCGCGAGCAGCGGTCGGTGGAGACGATCGGGGTGTTGCTCGACCAACTCGACGATCCGTTCGACGAGCGCCGCGGGCCGGTGCACGTCACCGGCTCGGCGATCGTCGTCGGCCGGGCCGGGGTGCTCCTCCTCGTGCACAAGCGACTGGGGATCTGGGTCCAGCCCGGTGGTCACCTCGACCCCGGGGAGACACCGTGGGATGCGGCTCGCCGGGAAGCGACCGAGGAGACCGGCCTCGAGGTGCACCACGCCCTCGGTGAGCCGGTGCTCGTCCACGTCGACGTCCACCCCGGCGGCCGGGGGCACACCCACCTCGACCTGCGCTACCTGTTCCTCGCCGAGGGGGAACCGGCCCCGCCGCCGGGGGAGAGCCAGGAGGTCCGCTGGCTCGCCTGGCCGGAGGCGATCCGCCTCGCCGATGCCGGTCTGTCGGGCGCGCTCGTCGCCCTCGCCCCAGACGACCCCGGACAGCTCTGGCGCCACCGAGCACAGCCGCTCACCTAGCCTCGCGCGCCGTGAGCACCGACTACCGCCCACCGCTCGACGACATCGCCTTCACCTTGGCGACGACGTGCCGCCTCGACGATCTCTCCGCTCTCGACGGTTTCACCCACGCCGACCGAGCGACGGTGGCCGCGCTCGTCGCCGAAGCGGGCCGGTTCTTCGCCGAGACGTTCGCCCCATTGAACACCGTCGGCGATCGCACCGGATCGGTGCGCAACGACGACGGCACGGTGACCACGCCGCCCGGGTTCGCCGAGGCGTACGCCGCGTACGTCGCCGCCGGGTGGGGATCGGTGCCCTTCGACCCGGCCTACGGCGGCGGCGGGTTTCCCTGGACGGTGGGCATCGCCCTGCAGGAGATGCTCACCTCGGCGAACATGGGCTTCTCCCTGCTGCCGTTGCTCACCCAAGGGGCGATCGACGCGATCAGCCACCACGGCGACGCCGGCCAGCAGGCCGCCTACCTGCCGAAGATGATCACCGGCGAGTGGTCGGGGACGATGAACCTGACCGAGCCCGACGCCGGCAGCGACGTCGGCGCGGTGCGCACCCGGGCGGTGCGCGCCGCGGACGGCACCTACCGGATCACGGGGACGAAGATCTTCATCACCTACGGCGAGCAGGACCTGACGGAGAACATCGTCCACCTCGTCCTCGCCCGCACGCCCGACGCCCCCCCAGGGACGCGGGGCATCTCCTGCTTCCTCGTGCCCAAGTTCCTCCTCGGGCCCGACGGCTCGCCCGCCGAGCGCAACGACGTGCACTGCGTGTCGATCGAGCACAAGCTCGGCATCCACGCCAGCCCCACGTGCGTGCTCGCCTTCGGCGACGGCGTGCATCCCGTCGGCGGCGAGGCGGGCGCCGTCGGCTACCTCCTCGGGGAGGAGCAGCGGGGGATGGCGACGATGTTCACGATGATGAACCAGGCCCGGCTGTCGGTCGGCCTGGAGGGCCTCGCCCTCGCCGAGCGGGCGTTCCAGCAGGCGCTCGCCTACGCCTCAGAGCGTGTCCAGGGCCGTGTCCTCGGCGAGCCGGCGGGGACGCCGATCATCGGTCATCCCGACGTGCGCCGGATGCTGCTCACGATGCGCTCGCTGATCGACGCCCTGCGCCGCCTGACGTACCGCAACGCGGCGGAGATCGACCGCTCCAAGCACGCAGCGACGCCCGCCGAGCGGGAGCGCGCCGCGGAGCTCGCCGCGCTGCTCACCCCGTTGTCCAAGGCGTGGGGAACCGACGTCGGTGTCGAGGTCACCGGGCTCGGGATCCAGGTCCACGGCGGGATGGGGTTCATCGAGGAGACCGGCGCCGCCCAGCACTGGCGCGACGCGCGGATCACGACGATCTACGAGGGGACGAACGGGATCCAGGCGATCGATCTCGTCGGGCGCAAGCTGCCGATGCGCAACGGGGCCGTCGTCGCCGAGCTGCTCGACTCGTTCGCCGCGCTGGACACCGGCCTCGCCGACCACGACGACCTGGCCGAGACCCGAGCCAGGCTGAGCGCGGGCATTGCCCTCGCCCGGCGCTGCTCGGAGCACCTCCTGGCCCATGCGTCCGACCCTGCGGTCGCCTTGGGGGCGGCGACGCCGTACCTGCGGATGCTGGCGATGGTCGTCGTCGCCGGGCTGACCGCCGAGGGCGCGCTCGCCGCCCGGCGCGGCGACGGACCCGGTGACGAGCAGTTCCGCGAGGCGAAGGTGCTCAGCGCCCGCTTCTTCTGCGAGCAGATCCTCCCTCAGGCCGACGGCCTGGAGGCGGCGATCGGCGCGTCGCCGGCGATGCTCGCCTTCGACCCCGCGCTCCTCGGCCGCTGACCGCCGCGGCGGGCCGCGCCGCCGGGTGGACGCTCCGTCGTGGCGTGACGACAACTGACTACGATGTCGTCGTGGCCGTGTTGTCGATCCGCTTCAAGAACGAAGAGAACTACGAGCGCCTGCGTTGGTGCGCCGCGGAGCGGGACGAGTCGATCTCCGGGTTCGGCGAGCGGCTGATCGACGAGGGCTTGCGGATGGTCGCCCATCCGGGGATCGTGTTCCGTGATGGACCGAGCGGGCGCCGCGCCGGCCTGGCGGCAGGCCCCGACGTGTGGGAGGTGGTCGCTCTCCTGCGCTCGTTGCCCGGTGCGCGGGAGAAGAAGCTCGAGACGGCCGCTCGGCACCTCGGCCTCAC
>CAZQEJ010000017.1:6568-12246 GCA_964592165.1 uncultured Ilumatobacteraceae bacterium | reverse complement strand
CCGTCGCGGAACCGGCCGAGGGCCCGCTCGCGGGCGCGCTGGTTGAGCCCGCCGTGGATCGCCACGGCTCGGATGCCGGAGTCGGCGAGCTGCTCGGCGAGATCCTCGGCGCCCTCGCGGGTGTGGGCGAAGAGCATCGTCGGGCCGTGGGCGTCGATCAGCTTCTTCGCCGTGCCCAGGCGGGCGACGGGGTTGACCCGCACGAAGCGATGCTCGGCGGTGGTCACCGGAACCTCGCCGACGAGGTCGTGGCGGACCGGGTCGTTCTGGTGGTGGCGGATCAGCTCGTCGACGTCACCGTCGAGCGTCGCCGAGTAGAGCAGCGTCTGGCGCTCGGTGGGCATCTGCTCGAGCAGCTTGCGCACCTCGGGGAGGAAGCCCATGTCGGCCATCCGGTCGGCTTCGTCGACGACGACGACCTCGACCCGGTCGAGGGCGACCGCGCCGCGCTCGACGAGATCGAGCAGGCGGCCCGGGCAGGCGACGAGGACCGCCGCGCCGCGGCGCAGGGAGTTGAGCTGGCCCCCGTAGGGGACGCCGCCGAACACCGGCAGGACGAAGCGGCGTCGAGCCTTGCCGAGCGGGATCAGCTGATCGCGCACCTGGAGGGCGAGCTCGCGCGTCGGGACGAGGACGATGCCCGTGGGGTGGTGGGCCTCGGCGCGGCCGATGCGGGCGAGCATCGGGATGCCGAAGGCGAGGGTCTTGCCCGAGCCGGTCGGCGACTTGACGCACAGGTCGCGTCCGTCGAGCCCGTCGGGGATCGACGCAGCCTGGACGGGGAAGGCCTCGGTGAAGCCTTCGGCGGCGAGCGCGTCGGTCACGTCGGCGGGGACGCCGAGCGCGGCGAAAGAGGTGGACATGGCGGGGGATGCTCCAGTGCTGGTGGGGATCACGCGAGCGACCACGGCCACCAACGTGCAACCGCCGGTTCGTTCCGGCGGAGCACTCAGGCTACCGGGCTCAGACCCGGGTGAGCTCGTGATCGGGGTCCGGGTCATGGCTGGCGGTACTGACCGTCATGCCCGGTGGGCGAGAGCCGGGTCGGCCGACTTCGGAGCCGTCGGGACGCAGCGTGTGGCAGACGCCGGTCGGGTCGCGCGCGATCCGGTAGCCGCGCTCCTTGCACCGGTTGTGGTGGGCGCAGAGCAATGCTCCGTTGGCCTGGTCGGTCGTCCCGCCGGTGGCGAAGGCCGCGGTGTGGTCGGCCTGGGTGGTCGTGTTCCCGCAACCGGCCCACACGCAGTGGTGCCCGGCGAGGCGGAGCGCGTCGAGTGCGGCCCCGGTGAACAGGCGGCGGCGCCGCCCGAGATCGATCGTCAGGCCGGAGGCGTCGACCACCCGGCGGCGGACCCAGCCGACGCAGGCCATTGCCAGCATCTCCGCCGGATCGAGCCTGACGCCGTCGGCGGTCTCACAGCGACGGGTGAACCATGTCGCCGGATCGGCGGCAGACGGTGCGACGCCGCAGGAGCGGGCGAGCTCGTCCTCGAAGGTGCGCTGGTCGACGGTGACGTTGACCGTGACCTCCACCCCCCGTCCGTCGCCCTGACCGGCGGCCGTCCGGAAGATGGCGAACAGCGCGTCGGCCCGGCGTTGAGCGGCGGTGCGTGCCAGTGGGTTCCCCGCGCCGGCGGCGGCGCAGTCGGCGTCGAACTCGGCACGGGTGAACGCGTCGAAGATCTCCGCCATCGTCGCCCCCTGGGCGGCGGCAACGTTCCCCGCGAGGACGTATTCGTCGCCGACCGGGCGGATCGACGCGTCGCGGGCCTCGTCGACGGCGCGCTGGTCGCGGCGTGTGCCGTCGGCATCCGCGTTGGCCTCCCAGCGATGGGCGAGGACGGCGAAGTCGCGATGGGTCATCGTGGTGGCGAACCCGGTGAGCAGTTCGTCGAACTCGCCGAGGCGATCACGCACCCGCCGGTTGCCCCACACCCGGCCCAGGGTGTGCAGGTGGGCGAGCGGGACGTCGCCGGCAGCGAGCGCTTCGGCCAGAAGAGGCATCGAACGGGTCAGCCCGACAGCGCGCACCCGCTCACCGGCCTCGGCCACCGACCAGCCGGCGGTCGCCATCGCCCAGGAACGGACACTGAGATGCCCGTCGTCTTGGTAGCAGCGGCTGCTCTCGGCCTGCCCGAGGAGCTCGACGATCTCCGCTTCGATCCGGCGCCGTTCCCGCTCGAGGCTCCACAGTCGTGCCTCGGCGGCGCGGCCATCGAGGGGGAAGGGAGCAGACGACATGCGAACAACAGTACGCCGAACTGGTGTACGGTAGAGGAAAGATCGCCTCAAGATGTGGAGCGTGCTGGGTCGCTCCGTGAGGAGGCTGGCGGGAAGGCGGGGCTCCAGGGTGATCGGAACGCAGTTGAAACAGCGAACGTATGTTCGTAACCTGGCATGGGTGGGATTCAACAATCCGGCGATGCCGTGGTCCGAGCTCGAGCGGAGGTTGTCGGGTCGCCGTCCGGCGGGGCGGGCTCCGGGGAGCGAGAGTCCGAACGCGGGTGGCGACGGCCCGGCGCTGAGCCGCAAGCGCCAGCCGTACGAGCCTGGGCCCGCGCTCCCGCTGGTCACTTCCTCGGTGCCCTACGCCGAGCTGCACTGCCACTCGAACTTCTCCTTCCTCGACGGCGCCTCCCACCCCGAGCAGCTCGTCGAGGAGGCCCACCGCCTCGGACTGGAGGCGCTCGCCCTCACCGATCACGACGGGCTCTACGGCGTGGTCCGCTTCGCCGAGGCCGCTCGCGCCTGGGGATTGCCGACCGTCTTCGGTGCCGAGATCACCCTGCTCACCGACCGGCGAGCAGCAGCCGTCGATGACGACCTGCGGCTGACGTTGCCGGAGCGCGACACCACCAGCCAGGTGCGCACCGGGAGGGCATCGGCCGTGCCACTGCCCGATCCACCCGGCGAGCACCTCGTCGTCCTCGCCGACGGGCCGCAGGGGTACGCCCGCTTGTCGCGAGCGCTCAGCCTCGGCCACCTCGCCGGGGACAAGGGCGCGCCGCGCTTCACCCTCGGCGACCTCGCCGACGTCGGTGCCGGCCACTGGAGCGTGCTCACCGGCTGCCGCAAGGGAGCGGTCCCCGCCGCTCTCACCGCCGACGGCCCCGCCGCGGCCCGCCGCGAGCTGCAACGGTTGATCGGTGCGTTCGGCCGGGACCGGGTCGTCGTAGAGCTGTGGGACCACGGCGACCCGCTCGACTCGCACCGCAACGACGCGCTCGCCGAGCTCGCCGCGGCGGAGCGCCTGGCGATCGTGGCGACGAACAACGTGCACTACGCGACCCCCGCGGCCCGCCCGCTGGCGACCGCCCTGGCCGCGATCCGCTCCCGGCGCGGCCTCGACGAGCTCGACGGCTGGCTGCCGGCGACGAGCCTCGCCCACCTGCGCAGTGGCGACGAGCAGGCCCGCTGGTTCGCCCGCTTCCCCGGGGTGGTCGAAGCCGCCGCCGCGCTCGGCCGCAGCCACGCCTTCGATCTGTCCCTCGTCGCTCCCAAGCTGCCGCCGTTCCCCTGCCCCGACGGGCTCGACGAGATGGCCTACCTCCGCCGCCTCGTCGAGGCCGGGGCGACCCGCCGCTATGGCACCCGTGCCGAGCACCCCCGGGCGTGGGAGGTGATCGACCACGAGCTGGCGGTGATCGAGCAGCTCGGCTTCCCCGGCTACTTCCTCGTCGTGTGGGAGATCGTCGAGTTCTGCAAGCGGCAGGACATCTACTGCCAGGGCCGGGGGAGCGCGGCGAACTCGGCGGTGTGCTTCGCTCTCGGGATCACCAAGGCCGACGCGGTCGCCTTGGGGCTGCTCTTCGAGCGGTTCCTGTCCCCCGAGCGTGACGGCCCGCCGGACATCGACATCGACATCGAGTCCGACCGGCGCGAGGAGGTGATCCAGCACGTCTATGCCCGCTACGGGCGGCACCACACCGCGCTGGTGGCCAACGTGATCACCTACCGCTCCCGCTCGGCGGTGCGCGACATGGCCCGTGCCCTCGGCTACGCCCCCGGCCAGCAGGACGCCTGGGCGAAGCAGGTCGACGTGTGGGGCAAGATCGCCGCCACCGCCGCCCAGAGGAGCTCCGACGGGACCCTCGATCACGACATCCCCGCCGCGGTGCTCGGGCTCGCCGCCCAGGTCGAGGACTTCCCCCGCCACCTCGGGATCCACTCCGGGGGGATGGTCATCTGCGACCGCCCGGTGATCGAGGTCTGCCCGGTGGAGTGGGCGCGCATGGAGCGCCGCTCGGTGCTGCAGTGGGACAAGGACGACTGCGCGGCGATCAACCTCGTCAAGTTCGATCTGCTCGGGCTGGGGATGCTCTCGGCCCTGCACTACGCCGTCGACCTGATCGCCGAGCACCACGGCTACGAGCTCGACCTCGCCGGCTTGGGTGCGGCAGACGACCCGGCGGTGTACGAGATGATCTGCGCGGCCGACACCGTCGGGGTGTTCCAGATCGAGTCCCGGGCCCAGATGGCGACGCTGCCCCGGCTGCGGCCGCGTACGTTCGCCGACCTGGTGATCGAGATCGCCCTGATCCGCCCCGGGCCGATCCAGGGCGGCTCGGTCCACCCCTACATCCGCCGTCGCAACGGAACCGAGCCGGTGACCTACCCGCACCCGCTGCTCGAGCGCTCGCTCGGCAAGACGCTCGGCGTGCCGCTGTTCCAGGAGCAGCTGATGCAGATGGCGATCGACCTCGCCGGGTTCACCCCCGCCGAGGCCGACCGGCTCCGCCAGGCGATGGGCGCCAAGCGCTCCCGGCAGCGGATGGAGGCGTTGCGCGCCCGGTTGTTCGCCGGGATGGCCGAGCGGGGGATCGACGAGGCGACCGCCGGGGAGCTGTTCGACAAGATGGCCGCGTTCGCCAACTACGGGTTCCCGGAGTCGCACTCGGTGTCGTTCGCCTACCTCGTCTACGCCTCGGCGTGGATCAAGCACTACTACCCGGCCGCGTTCTGCGCGGCGCTGATCAACGCCCAGCCGATGGGCTTCTGGTCGCCGCACTCGCTGGTCAACGACGCCCGCCGCCACGGGGTGACGACGCTCGGCCCCGACCTCGACGCCTCGCTGGCGATCGCGACGCTCGAGCCGTGCACGATGTCGACCGGTGGGCAGGCGGTGCGCCTCGGGCTGGGGTCGATCCGCACGATCGGCGACGAGCTCGCCGCGGCGATCGTCGCCGGGCGCGACGAGCACGGCCCGTACGTGTCGCCGGAGGATCTCGTCCGCCGCAACCCGTCGTTGCACCTGCAACAACTCGAAGCGATGGCCACCGCTGGCGCCTTCGAGCAGTGTTTCGGTCTCGGGCGCCGGGAGGCGCTGTGGGCGGTGGGGGCCGTCGCCCAGTCACGCCCGGGGCGGCTGCCCGGGATCGTCACCGGGGTGGAGGCCCCGACCCTGCCGGGGATGGAGCCGGTCGAGCGGTCGGCGGCCGACCTGTGGGCGACGGGGGTCGCCCCCGAGGGGCACCCGACGCGCTTCGTGCGTGCCGACCTCGACCGGCGCGGCGTGGTCACCGCCCAGGGGTTGTGGGACTGCGCGCCGCGCTCGAAAGTGATCGTCGGCGGTGTCGTCACCCACCGCCAGCGGCCGATGACCGCCCAGGGCACGACGTTCCTCAACCTGGAGGACGAGACCGGGCTGATCAACGTCGTCGTCTCCAAGGGGTGCTGGG
>CAZQEJ010000017.1:4431-6468 GCA_964592165.1 uncultured Ilumatobacteraceae bacterium | reverse complement strand
GAGCTCGCCCGGGAGACCGGTGAGACGATCACCGTCGCCGCCCGGATCGCGATCGAGGAGCGGCTCCGCCGTGTTCGGGCGAGGCGAGAGGTGCACTCCCGCCGCGACGAGCTCCACGAGCTGATCCGCCGCGGTCGGACCCGACCGATCCTCGACCAGCGCAGCGCGGAGGAGATCCTCGGCTACGACGCCGACGGCCTGCCCCGATGAGCGTCATCGTCGACACCTCCGCTCTCGCCGCGATCGTGTTCGGCGAACCTGACGCCGAGCAGTTGCTCGATGTGCTCCTTGCCGCCAGTGGAGACGTCGTGGTCAGTGCGGCGACGCTGGTCGAGTGCGCGATCGTGGTCGAGGCTCGGCACGGCTCCGAAGGCACCCGCGATCTGCGATTGCTGCTCGAACGGCTCGAGGTCGAGACGATCGCCCTCGACGCGCAGCAGGCCGAGGCGGCCGTCGCCGCTTGGCGTCGCTTCGGCAAGGGCCACCATCCGGCGGCACTCAACCTCGGCGACTGCTTCGCTTACGCCCTGACGGCGACCTCGGGGGGCGCGTTGCTGTACAAGGGTGACGACTTCTCCCAGACCGACGTCCGCTCAGCCCGCTGAGCGCATCCGTGCCTCGCTGGCTCCCGCTGACCGAGCGCCGGCGGGCGGGTCGGCGGTGTCCACCGGTTCGGTCAACGAGGCGATCTCGGACTTGGCCGGTTCGGAGCTGAGCACGATGTTGAGCAGCTCCGGTGGATCCGCGGGCGGGCCGTCACGCAGGACACCGGCGACCAGCTCGGGGAGCTCGAACGGGGCGAAGCGGATCATCGCCGCCTGCGCGGCGACGAGCTCGTCGCGGGTCCACCACCGCAGCTCGTGGACCCGTTCCGTGTGCAGCTGGCGCCAGCCGATCCGTGGTGCCGGCGTGAACGCCGCCGTGCGCACCAGGCGGACCTCGTCGCGCTGACCGTCCCAACCACCCATCGGCACGACGTGGGTCCTCGCCCACAACGGCGGGCCGATCACCGGGTCGAGCAGGCCGACCTCCTCGCTGAGCTCGCGCCGCAAGGCGGCGAGCGGGTCCTCGCCGGGCTCGATCCCGCCGCCCGGCGGAGTCCACACCGTCGCATCGGGGAACTCGAAGCGGACGAGGAGCACCCGATCGTCGGGATCGACGATCAGCGCCCGGATCGCGGGGCGGAAGCGAAGGCTCACGACGTCTGCACCGCCGAACCATGGCCGGCGGTACCGGCGACCACGCCGAGGGCGACGTACACCGAACCGGCGAGGTAGCGGCGGGCGAAGGGCAGCGCCCGGCTGCGCAGCAGCACCGTCCGCAATGAGCTGGCTGCCAGCGAGTAGAGCCCGTCGGAGACGGACGCGAGACCGACGAAGACGAGCCCGAGGAACAGGCTCTGGGCCGCGCCGCTCCCGCGGGCGGGGTCGATGAACTGGGGGAGGAACGACAAGAAGAACAGCGCGACCTTCGGGTTGAGCAGGTTGACGACGAAGCCCTGGGCGAACGCCCGACGGGGCCGGATCGCGTCGGTGAGCACCCCGGTCGCGGCCGGGCGGGACACGAGGGTACGGATCCCGATCACGATCAGGTAGGCCGCGCCCAACCACTTGATGAGGTCGAACGCCCGCGCCGAGGCGGCGAGCGCTGCGGACAACCCGAGTGCGGCGGCGACGACGTGGACCAGCGAGCCGATCTCGATCCCGGCGACGGCAGCGAGGCCGACGCGCCGCCCGTCGGCGACGCTGCGGTTGACGATGTACAGGACCGCCGGTCCGGGGATGACTAGCAAGGCGAGCGAGGCGGCGCCGAAGGTGACCAGGGTCGGCAGCGACGGCATCGCCGGCTGACGGTAGCGCTCCGCCCGGCCTAGTCGCTCGGGGTTTCCCCGAGGCCGTCGTTGAACATCCGGTACACCTCGTAGATCTCCTTGCACTTCTGGCACAAGGGGAGCTGCTTAGGGTCGCGCGAGGGGACCCAGACGTGCCCGCACAAGGCTTCCAGCGGGGTGCCGTAGATCCGCGCCTCGAGGACCTT
>CAZQEJ010000017.1:0-4331 GCA_964592165.1 uncultured Ilumatobacteraceae bacterium | reverse complement strand
CGGATCTGGCGCACGTAGCGGGCGTACCCGGCGGTGTCGGCTCCGAGCACGGCGAGATCGGCGTCGAGCAGGACGTCGGCCGCGGGGTCGTCGCCACCGGCAGCTGCGGCGAACGGAGCCGTGACGAGCACGAGCCGGGCAACCTCCGCCCGGCGTCGGGCCGTGACCCCGAGGTGGTCCAGTTCGCTCTCGGCGAGCGCCGCGCTGTCGGCCTCGTTCGACGCCGAGCGAGGGTCGTACACCGCGTCGTGGAAGAAGGCGGCGAGGACGACGGCGCCGGGATCGGCGACATCCGCGCCGGGGTGCCCGCCGAGGAGCCGGACGCAGCCGCCGACGACGTGCTCGAGGTGAGCCACCCCGTGGTAGTGGCGGTGCGCTTCTGCATATCGGGCGAGGAGCGAACCGAGCACGGCCGCGGCTTGGGGCGACGCCCCTGCATGGCGCGTCCACGCAGCGCGTATCGCCGGCTCCACGCGGTCCACGCTAGGTGCCGGGGGACCGACCGGTGACCCTCCTCGTCGACGAGGCGATCTGGTGGCACCGCGGCCGCTTGTGGTGCCACCTCGTCAGCGACCGGGACACCGAGGAACTGCACACGTTCGCGGCCAACCTCGGCTATCCGCCGCGGGCCTTCCACGGCGACCACTACGACGTCCCCGCCGAGCATCGCCAGACCGTGCTCGACGCCGGAGCGGTGCCGGTGGGCAGCCGGGAGCTGATCCGCGCCCTGCGCCGCGCCGGGCTGCGCCTCAGCCCGGCGGAACGGCGAGCCGCGGCCAACGGTCCGGGGTCCCTCCGGCTGCCCGGGGAAGGCTCACTGCCCGGGGGGTGACGACCAGCCATTCGACGAGCTCGACGCCCGCTTCGGCGCACAGCGCGTCGAGGATCTCCCAGCGGGCCTCGTCGTGCGGGTCGGCACCGCCGGACTCGGGGCGGATCGAGGCGAGGAGCAGCCCGTCGAGGTCGGGGAAGCCGGCTGCGGCGTCGAGCGCGACGGCGGCGACTTCGACGACGCGGTCGGGATCGGGGATGCCGGTGACGGCGAACGCGCCGGCGACGCGGCGTCGCCCATCGAGGTGGACGCAGATCACCTCGGTCGCCGGGGGGCGGGCGGCGATCGCGCCGATCACGTCCAGGGCGTCGACCGGGGAGGTCAACGCGTCGTGGCGGAGATGCTCGGCGAGCGGCACGAGACGGGGATGGGCAGGGCGCACGGGTTTCCTCCGAGGGCGGAACCGGACCGGCGCACGTGCCGTGGGGAGCTCGGGGAAGCCTGAGCGAAAGCTAGCGGTGGGGTGTGCCGGTGATCCGGGAACCTCAGCGGGAGACGAGCACCCCGGCGACGACGCTGATCGCACCGACGGCCACCGGCGTCGCGTACACCAACCAGCGTGGTGGGCGCTTCCAGTGCGGTGCGCCGACCACCGCCCCGCAGATCGTCCCCCCGGCCAGGCCGCCGAGGTGCCCACCGATGGAGATCCCGCTGATGCTGAAGGTGAGCACCAAGTTGAGCAGGAGGACCGTGCCGATGCTCGTCCTCAACGGGTTGATCCCCCGGGCCCGGAGGGCCATCGCGGCCGCCCCGAACAGTCCGAACACCGCGCCGGAAGCCCCCCCGGTGAGGCCCGCCCCGCCGATGATCAGCGCTCCCGCCGACCCGGCGAGCAGCGAGGCGAAGTAGACGAGGGCGTACTCGATCCGGCCGACCGCCGGTTCGAGCATCAGCCCCAGGCTCCACAAGGCGATCATGTTGAACGCGATGTGGATGATCCCGAAGTGGATGAACCCGGCGGTGACCATCCGGTACAGCTCGCCGTGGTGGATCAGCACCCGGGCGAGCCCCAGGTCGACCTGGCCCTGGGTGATGTGCGCCCCGCTGAACGCGGCCGGGTCCTGCAGGCCGAGGTAGACGAACACGGCGACGTTGATCGCGATCAGCACGTTGGTCACCAGCGCGCCCTGCGTCGCGTTCCAGCGCTTGACCCGCACCGCCGCCGCAGGACGGGACTCCCGCAGGCACTCCAGGCACTGGGAGCCGACCGCGGCGGGCACGAGGCAGTCCGAACACGCCCAGCGGCCGCAGCGGGTGCACCGCCGGCCGGTCTCCCGGTCGGGGTGGCGGTAGCAGAAGTGGCGCTCCTGTTCCTCGAGCGGAACCGGCCGCAGCGGGGGCGGCGGGGGGAGAGCGCTCACCGTTGGCTGCCCGATCCGTACGTGCTGAGGACGTGATCCACGGGTTCGACGGTAGCGCTGGGCTGCCCGGGGCGGCTCGCCTCGTCACCGATTCCTTACCTGGCTGCGCCCCCTCGGTACGGCGGGATCACCCATCGGTCGCTCACCGCGCGAGCACCTCGACGGCGATCGCGAGGAGGACCACGGCGACGATCGTCGCGTTGTACGCGGTGTGCGCGCGGGTGCTGTCGAGCATCGCCTCCTCCACGGAGCCGGTGCGTTGCCAGGTGCGCAGGTACACGGCGAGGAAGTAGGCGCCCCCGATGCTCAGCGCGAGAGCCACCCCGATGGGGATCCCGATCACGGCGTGAGCCAGGCCGAAGCGGACGCACGACCATGCCCGGCGCGGCGCGGTCCATCCCTGTGCCCCCCGGCGGAACATCCGCTCCTCGGCGTGGGCGAACAGCGGCAGCGCGGGGAGGAGCATCGTCAAGAACAGCAGCGGCACGAGCCATGCCCAGACCGTCCCCGACGTCGCCTCGGTCGTCCCCGTCACCGGGTTGCCCTGCCCGCCGAGCGCCGTCCACCACCCCCACTCGAGCCCGGGGACGATCATCGCGGCCGAGGCCGTGGCGACGACCGCGCCGAGGACGATGGGGACCGGCCACACGTGCCGCCAGCGGATGCCGCGGACGACCGTCGTGACCAGCGCGCGGCCCGGGCCGCGGCTGGCGATGCGCACCCCGCCGGCGAGGCGGACGCCGACGAAGCCGAGCACGCCGATCGTCGCGATCGTCGTCAGCGTCGTGCTCGCCGAGGCCATCGGCGGAGGGTACCGCCGTTGCGCCGGGCCGCTCCCGCAGGCGCTGCGGGCAGTGGGCGGCGACTAGCGTCCCCGGAGGCCCGGGGTCGCCGCCGGCTCCGGCCGACCGAGGGGGGACATCGATGGCCTGGGATTTCTCGACCGAGCCGGAGTTCGAGGAGAAGCTCGCCTGGATGCGCGAGTTCGTCCGGGAGGAGATCCTCCCCCTGGAGACGCTCGCCGACCACTGGCGCGCCCCGGGCGGCTGGGAGGCGTTCGCCCGGATCACCGCGCCGCTCAAGGACGAGGTCCGCCGGCGCGGCCTGTGGGCCGCGCACCTCCCGCCGGACATGGGCGGGCTCGGCTTCGGCCAGGTCAAGCTCGGCTTGATGCACGAGATCCTCGGCCAGTGCATGTATGCCCCGTTGATCTTCGGGAACAACGCACCTGACTCGGGCAACGCCGAACTGCTCGCCGTGGGCGGGACGCCCGAGCAGAAGCAGCGCTGGATGCAGCCGTTGCTCGATGGGGAGATCCGTTCGTGCTTCTCGATGACCGAACCGACCGCGGGGGCCGACCCGACGCTGCTGAGCACCACCGCGGTGCGCGACGGCGACGAGTGGGTGATCAACGGCCACAAGTGGTTCTCCTCCAACGCGAGTATCAGCGACATCCTCTTGGTCATGGTCCGCACCGGCGACGCCGAGACCCCCGCGGCGCGGGCCTTCTCGATGATCGTCGTACCGACCGGGACCCCGGGGGTGAACGTCGTGCGCGACGTACCGACGATGGCCGAACCCGACCACCGCACCGGCGAGCCCGGAGGGCACTCGGAGGTGATCTACGACGACGTGCGCGTCCCGTTCGGCAACGTCGTCGGGGGAGAGGCCGGTATCGGGCGGGGCTTCGCCCTCGCCCAGCAGCGCCTCGGGCCCGGGCGGATCCACCACGCGATGCGCTGGCTGGGTCAGTCCCGGCGCGCCTTCGACATGCTCTGCGAACGGGCCCTGACCCGCTACACGCACGGCTCGTTGCTCGCCGAGAAGCAGATGATCCAGGACTGGATCGCCGAGAGCCACGCCGAGATGCAGGCCGCCCGGTTGCTCACACTGCACGCGGCATGGACGATGGACCAGCTCCACGCCGCGGGCAAGCACTACTCCGACGCCCGGGTGGAGATCGGGGTGATCAAGTTCTGGGGAGCGAAGGTCCTCTACAACGTGATCGACCGGGCGATCCAGATCCACGGGTCCCTCGGGTACACGACCGACCTGCCGTTGGAGGCGATGTACCGCGCGGCGCGCGCCGCGCGCATCTACGACGGGCCCGACGAGGTGCACAAGGTGACCGTCGCCCG
>CAZQEJ010000016.1:21544-32151 GCA_964592165.1 uncultured Ilumatobacteraceae bacterium | reverse complement strand
CCTTCTGCTTCTCCAGCAGCTTGCGCTTGCGGGTGATGTCGCCGCCGTAGCACTTGGCGAGCACGTCCTTGCGCTTGGCCTTGACCGTCTCCCGGGCGATGATCTTCCCCCCGATCGCGGCCTGGATCGGCACGTCGAACATCTGCCGGGGGATCAGCTCCTTCAGCTTCTCGCACATCTTGCGCCCGTAGTCGAACGCCTTGTCCCGGTGGACGATCGTGGAGAAGGCATCGGCGACGACCGCGTTGAGCAAGAGGTCGACGCGCACCAACGCCGAGCGCTCGTAGCCGGCGAGCTCGTAGTCGAGGCTCGCGTACCCCTGGGATCGGCTCTTCATCTGGTCGAAGAAGTCGACGACGACCTCGGCGAGAGGCACCCGGTAGTGCAACTCGACCCGCTCCGGGGAGAGGTACTCGAGCTTGACGAGCTCGCCGCGCCGGGTCTGGCAGAGGTCCATCAGCGTCCCGGTGTACTCCTTGGGGGTGATGATCGAGACGCGGAAGAACGGCTCTTCGATGTACTCGATCGCCTGCGGCGGGGGAAGGTCGGCGGGGTTGTCGACCACCTCCAGGCGACCGTCGGTGGGGTGCACCCGGTACTCGACACTCGGCGCGGTGGCGATCAGGGCGAGGTTGAACTCCCGCTCGAGGCGCTCCTTGACGATCTCCATGTGCAACAGGCCGAGGAAGCCGCAGCGGAAGCCGAACCCGAGCGCTCCGGACGTCTCCGGCTCGTAGGAGATCGACGCGTCGTTCAGCTTCAGCTTCTCCAGCGACTCGCGCAGGTTCTCGAACTCGTCGCCGTCGATCGGGTACAGGCCGCAGAAGACCATCGGCTTCGGATCGCGGTAGCCCTCCAGCGGTTCGGGCGCAGGACGTGACTGGAGCGTGACGGTCTCCCCGGAGCGGGCCTCGCCGACGTCCTTGATCCCGGCGATGAGGTACCCGACCTCGCCGGGGCCGAGCTCGGCGACGGGCACCGGCGCCGGGGAACGGACCCCGATCTCGATCGCTTCGTGCTCGGCACGGGCGTTCATGAAGCGCAGGCGGGCGCCGGTCGCGCTCCGCCCGTTGCCGACGCGGATCGAGGAGACGACGCCGCGGTACTGATCGTACTGGGAGTCGAAGATCAACGCCTGCAAAGGAGCATCGGCATCGCCGGCCGGCGGGGGGATCCGTCCGACGATCGCGTCGAGCAACTCGGGCACCCCCTCACCGGTCTTCGCCGAGATCTTCAAGATGTCCTCGGCAGGGATCCCCAAGACGGTCTCGATCTCCATCGCGTAACGATCTGGGTCGGCCGCAGGGAGGTCGATCTTGTTCAGCGCGGCGACGATCTCCAGGTCGTGCTCGAGGGCCAGGTAGCAGTTGGCCAGCGTCTGGGCCTCGATCCCCTGGGCGGCGTCGACGACGAGGACGACGCCTTCGCAGGCGGCGAGCGAGCGGCTCACCTCGTAGCCGAAGTCGACGTGCCCGGGGGTGTCGATCAGGTGGAGGACGTGGTCACGCCAGTGGAGGCGCACGGTCTGCGCCTTGATCGTGATCCCCCGCTCCCGTTCGAGATCCATCGAGTCGAGGTACTGCGAGCGCATCTCCCGGGCGTCGACCGTCTTGGTCAACTCCAGGATGCGGTCGGAGAGCGTCGACTTCCCGTGGTCGATGTGGGCGATGATCGAGAAGTTGCGGATGCGCTCGAGGTCCATGGTGGCGTCCGCACGATGCTACCGGTAACCTCTCCCAGCCCCCTGTGAGCGAAGGAAGTCCTCGTGGCGAACATCAAGAGCCAGAAGAAGCGGATCCTGACCAACGCCAAGGCGACGGCGCGCAACAAGGCCGTGCGCTCCGAGCTGAAGACCCGGGTCAAGACCGCTCTGGCGCACGCTGCGTCGACCGCGGAGCCGGACACGAACTCCGACGAGGTCCGCCTGGCGGTCAAGAAGCTGGACAAGGCTGCCGCGAAGGGGATCATCCACAAGAACCAGGCCGCCCGGCGCAAGGCACGCCTGATGGCCAAGATCAACGCAGCGGGCTGACAGAGATCACCGCCGCGCCCCGCGAGCGGGGGCCAGCCGGGCGAGGCGGGCGATCAGGATGTCGAGCACGACATCGGGCTCCAGGCCGGTCGTGCCGCGCATGTCGAGGTCAGCATGGGCGAGTAACTGCACCGCCCGGCGGGTGCCGCCCGGGCCGAGCCGCCGGTACTGATCGAGTGCCTTGCGCGCCGGGAAACCCTTGATCCCGAGCACGTCAGCCGCGCTCGCCTCATTGTGCGCACCGCTGCCGTCGAGCTTGAGCAGGCGCAGGTAGTGGGTCTGGAGGATGGCCATCACCTGCAACGGATGCCGACCCCCGGCTCCGATCATCCGCCGCAGCAGGCCGATCGCACGCCCGGCGTCGCCGCTGTCGATCGCGTCGGTCAGGTCCCACGGCGGGACGCTCCCGGCATCGCCGAGGAACGGTTCGACGTCGGCAACGCCCAAGCGCCGCTCGGTCCCGTACGTCGCGACGAGCGTGTGCACGATCCCGGCGAAGCGCGCCAGGTCCTCCCCGAGCCAGGCGCCGACGAGGGCGACCGCGCCGGGGTCGAGGCGCAGGTGCGCAGCCGCGAGGTGCTCGTCGATCCAGGCCGTTCGATCGGCCTTGCGTGACGGGGCAGCCGTGCTGCCGACGGCAGCCCCGGCGCGCGTCAACGCGTCGCTCAGCGCCTTGGGGACGCGGCCCGACCAGGTGACGACGAGTTCCGTCGTCGGTAGCGGATCACTCAGGTAGGAGATCAGCAGCTTCAGCTCGTCGGTGGCGAACCGTTCCATCCCCCGCGCGACGACGATCCGCCGATCGGTGAGGAACGGTGGGGTCTGAGCCGCGTCGATCACGGAGCGGATCTCGTACTCCGCGCCGGCGAAGTCGTCGACCAGCAACGTCCGGTCATCGTCGCCGACGAGCCGCTCGACGTGCTCGAGCAGGGCCGCGGCGAGCAGCGATTGATCATCGCCGGTAAAGACCTGGACGCTCACCGTTCGGCGGCGAGGGCGTGGGTCACGGTGCGCATCGGGTACCGACGCTAGCGATCCGGCACCGTCGGCGACGACGGATCGCGACGAGCACGGCGACGGCGACCGATCGCGACGAACACAGCGACGACAGCCGACTGGCAGCCGAGCGCGACGCCGGGAGGCCATCCGGGCTCGGCACGACCAGCGAGGCGGGCGACGACCGCGACCCAGCGAGTGGCTACCAGGCTGGGGATCCCGGCCAGCGGGGCGACGGCCGGCAGCGCTCCGGCGAGCACGCCGGTGGGGATGCCCCAGACCATGACGAACCCGGCGACCGGCACAGCGAGGATGTTCGCCAACGGGGCGAGCAACGGGGCGCTGCCGAACACGGCGACGCTCACCGGGGCGACCCCGGCCTGAGCAGCGAGGGTCACGGCGAGCGGCTCGGCGACCCATCGCGGGCCGGGAAGGCGATCGGCGAGCGGGCTCGCGAGGAGAGCGAGCCCGCCGGTCGCGCCAACGGAGAGCCACCACCCGACGGAGTGGACGAGGAGCGGATCGACGAGGGTCAAGCCGGCGACGGCGAGGGCGAGGAGGCGGATCGGACGCGCCTGCCAGCCGCGCCAGAACGCGGTCGCAGCGAGCGCGGCCATCGCCGACGCGCGCAGCACGGACGGTTCGAAGCGAGTCAGCGCAGCGAACCAGGCAACCAGGGCGAGGGTCGCCGCCCAGCGCGTTGCGGGCCGCAACCGGCGAAGGAGCGGGCTGCCGACGACGAGGACGAAGGCCACGTTCTGCCCCGATACGGCCGTGAGGTGAGACAGACCGGCGCGGCGGAAGTCGGCAACGAGATCGTCGGGTTGCGCCCGATCGTCGCCGATCACGAAGCCGAGGAACAACGATCGCTCGACCGGTGGCCAGTGGACCACCGCCGCAGCGAGGAGGGAGCGCACCCGGTTCGCGGCAACGGTGTACGCCGCGCCGGGGAGGCGGTCTCCGACCGTCGCGATGCGCAGTTCGACGGCAACGTGGCGTGACATCCACCGTTCGCGGCGCGCCACGGGAAGCTGGCGGCGGGATCCCTCCATCCACACCCTCTCCCCCGCGGACATGCGCGCCAAGCGCTTCCCCGCGCCGCCATAGGCGAAGACGACCATCCGCTGTCTGGCCGCAGTGACGACGACCTGGACTCCACCTCTGCCCGGGTCGGGATCACTGACGAGCGTCACCCACCCGCCGAAGGGACCGACTGCCGGGGCGGTGAGCCCGGCGACTGCCCGTCCTCCCAGGCCACAGGCGACGACGGCGAGGCAGACGCCGACGAGCACCGGACGCCGCCCGGCCGCGGCGAGTGCTGCCATCCCGGCGACGACGACGATCGACGCCAGCGGCAGGGGCCGGGCGAGCCACGCCCCCACGCTGACTGCGGCGGCGAAGCCGACCACATGTGCATCCGACGCCATCGGCGCGGCACGGCGCGCTGCAGACAACAGCGACCCATAGACTCCGGGCGTGGCGTTGACGGCCGACCCCCCGACGGTGGACGACCCGCGGGCCGTGCGCGGCGGCCACCTCGCGTACCGTGCCCAGCTTCGGCGGCTCGGACCTCCGATGGGCCTGGTCGTGCCCGCGTCGTTCGTCGTGCTCGGTGCGCTGATGTTGCACTGGACGGGATCGACGATCCGTGGTTCGGGGGGGTTCCTGCTCACCGCGCTGGCCGCCCCGACGATGCTCCTGCTCGGCATCCCCGTGTCGGGAGGCACCGCGCGCTACCTCCTCGCCGCAGCGACGAGCGTGCTGTTCTGGCTCGGCGTCGGGGCGTGGTCGGCGCGGCGGGCGACGCGTAGCGTGGTCGCCTCCTGGCGCGACTGGTGGGTCGAGTTCGCCTGGCTCGCGGTGCCGGTGTGGGTCGGAGCGACCGTCGCCTTCGCCGTCGCCTACCGCCGGGTGCTGTGAGCCGACCGCCGCTCATGTGGTCACCAACCCAACGAGTGCACTGAGCTTGGCCGGGCCGATGCCGCGCACCTCGAGCAGGTCGTCGACCGAGCCGAACGGCCCGTTCGACTCCCGGTGGGCGACGATCGCCGCCGCCGTTGCCGGTCCGATCCCGGGCAGCCCATCGAGCTCCTCGACAGTCGCGGTGTTCACGTCGAGCGGACCCGCCGCAGGGGCAGCCGCCGGGTCGGGCGACGGGGGCTGGCCCACGGGGAGCACTGACCCGGCGGGGACCTCACCGACGACCGGCACGTAGACCCGCTGCCCGTCGCCGAGCACGGCGGCGAGCTGCAGCGCGTCGGTGTCGGCCCCGGCCACCGGCCCACCGGCCGCGGTGATCAACTCATGGATCCGCGCCCCGCCGGGCAGGGTGTACACCCCCGGCGCGTTGACGGCACCTGCGGCCTGGACGACGATCGTGGCCGGGGTCGTGCCGGTCGTCGGGGCGTCAGCGCGCACCACCTCTGCCGGCGCAGACGCGGCAGTCGTCGACGACGCGCTCGACGGCATGGCGGTGAAGGGCAACGATCGTTCGATCGGCGGCGCGGGGGCGCGCAGCAACCACCAGCATCCGGCGGCGACAAGAGCGACGGACGCCGCGCTCACCGCCAGGCGACCAACGCCGACGAAGGCGAGCGTGGCCTGGACGTGGCGCGCCAGCGACAGGCGCGGCGCGGGGCGCTCGATGTCGACCACGGCGATCTCCTCCCGGACGGGACCGCACCGGGCGCGGTCGACCGATTCGTCGGGGGAAGCCGGGGACGAACGCTACCGGGCCGCCGCCGGTTCCACCGCCGCCGGCTCGCGCTGGGCGAGCAACGTCCGCCGGGCCACCCAGTCGGCTTCGATCTCGAACGGGATCCGCAGGTAGGCCCCCTCGTGACCCAGCCGGCGCAGCCGCCCCCGCAGATAGCCGGCGAGGTAGCGGGCAGGGAACCCGACCGGACCGTGGCGCCGCCATTGACGCACGTGGACCTGTTCGTGACGCACGAGGTACTCGGAGTGCTCGTGGCCCCGGCGGACGATGATCAACCGCCCGATCGTCAGGCCGTCCGCACTCGGCGGAAGTGGGCCACCGACGAGCATCCACCAGCCCGGTCTCCGCTCGAGTCGCACGTGGCGAGTGTACGCCGCCGGGCCGATCGTGCCGCGCTGGCCGCGGCGAGACCTCGCTGTGCCGCGGCTCCGGTTGCCCGCGTCGGGGGGGACCGGCGCCAGGATGGGTCCGTGCTGCTGGCTGTCGCCCATCTCGACCAGGCGTTGCAGCTGATCATCGACGTGTTCAGCTGGACGGTCTTCAGCGCGTTGAGCGTGCTCGTCCTCACCAGCCGGCTGACCCGGTCATTGAACGTCTTCGTCGCGGTGGGCCACGACGGCCTGCCCGTGCTCCTCGTCGGCGCGTGGTTCAGCCTGACCGGAGCGGTGGTCACCGCACTGTGGGCGGTCGCCGCGGGGTCGCTGATGCTCGCCGCCTATCAACTGGTGCTGCTCCTCACCCACCACCGGCGCCAGACGGCGCCTCAGTGGGCAGCCACGGGGGAACGGCTGACGATCGCCACCGCCAACGTCTACGCGCACAACGAGACGCCCCACGTGCTCGCCGCCGAACTGCTCGGCGCGCACGCCGATCTGATCGTGATCAACGAGTGGACACCGGCGTTCGGCGCCGCGCTGAGTGCGGCGGGCGGCGACGAGGCGTACCCGCACCGGCTCGTCGACCCGGCGGACGCTTCGGAGTACTCGGTGTGCATCGCCTCACATGTCCCGTTCGCCCCCGGCTCGGGGATGGAGCGCGTCGGACCGATGCGCGTCGCCCACGCCATCGTGCGCCGGCCGAGCGGGCTCGTGCACGTCGTCGGCCTGCACCTCGCCGCGGTGCTCGAGCCTGGGGGCAACCGGCGCAGCCGGCGCCAAATGCGGGCGTTGCAGCCGTACCTGATGAAACCGCCCCGACCGCTGATCGTCACAGGCGACTTCAACATGACCTCGTTCCGCCCGGAGTACCGGGGCCTCCTCCGGCTCGGGTTGCGCGACGCGCACGATGCGCTGGGCAAGGGTCTGTCGCGCAGCTTCCGGCTCGCAGCACGGGGTGTGCTCGCCACGGTCGGGGCGATCGCCCGCATCGACCACGCGCTCGTCGGCGGTGACGTGCACCCGTTGGCCACGCGGGACCTGCCTCCCGCCGGCAGCGACCATCACCCGTTCGTCCTCACCGTCGCCCTCCGCCGCCGCTGACCGTCACGGCAGCGCGGCCGCCGCCACCAGCGCGCCCAGAGCGAAGCCGTGGTGGCGATCGGTGAGGCGTTCGCCACCACGGCTGGCGTCGTCAACTGCAGCCCGACGTCGCTCCGCAACTCGGGCAGGCGTGGCAGGCGCCTGAGCGCTGCATCTGCACACCGCACTGCATGCACATCGGCGCGTCGGCCTTGTAGATCGGCCGGGTGATCCCTGCCGCCGGACTGTGATCGGTGCTCGGAGCGGGCACCGCGGTGCCGAACTCGAGCTGTCCGGCGAGATCGGTCGCAGAGGGGATGCTCTTCGGATCGGCAGCGATCTCCGAGCCCATCAGCGTCTCGATGACGGACTCCTCGACGCCCGGCAGGGTCGGCTGAAGTCGTTCGTCGACGGAGAAGATGCCCAGCTCGGCCCGCTCCTCATAGGACAGGTACTCGAGGGCCAGGCGGCGGAAGAGGTAGTCCATGATCGAGGCGGCGAAGCGGATGTCGGGATCGTCGGTCATCCCCGCCGGCTCGAAGCGCATGTTCACGAAGGCCTCGACGAAGGCTCGCATCGGCACCCCGTACTGCAGGCCATAGGAGATGCTCTTGGCGAACGCGTCCATGATCCCGGACAGCGTCGAACCCTGCTTGGAGACGGTGAGGAAGATCTCTCCCGGACGGCCGTCGGCGTACTCCCCGACGTTGGCGAAGCCCTTGCAGTCGGCAACGCGGAACTCGAATGTCCGGCTCTGGCGTCGCCGGGGCAGCTTCTGGCGGATCGGGGCGTGGACGACCTTCTCCACGATCCGTTCGACGACCTGGGCCGCGGCGGCCTCGCTCGTGCCCGGCGCACCGATCGCATCATCGCCCTTCTTCGCCGTCGACAGGGGCTGGGCGACCTTGCAGTTGTCGCGATAGATAGCGACCGCCTTCAGGCCCAGCTGCCAGGACAGCAGGTGCAGCGCCTCGACGTCTTCGACCGTCGCTTCCTCGGGCATGTTCACCGTCTTGGAGATCGCCCCGGAGATGAACGGCTGGACGGCGCCCATCATCCGCACGTGGCCCTCGTAGTGGATCACGTTGTCGCCCATCGAGCAGGCGAACACGGCCAGGTGTGCGGCGGCGAGGTGCGGGGCGCCGACCACCGACTTCTCCCGATCGATGTAGCCGATGATCTCGGCAACCTGTTCGGCGCGGTAGCCGAGGGTGCGCAGCGCTCGGGGGATCGTCTGGTTGACGATCGACATCGTTCCCCCGCCGACCAGCTTCTTCAGCTTGACGAGGCCGAGGTCGGGTTCGATCCCCGTCGTGTCGCAGTCCATCATCAGCCCGATCGTGCCGGTGGGGGCGAGGACGGAGGCCTGCGCGTTGCGCACCCCGAACTCCTCCCCGTCCCGGACCGCGATCTCCCACGCTTCCTGGGCAGCGCCGACGAGCGCGGCGGGGACCACGCCCGGCTCGATCCGCCGCGCCGCGTCGCGGTGCATGCGCAACACCCGCAACATGTGCTCCTCGTTGTCGGCAAAGCCGGCGAAGGGACCCATCCGGCTGGCGATGCGCGCGCTCGTCGCGTAGGCGTGGCCGGTCATCAGCGCGGTGATCGCGGCCGCCCAGTTGCGCCCGCCGTCGGAGTCGTAGGGTAGGCCGAGGGCCATCAACATCGCCCCCAGGTTGGCGTAGCCGATGCCCAGCTGACGGAACCTCCGGCTGTTCTCGGCGATCGCCTCCGTCGGGTAGTCGGCACGCCCGACGAGGATCTCCTGCGCGGTGAAGATCACCTCGACGGTGTGACGGAACGCGTCGATGTCGAAGGTGCCGTCGTCGGCGAGGTACTTGAGCAGGTTGATCGAGGCCAGGTTGCACGCCGAGTCGTCGAGGTGCATGTACTCGCTGCACGGGTTCGAGCCGTTGATCCGACCGCTGGAGTGCGCCGTGTGCCAGGCGTTGATCGTCGTGTCGAACTGCAGGCCCGGATCGGCGCACTCCCATGCGGCGGTGGCGATCTCCCGCCACAGCTCCCGGGCCCGGACGCGACCGACCTCGTCGCCGGTCGTCCGGGCGACGAGTGCCCAGTCCTGGTCGGCGAGCACTGCTTCCATGAACTCGTCCGAGACGCGCACCGAGTTGTTCGCGTTCTGGTACTGGATGGAGAACGAGTCCATGCCATCGAGGTCCATGTCGAACCCCGCATCCCGGAGCACGCGGGCCTTGCGTTCCTCACGCGCCTTGCACCACACGAACTCCTCGACGTCGGGGTGGTCGACGTCCAAGATGACCATCTTCGCCGCCCGGCGGGTCTTGCCTCCGGATTTGATCGTCCCCGCCGAGGCATCCGCTCCCCGCATGAAGCTGACCGGCCCCGAGGCGGTGCCGCCTCCCTGGAGCAACTCCTTGGAGGAGCGGATCCGGGACAGGTTCACGCCGGCCCCGGATCCCCCTTTGAAGATCACGCCCTCTTCCCGGTACCAGTTGAGGATCGAGTCCATCGTGTCGTCGACGGACAAGATGAAGCACGCGCTGGCCTGCTGAGGGACCCCGTCGACGCCGATGTTGAACCACACCGGGCTGTTGAACGCGGCCCGCTGGGTGACGAGGATCGCCTTCAACTCGTCGCGGAAGGTCTCCGACTCGGCCTGGTCGACGAAGTAGCCGCCGCTCGCTCCCCACTCGGTGATCGTGTCGGCGACACGATCGATCACCTGACGGAGCGAATCCTCACGCTCCGTGGTGCCGAGTGTCCCCCGGAAGTACTTCTGGGCGACGATGTTGGTCGAGTTCACGGACCACGACGTGGGGAACTCCACAGCCGGTTGCTCGAACGCGACCGTCCCATCCTTCCAGTTCGCGATGCGCGCGTCGCGCCGTTCCCAGACGACCTCGTCGTGCGGGCTCACACCCGCGACGGTGAAGAACCGGTTGATCCCGATTCGGAGGCGCTCCGGCGCTAGCGACATGTCCTGTTCCCTTCGATCGTCCGGTCCGGAATCCCCCGAACCGCTCGGCCAACACAAGATGTGGTGTCTGGATCCGTCCTACCAGTCCTGGACCCCAACCCGTAGTAAAGATTACAGCACTGTAGTTACGACTGTGTCAACGCGCCGGACACGATCGCCCGGCCCGCCGGGACAGCCGAACTCGCCGCGCCGGTCGTGATCACGGTGCGCAGCTGCAGGTCCAGGGCCACTCCTGCCCCAACGTTGACACCCAAACGGAGGTGGATGCTCGCATCCATCCGCAGCCCGCGCACCGTGATCCGTTGCCGGGCTCGACGTTACGGACCGCGCCCTGTGGGGAACGAGAGGACAAGGCTGTGAATTGCCCTGTGGATTCTCCGCTGCCATCCACAAGCTGTGGATGAACGGTGGAAAATCTCACGCTCTGTGCTCTGTCAAGGCGATGTC
>CAZQEJ010000016.1:19494-21444 GCA_964592165.1 uncultured Ilumatobacteraceae bacterium | reverse complement strand
GCCGAGCGCTACGGCGCACCGAGCAAGGCCGGCCAGCGGATCGGCGTGGTCACCACCCGGGGCGAGGGCCTCGACTTCTCCGTGCCCCTGTTCGCCAGCGGCGCGGGCTTCTTGGTGACGAGCGAGGAGGCCCCCGAGGTTCCTGTCCCGACCGTGCGGGCCGGCCACCAGCACCTCGATCTGCGCGCCGCGCTCGGCGCGCTCGGTGCGGAGATCGTCCACTGCGAGGGTGGGCCGAGGCTCAACGGCACGCTCGTCGATGCTGGCCTGATCGACGAGGTCAACCTCACCGTGTCCCCCGCGCTGGCCGGCGGGACGTCGGCCAGGATCGTCGCCGGGGCGGGTTCCGGCCTGCGCCGGATGCGCCTCACCCAGTTGATGGAAGAGGATGGATTCCTCTTCTGCAGGTATCTGCGTCAGGCATGAGGCGCCACGGTCAGGCCTGACCGGCAGAAGGTGCCGGCTGGCCCGTCTCGCTCCCCTGCTTCTCCAACAGGGTCAGCTCCCGGCGGAAGTCAGCGACGCCGTCAAACGCCTTGTACACGCTGGCGAAGCGCAGGTAGGAGACCTCGTCGAGAGCACGGAGGCGATCGAGCACGCACAGACCGACGTCGTTGCTCGCGACCTCCGGCCCACGGAGGCGGACCTGCTCCTCGACGGATTCGGCGAGCGACTCGACGTCGTCGCGGCCGACCGGACGACCCTTGCACGCGGCGAGCACACCCCCCACCACCTTCGCCCGGTCGAACGGCTCCCGCCGGCCGTTCGACTTGACCACCACCAGGGGAACCTCCTCGATCCGCTCGAAGGTCGTGAAACGGTGGCTGCAGACAAGGCACTGGCGACGACGCCGGATCGCCGTTCCGTCTTCGGCGACGCGCGAATCGATCACCTTCGTGTCGTCGGCATGGCAGGCCGGGCAGTGCACCAGCGCGCACGCTAGCGGCGGCAGAACGAGGCGCCCAAGGCGCCCGAACCCGCCGCCCGCCGGACGACGGTCACCCGAACGACTGTTTGTCGAACAGATGTTTGAGATCTGGGCACGGATCGGCTACCGTTGGACGCATGCGCCGACCGACGAGCGAACCGCCCCTCTCCGACCGCCAGCGCGAGATCCTCGAGTTCATCGAACGCCTGATGCGCGACCGGGGGTATCCGCCCTCCGTCCGGGAGATCGGCGCGGCGGTCGGGTTGACGTCCCCGTCCACGGTCCACAGCCACCTCCGCACGCTCGAGCGCCACGGATACATCCGCCGTGATCCGACCAAGCCGCGCGCCGTCGAGATGCGCTACGACACGAACTCGGGGGCCCGGGTCGACCGGCGCCCGGTGCGCAACGTACCCCTCATCGGCGACGTCGCCGCGGGCACGGGCACGATCGCCGAACAGAACGTGGAAGAGCTCCACCCGCTGCCTGCGGACTTCACCGGCGACGGCGATTTGTTCATGCTCCGTGTCCGGGGCGACTCGATGGTCGACGCCGGGATCCTCGACGGCGACTTCGTCGTCGTCCGCCACCAGTCCGACGCAGCGAACGGGGACCTCGTCGTCGCCGGGATCGCCGGAGAGGAGGCGACCGTCAAGACGTTCCGCCGGGAAGGACACACGATCACCCTCATCCCCCACAACACCCGTCTCACCCCGATGGTCTTCGACGCCGACGAGGTCGTCGTCTATGGGCGGGTCGTCACGGTTCTTCGCCGGTACTAGGACCACGAAGGAGCAGATCGCGCAGCGCGCTGGCTACCTGATCGATCGGCCTCCGCTCGACTCGCTCGTCGCGCATGTGGGCGAGCGTCGGGTCACCGGGTCCGAGGTTTGCGGCGGGGATGCCAGCCGCGGCGAACCGAGCGACATCGGTCCAGCCGAGCTTCGCCCGGACCGCCAAGCGGTTGCGCTCGACGAGCGCGGCGAGCAGCGGGTGGGCGAGGTTGGGGGGCGCTCCCCCGG
>CAZQEJ010000016.1:8370-19394 GCA_964592165.1 uncultured Ilumatobacteraceae bacterium | reverse complement strand
CAGGCGATCGAGCAGCCCGCCGGCGCGGTGGATCGCGTTGACTCCCATCCACGGCCGGGCGGTGTGGGCGCGCCGCCCACGCAGCACGATCCGGGCGCGTAGGGTGCCCTGGCATCCTGCCTCGATCGCCGCCCCGGTCGGTTCACCGAGCAGCGCGGCGTCGCCGAGGAGCAGATCCGGGCGCTCGGCGAACAGCCGACCGAGGCCGTTGAACCGTGCGTCGACCTCCTCTGCCTCGTAGAACACCCACGTCACGTCGACGGCCGGCTCATCGATCTCCTCGGCGAGAGCGAGCATCACCGCCAGGCCCGACTTCATGTCGCTCGTCCCGCAACCCCACAGCGTGTCGCCCTCCCGCCGGGACGGGACGTTGCCGGCGATCGGAACGGTGTCGGTGTGCCCGGCGATGATCAACCTCAGCGAGCGCCGGAGCATCGTCCGGGCGACGATGTTGTTCCCCAGGCGCTCGACGCCCAGCCAGGGGATCGCTCTCAGGCGCTGTTCCAGCCAGTCACCGATCTCCCCTTCCTCATGGGATACCGAGGGGATGTCGACGAGGGCGGCGGTCAGTTCCAGGAGATCGACGGGCACCGCAGAAACGCTAACGGCGCCCGTCCCCCCAGGGTCCGGGCGCCGGCGTTGCAAGGATCAGCGTGCGACGTAGACCTGGACGACGAAGACCCGACCGTTGCGCGTCGTCACACCGACGCCCATCTGGGTGTACGACCCGTTCGTCATGTTCTCATAGTGACCCGGAGAGGCCTCCAGGGCCGCCTGGGCGTCTTGCACGGTTCCGGCAACGGCGACGTTCTCACCGATCTGCGACCAACCGGCGGAGACACCGGAGGAGAGGCTTGCGGAGTGGAAGATCGAGCCCCTCTTGGCCATCTTGTCCGCCTGGACCTGCGCCTTGGCATCCAGTTCGGCGGAGCGGGTGAGGCTCGGCAGGCCGACTCCGGCGCGGACCTCGTTGACCCGGCCGAAGTTCGTTCCGGCGTCGTCGGGCATGCACGCGGTGGCGAACATGCCCAGACCGACAACGACGGCGAGGAGGGCAAGCACCCCCCGGAACCTGCTCCGTCCGGTGGACTCGGTCGGGGAATTCTGGTCGCGCTCGGCCAGCGATGTCATCGGAAGGGTACCGCCTCTCTCAGTATCCGATCTGCGTATCCGACAAGCGCCCCACACGTGGCCGCTCGGAGGAACACACGCTCCCGCATGTCGGATCCGTCAACTTCGAAAACAGACTGTAACAAACACCGGCGTCGCTGTCACCCCCCTAGGGCAAATTCCTCAATAATCAGCAAGGCTGGACACTGAGTGGAGTTGGCAGTTCGCTTAGCGTGAGATTCCCAGAGGTACTGGTGCTGACCATCAGCCTGCGGGCGGCGCCCACGGATCGCCTGGAGACGCCGGAGGGGGTGGCTCCGGGAGCGACTCGGGTGCGGTCGGAGGAAACGTCCAGGGGACGGTCGTCGGCGGGTCCTGGTGGGCTGGGTCCGGCGACGACGCCGGCGGGACGGCCCACGACGGGTCCGGACCACCAGCGGCGGCAGGTGCCCCCCATCCAGCACCGACAGGGGACGGAGGGGCGGCAGCGATTGCCGATGCGGGGAGCGGGCGGCGCCGCCCGCCGATGAGGAGCAGGAGCAGCCCGAGCACGACACCCGCTCCGGCGATCACCGCCGGCCAGAGGAGCGTTGGCTTGGACAACTGGCCATGTCCGATGGCGATCGCGAACTGGCGCTTCTGGGGTTCGATCGACAGCTTGTACGACCCGTCCTCGCGGATCTCCACCGTGCGGTATGCGCTGCCGGCGAACCCCCCGACGTCATAGCTCACCGAGCCCACCTCGCGCCGCAGCCGCACGGTGTCGCCGTCGGCAGTCTCCAGGGTCAACTTGACCTGCTTGGGCGTCTCCCGAGCATCGATCTCGAAGTCTTCGGTGTCCCCGTCGACCTTGACGCTGAAGTTCCCCTTGTACTCGTAGTAGATGGTGAACGTACCCGGCTTCTCGAAGACGAACGTCGTCTCCAGGCCCGACGCGGTGCGCTGCAGGTTCTTCACCGCGTCTTCGTAGGAGCTCTTCTGGACGAAGAACAGCACTCCGGCGCCGACCAGTCCGGCCACGATCAGAACGACCCCGACGACGATCGCGGCCGCGCTCCGCCGGGTGGGCGGTCGACCCGGCACCGCCATGCCGGGGGCAGGCAGGGGGACGGTGCTGTACGGCGTGGACATCACGAAACCCCCAGTCGCCGGGCGACGAGCTCGAGCCGATCGTCAGGTTGTACCACAGCGACACGGACGTTGTTCGCCCCCCCGGCACCGTAGAAGTCCCCCGGGCTGACCAGCGCTCCCCCCTCGGCAGCAAGCCGTTCGGCGAACTGCCAGCCATCGCCGGTGTCGAACCACAGGTAGAAGCCCCCCGCCGGTGACGTCACCGCGTCGCCCGACCACGCCGACAAGGTGCGGGCCATCGACTGCAAGCGGCGCCGGTAGCGCTCCCGTTGCATCTCGACGTGGTCGTCGCTCCTGAGGGCGACCACCGCGGCGTGCTGGGCAGGTCCCGGAACCATCATCCCGGCGTGCTTGCGGACCTCGCGCAGGTAGCCGACGAGGTGCGCATCGCCGGCGTAGAACCCGACACGCAGACCGGCGAGGTTGGAGCGCTTGGACAGCGAGTGGACCGCGACCACGCCGTCCGCACCGTGCTCGAGGATCGAACGGGGTCGGTCCGACCAGGTGAACTCGGCGTAGCACTCGTCGCTGAACACCGGCACGTCGTGCTCCCGGCCCCATGCCGCGGCCGCGCCGAGATCACTCAGCGCCCCTGTCGGATTGCTCGGCGAGTTGACCCACAAGAGCAACGCCCGGGACGCGTCGGCCGGGTCGATCGCACCGAGATCGAGACCGCCGTCGATCCCCGGCGGCACGGCGACGGGGCGGCACCCACCGAGGACCGCTCCCATCTCATAGGTCGGGTAGGCGACGGCGGGGTACAGCACGGTGTCCCTCTCGGGTCGGCGCAGGTGCAGGTACTGTGGCGTCGAAGCGACGAACTCCTTGGTGCCGATGCACGCAGCCACCTCACCGGGAGCGGAGGGCAAGCTGAACCGTCGGACGAGGTAGCTGACGATCGCCTGGCGCAACTCGGCCGAGCCGATGCTCGGCGGATAGCCGCGCTCGGCACCCGAACAGGACAAGGCGGTGACGACGGCGTCGGGCGGTGGGTCACACGGCGTGCCGATCGAGAGATCGACGATCCCCCCGGGCACGTCAGAGGCGATCGCCGCCAGGCGGTCGAGACGGTCGTAGGGATAGGGGGGCGGGACGAACCCGGTCGGATGGCTGCTCATCTTGCGGTCATGCTGCCTCACGCCGGTCCCCGGCGACGATCGCGCCCAGGCGCCGGGGACATCCGGGACGGGAGAGCCGAGCGTCAACTCCCGCTGCGTGCCGACGGCCTGCCGAGGAGCAACTCCTCGATCCGTCCCAGCGATGCCGGCGACAGCCGGGCTCGCACGCGCAGCGCACCTTCGGAGTCGGCGATCCCGACGACCTCACCCTCCCGGTGGATGGCGGCGACCACGTCGCCGCGGTCGTAGGGGACGGTCAGCTCGGCGATCCGGCTCAGCGAGCGGAGCCGGGCTGCAATCGCCTCCAGTAACACGTCGGCCCCCCGACCGGTCACCGCGCTGATCGCCAGCGAGCCGGGATGGTCGGCGACGAGTTGCCCCGCGGTCTCCGGAGCGAGATCTGCCTTGTTGAACGCGAGGACCTCGGGGACCTGCTCGGCTCCGATCTCGGCGAGCACGCCGTGCACGGCGTCGATCTGCGCCTGAGGGTCGGGCGCTGCGCTGTCGACGAGGTGAATCAGCAGATCGGCCTCGCTGACCACTTCGAGCGTCGACTTGAATGCCTCGACCAGGCCGTGGGGCAGGCGCTGGATGAATCCGACGGTGTCGGAGAGCAGGACGGGTTCACCTCCGGGCAGTGCGAGGCGACGAGTGGTCGGGTCGAGCGTGGCGAACAGGCGATCCTCGACGAGCACCCCGGCCTGGGTCAGGTGGTTGAGCAGCGTCGACTTGCCCGCGTTGGTGTACCCGACGATCGACACCTTGGCCAACCCGGAGCGGTCACGGCTCTTGCGCTGCAGTTGGCGAGTGCGCTGCAACTCGGCGAGGTCCGCCCCGAGCCGGGCGATCCGGCTGCGGATCCTGCGTCGCTCGACTTCGAGCTTCGTCTCCCCGGCCCCGAACCGGGAGCCGATCCCGCCTCGCTGCTGGGACAGCCGGGCACCCGCACCGCGCCGCAAGCGGGGTAGCCGGTAGCGGAGCAGAGCCAACTCGACCTGGGCCATGCCCTCCTGCGTGTGCGCGTTCTGGGCGAAGATGTCGAGGATCACTGCGGTGCGGTCGATCGCCGTCCGACCGAGCAGCTTCTCCAGGTTGAACTGCTGGGCAGGGCTGAGTTCATTGTCGAAAACGACGGTGTCCGCATCGACGGCGAGGCACAACTCGCGCAACTCCTCCGCCTTGCCCTTGCCGAGGTACAACGCGGGATCGGGACGATCGCGGCGTTGGATCAGGCGCGCGACCTCGTCGGCACCGGCGGTGTCAACGAGCAGGGCCAACTCGTCGAGGCTCGCCTCGGTCTGCGAATCCGAATCGGGGGGCAGCGTGACACCGACGAGGACGATCTTCTCCCGGGTGGTGCGTTCGATGAGCGTCGAGCCGAGTGCTTCGTCGTATCCAGCCATGGTCACTCCCCGTCGGGCACGCCACCGGACTCCCAGGTGATCGCGGCCACGAACGTCGACGGCCCGATCAGGGTGACGTGCCCCCCGGGCGGTTGGTCGAGGCGCACTCTCGCATCTCCCCCGTCCATGTGCACGGTGATTTCCCCTACGCCGGCCGGGACGAGGCCCCAACGCACCGCCGCCCACGCGCTGGCGCAGGCCCCCGTCCCGCAGGCTTCGGTGATCCCCGCACCCCGTTCGTGGACGCGCATCGTGATCGCGTCCACCTCCGGACCGGGCTCGACGATCTCCACGTTGACGTTCGGGACGAGACGCCCGACCGCGGCGAGATCGACCGCGGCGACATCTTCGACACGGACGACGGCATGGGGGTTGCCCAGGCTGAGGTGGGCGACGGGACGCAGCGGGTCGCAGTCGACCGCCGACCACCCCTCGGGCTCGCCCAGCACGCCGACGGCGCCCATGTCGACTTCGACCATGACCGTCAGCGGATCATCGCCTGGCGGGTAGACGACGACGGTCCGCTCCCCGGCATCGGTGGCCACCGAGTAGGTGGTGGAGGCCGTCCGTCGCTGGTCGCGCGCGGCGCGCTGGGCCAGGCAACGGATCCCGTTGCCGCTCATCTCGGCCCGGCTCCCATCCGCGTTGAACAGGACCATCGACAGATGGCCTGGCTCCTGATCGTCGATGCCCAGCACGAGCAGGCCATCGGCGCCGATCCCTCGGCGACGGTCGCAGATGGCTCGGGCGAGATCGGCATCCGTCCCGGTCTGCGGCGCGCCCCACGGACGCTGGAGGACGAGGAAGTCGTTGCCCAAGCCATGATGCTTGGTCACGGTGGTCATCGACGGAACGCCTGGATCACGATCGGTGCTACTTCAGCGACGGGATCTGCCTCGACATCCACCCAGCGTATGCGGGGGTCGCGACGGAACCACCGGTCCTGGCGGACGGCGAAGCGGCGCGTGTCGGCAACGATCGCCGCGACTGCTTCTTCGAAGCTGCACCGCCCGTCGAGGTGGTCGAACAGCTCTCGGTAACCGAGCGCCTGGCGGGCGGTGCGTGACAGCGAACCGCGGGCATGGAGTTCTCCGGCTTCGGCGAACAGGCCGGCGGCGAGCATCAGCGTCACACGTTGCTCGATCCGTTCGGTGAGCGTGGCGCGGTCCCAACGCACCCCGATCTGGACCGTGTCGATCGGCGGGTAGTGGTCCAGGCCGGGACCAAAGGAGCTGAACGGCTGCCCGCTGCCAAGGCACACTTCCAGGGCACGGACCACTCGGCGGTGGTTGCCCGGCTCGATGCGCGCCGCAGCGAGCGGATCGAGATCGGCGAGCTGGCGATGGAGCACGGCGGTGTCGGGTTCGGCTTCGAGCATGGCCCGCACCTCGGGCCAGCTCCCGGGCAGCTCGAGGCGGTCGATCAGGGCTCGCAGGTACAGTCCGGTGCCCCCGACGAGGAGCGCGTCGTGACCGCGCTCGGCGATGCCGGCGAGGGCTGCCACCCCAGCCGTCTGGAACTCGGCGATGGTGAACTCCTCGTCCGGGTCGACGAGGTCGATCAGGTGGTGGGGAACAGCGGAACGCTCGGCGACCGTCGGCTTGGCCGTGCCGATGTCCATCCCCGGGTAGACCTGCATCGCATCGACGGAGACGAGCTCCACCGTGCCGAGGGCCTCGGCCGCGGCGAAGGCCACCGCGCTCTTCCCGCTCGCCGTCGCGCCGACGACAGCGACCGATCTCACTCGGCAGCGACCAACAGGCGGGTCCGGTGCCGGGCGGGAACGAGGAGCTCGACGAATCGGCCGGCGAGGTGATGCGGGGCCGCGCTGGTGATCTCCACCGCGGCATAGCTTCCCGGGCGCAGCCGATGGGGTGCGGTGAAGTGGACCAACTTGTTCTGCCGCGTCCGGCCGGTGGTCACCTCCGGGTCCTTCTTGCTCGGACCTTCGACGAGCACCTCCTCCGTGCGCCCGATGCGTTCCCGGTGTTTGGCGAGTGCGCTGCGTTCGACGACGACGCGCAACCGTTCGAATCGCGCCCCGGCCACGACCGGATCGACGAACCGATCGGTCATCGACTCAGCTTCGGTACCCGGGCGGGGCGAGAAGATGAACGTGTAGGCGTAGTCGTAGGACGCTTCGGCGGCGACCTCCAGGGTCTGAGCGAAGTCCTCGTCGGTCTCCCCGGGAAAGCCGACGATGATGTCGGTGGACACGGCCAGGTCGGGGATCGTCGCCCGCGCCGCAGCGAGCTTCTCCAGGTAGCGAGCCGCGCTGTAGCCACGGTGCATCGCCGCGAGGACCCGGTCGCTGCCGGCTTGCAGGGGGTAATGGAGGTGCTCGCAGACGGTTCCCGTCTCGGCCATCGCGGCGAACGTCTCAGGACGCATGTCCTTCGGGTGTGGGCTGGTGAACCGCACTCGGCGGATCCCCTCCACCGCGCCGACGGCACGCAGCAGCTCGGCGAACATCGGGCGGGCCCGTGCACCCTGACCGGCCTGGCGAGCGGCAAGTGCCAGATCCCGCCCGTAGCTGTTCACGTTCTGGCCGAGGAGGGTGACTTCGCTGACCCCGGCCGCGGCAAGTTCCTCCACCTCGGTGACGATGTCGGTGAACGGGCGGCTGATCTCCCGGCCGCGCACCGCAGGGACGATGCAGAACGCGCAGTTGTTGTCGCATCCGATCTGGATCGTGACCCACGCGTTGTAACCGCTCTCCCGCTGTGCGGGGAGTGCCGAGGGGAAGGCGGCATGATCGTCGAGAACCGCCTCGGTGAGGATCTCCGTGATCGGGCCGTGCTTCCGGGCGTAGGTGACGAGCTCAGCAGCACGATGGACGTTATGCGTGCCGAGGACGACATCGACGTACGGGGCTCGCTCGCGTACGAGTTCCTTGTCCTTCTGGGCGAGGCAGCCAGCGACGACGATCTGGCGTCCCTCGCCTCGCTCCTTCCACGACTTGAGATGCCCGAGGTTGCCGTACAGCTTGGTGTCGGCGTTCTCTCGCACACAGCACGTGTTGAGGATGACGACATCGGCGTCGTCCTCGCTCGCCGCGGGAACGAGCCCGTCCGCCTCGAGCAGTCCGGCGATCCGCTCCGAATCGTGCTCGTTCATCTGACATCCGAACGTGCGCACGACGTAGCTACGGCCCATGAGATCCCGAGGATACCGAGACCCGTGCGCCCACCCCGAGAATCGCTGGGACGGGCACACGGGCTGGCGCAGGATCATTGCGCGCCGTCGGGCGCGAAGTTCGGACCGCTAGTCGACGACGATCGGTCGCTCGTCGTCACCGGTCAACGCACCGGGGTCGGCGGTGAGACCCGTCGCCGTCTTGACCTTCTCGGAGACCTCGACCATCACTTCTGGGTTCTCGTGCAAGAAGTTCTTCGCGTTCTCCCGGCCTTGACCCATCTGCTCACCGTCGTAGGTGAACCAGGCCCCGGACTTCTTCACGATCCCCAGTTCGACGGCCAGGTCGAGGACCGACCCCTCGCGGCTGATCCCCTTGCCGTACATGATGTCGAACTCCGCCTGACGGAACGGTGGGGCGACCTTGTTCTTGACGATCTTCGTCCGGGTGCGGTTGCCGACGACCTCTGCACCGTCCTTGATCGACTCGATCCGGCGGATGTCGATCCGCACCGAGGAGTAGAACTTCAGTGCCCGACCGCCGGGGGTGGTCTCCGGGGAACCGAACATCACCCCGATCTTCTCCCGCAACTGGTTGATGAAGATCGCGATCGTGTTCGACTTGTTCAGGTTGGCGGTCAGCTTGCGCAGCGCCTGGCTCATCAGCCGGGCCTGCAGCCCGACGTGGCTGTCGCCCATCTCTCCTTCGATCTCCGCCCGGGGGGTCAGCGCGGCGACCGAGTCGATCACGACGACGTCGAGCGCTCCGGAGCGGATGAGCATGTCGGCAATCTCCAGCGCCTGCTCGCCGGTGTCCGGCTGGGAGATGAGCAGTTGGTCGATGTCCACCCCGATCGCCCGGGCGTAGACGGGGTCCATCGCGTGCTCGGCGTCGATGTAGGCACAGATCCCGCCGTTGCGCTGCGCCTCGGCGACGACGTGCATGGCGAGGGTCGACTTACCCGAGGACTCCGGGCCGAAGATCTCCACGACACGTCCGCGCGGCAGGCCGCCGACGCCGAGGGCGACGTCGAGGGCGAGCGCCCCGGTGGGGATGGCCTCGACGGCCATCGACCCCTTCTCCCCCATCCGCATGATCGAGCCCTTGCCGAACTGCTTGTCGATCTGGGCCAGCGCCATCTCCAGCGCCTTCTCCCGCTCCACGCTCATCTCGTGCTGCCTTTCCGGCCCCTCCGGCCTGGTTCCTGTGGTCGTCTGGGAGACCGGATCACACGGCCCCGAGTCGTCGTCGGGAACCCTACGAAGGGGGTGTGTCAGAGTTCTCCAGCGGCGAACGACAGCAGCGTAACTTCGAACGACTGTTCGATCAAGTATTTCGTGCGTCCGTCGCCGAACGGAAGCTGGCCAAGGCCGTCGGATCACCGGCGTGGGCGGCTGCGTCGTCCAGTTCCACCCGTTCCGGCTGGCGCATGGCGAGGTCGACGGCGAACCACAAGCTGTAGCAGAAGGGCCGGAGGACGACGGGGAGGACGACCCCCATCACCAGGAGCACGGCGACGATCGGCCCTACCGGTGGGTCGGGGTAGGTGGCGACGAGGAAGCCGGCGAACACCGCGCCCATCGCGGCAAAGGTGATGATCACGCTGACCGCCATCGTCCCGGTCATGTATCCGGCCATCCCCCGCTCGACGCGGAAGCCGCACGTCCGGCAGCGCTCGATGGTCGAGAAGTAGCCGCGGAAGTAGGCATCTGCGCCTCCGCACAGCGGACAGCGGCGGGTGAGGGCCCGGCCGGCCATCGTCAGCAATCCCGGACGAGTGGGCGCGTGACGCACACGTGCCTTCCCCGGCCTCGGCGGCGGTACGGGATGCCCCTGGCGAAGCACCCCGCCGGGAGCCGGTCGGGGCGAGCCGGGTGAGCTCACCGTGTCAGTTCCGCGGTGAATTCCTCGAACACGTCCGCATAGCGCATCGTCGCCGCTTCGTCGTGCATCACCGAGATCAGCCATTGCTCGTCGAGGCCCGGCGGGAGGAGCACACCCCGGTTGATCCCGTACATCCACTGGGCGAAGGCGAGGTCGAAGTCGGTCGCCTTGTAGTCCCGGTAGTTGCGCACGGGCTCGGGCGACCAGGTGATGCACCCCTTGGCCCCGAACTGGACCGTGTGCGCGGGAAGGCTCGCCGCGGCGATCAGCGCGTCGCAGCGGTCGAGGAGCATCCGGTTGCGGGCGATCGCCGCCGCAGTGGCCTCCGGGGTGCATGCCTGGGCGAGCACGGCGCGCGCCGCGGCCATCACGAGCGGGTTGCCGTTGTACGTCCCGAGGTGCAGGACGCGCCCGGTGGCGATCTGGTCCATGCACTCGCGCGTCCCGCCGAACGCCCCGACGGGCAGACCGCCACCGATCGACTTGGCCAGGGTGACCAGGTCGGGCTGGACGCCGAAGTGCCCGGCCGCACCGCTCCACCCGGCGGTGATCCCGGTCTTCACTTCGTCGAGGATGAGCAGGGTCCCGTGGCGGCGGGTGATCTCCCGCACGGCTTCCAGGTATCCGGGCTGGGGGAGGCAGATGCCGATGTTCTCCATCACCGGCTCGACGATGAAGCAGGCCACGTCGTCGTTGGCCAGGGCCCGCTCCAAGGCGGCCGGGTCGTTGTAGGGGATGACGATCGTGTCGGCGAGGACCGCAGCGGTGATCCCCGCCGTTGCCGGCACCGGGATCGGTGCGCCGGCCGGGCCGGCGTCGGCCACCGGTGGCTTCATCGAGATCATCACCTCGTCGTGGTGGCCGTGGTAGCCGCCTTCGACCTTGACGATCTTGTCCCGCCCGGTCACTCCGCGAGCGACGCGGATCGCATCCATCGTCGCTTCCGTGCCGGAGTTGGTGAACCGCCACAGCGGCAGGCGGTAGCGTTCGGCGAGCAGTTCGGCGACCTCTGCGTTCAGCTCGCAGGGGGTGACGAACAACGTGCCGTGGTCCAGCTGGGTCTCCAGCGCGGCGCGCACCGCGGGGTGCATGTGGCCGGCGAACAGCGCGCCGAAGCCCATGTCGTAGTCGACGTAGCGGTTGCCGTCGACGTCCTCCATCCACGGACCCTGGGCGCGGCGGACGACGATCGGGTGCGGGTCGTAGGCCTGGAAGCTGGAGGGAACACCGAGGGGCAGCACC
>CAZQEJ010000016.1:6008-8270 GCA_964592165.1 uncultured Ilumatobacteraceae bacterium | reverse complement strand
CCTCAACGCACGGGCAACGAGCGGAATACGGCGATCGCCCGATGTGGCCGCCTACCTCAGGCCCCGATGATGGGATCGTCAACGAAGATCAGGAGAACGACGATGTTCCCGTTCCCGTCCACCCCCGAAACGACGTTCGAGATCGCCCGCCAGCGCCAGCGCACCGACACCGAGCGGGCCCGCCGCTTCCGGATCACGCGCCGGCGGCGCAGCGATCACCCCGAGCAGAGCACCGACGCCTGACGCCGAGCGTTCCCGCCCCGCTCGGTATCGTCCGGCCGGTGGGGCGACCGCACGAGTGTGTCGCCCGGTGAGCGCGCCGATGCTCGCCGGGCGGATCGGGCTCAGCCCGGTGATGATCGGCCGCCGGCGCGCCCTCGCCCAACTCCGCCGCGCCGCGGCCCAACCGGGGTTCGTCCTCGCCCTGATCAGCGGGGAGGCCGGGGTGGGCAAGACGCGCCTGCTGCGTGAGCTTGCCGCGGCGACGCCGCGACCGATGTTCGCCGGCCAGGCGGACCCCTCCGACGCAGCCCACCCGTTCGCCATCGTCAACGAGCTCCTCGGAGCCAGTGGACCCAGCGGAACCGGACCGGTGTCCTCCGCAGGGGAGGCCCTCGACGCGATCCTCGCCCTCATCGGCCGGCAAGGTGCGATCCTCGCCTTCGAGGATCTGCACTGGGCCGACGCCGGGAGCGTCGAAGCCTTCGAGCGTCTCGCCCAGCTCCGCTCCCCCGGGCTGCTGCTGATCGGCACGTACCGCACCGAGGATCTCAGCCGCCGCCTCCCCGGGGGCGACATGCTCGCCCGCCTGGAGCGCCGCCACGACGTCGAGAGGATCCACCTCGACCGTCTCGACCGGGCCGAGGTCGCGGCCTTCCTGGCCACCGTGTACGGCCGGCCGCTGCCCTCCGCGGTCACTGCGGCGATGTACGAACGCACGGGGGGCAACCCGTTCTTCTTGGAGGAACTGGTCAGCGCGCAGCGCGACGTCGCGCCCGACGAGCTCGCCGCCCAGCCCCTGCCGTGGAGCCTGGAGGAGGTCGTGCGCGGCCAGCTCGACGGCCTCTCCGCCCCGGAACGGCGGCTCGCCGAGGCCGCGGCGATCCTCGGCTCGTCGGCCAGCTTCGACGTCCTCGCCGCGGTCGCCGAGCTCGGCGAGGACGAACTCCTCACCCGTCTGCGTTCCCTCGTCGACAGCGGTTTGCTGATCGAGCAGAGCGACGACCACTTCGTCTTCCGCCACGCCCTGGTGCGCGACGCGGTGGCCAGCCACCTGCTCGGGCGCGAACGCCGCCGTCTGCACGAACGTGCCCTCCGCCTACTCTCCACCGAGCCGGGCACGACCCACGCCGAGCTCGCCCACCACGCGGCGGGCGCCGGACGGTATGAGGAGCTCGTCGAACACGCCCGGGCCGGAGCGGCCGCCGAGCTGCGCCAGCGCGGCTCGAGCCACCTTGCCCTGCGCTTGGCCAGCGAGGCGCTCGCCGAGGAGCCCGATGACGTCACGCTGCTCGACGTGGCCACCGAAGCGGCGTGGCTCCTCGGGCTGCACGCCGAGGCGTTGACCCACGCCGAGCACCTGCTCATCGTCGGCGAGCGCGACGGTTCACTCGCCGCCCAGGCCAGCGCACTGCGCTGGCTCGTGCGCGTCCACCACGACAACGGGGACGAGAGCCGTTCGGTCGCGTTCCTCGATCGGCTCGTCGCCCTCCTCGACGAACCGCTGGAGGAGATCGATCGTGTCCGCACGCTGGCCGCGATCGCCCAGACGCGCATGCTCCGCGGTGAGTCGGCCGAGGCGCTGGTCTGGGCCGACCGGGCGATCGCCGAAGCGACCGCCGCGGGGGCCGAGGAGGTCCGCGCCCAGGCGATGGTCGAGCGCGGGTCGGCCGCGGTGTGGCTCGACCGGGCCAACCGCGCCGAGCTCGAAGCGGCGATCGCCGAGGCCCAACGGCTCGGGCTGTGGGTCCTCGTGACCCGCGGCTTGAACAACCTGTTCGACGCGGTGCCGGTGCACAGTGCCGAGGGTCAGGACCTTCTCGCCCGGTTCCGCGACGCGGCCGAGCGCGCCGGGTTCGACGCGATGACGACGATCGTCTGGCTCGTCCGGCGGATCGAGCTCGGCTTCGGCCTCGGCGACGCGGCGATCGTCGACGACGCGCTCGCCCGCAGCCAGGAGTGGCTACCTCTCCAACGGCACCGGGAGACGGAATGGCTCGAAGCGCGGCGCGTCCAGTTCACCCTCGAACAAGGACGGCCCGT
>CAZQEJ010000016.1:0-5908 GCA_964592165.1 uncultured Ilumatobacteraceae bacterium | reverse complement strand
CCGGTGATCGGTCACCTGTGGACGTTGGCCGGGTTCTCCGCGCTGTCCCTCGGACGGCGGGAGATCGCCCGGCACGCCGCCGGGGAGGCCGAGCGGCACCTCGCCGCGTGGACCGGATGGCGGACGGACCAGCTCACCGAGCTCGACGCCCGACTCGACGCGACGCGCGCCCCGACCGAACCCGGCGAGCTGACCGGGCGCGAGCAGGAGGTCGCCGACCTCGTCGCGGAGGGACTGAGCAACGGGGAGATCGCCAAGCGCCTGTTCATCTCCCCGAAGACGGCCTCCGTGCACGTCTCCAACATCCTCGCCAAGCTGCGACTGTCGAACCGGACCGAGATCGCCGCCTGGGTCCTCCAACGCCGGGCGGACTGACCGACCGCCGCCGGCAACGAAATCGATGGAGTGAACCGGGCGCCGCCGTGGCAGACTGTCAGCCCTTCCTGGTGGGCGTAGCTCAGTCTGGTTAGAGCGTCAGGTTGTGGCCCTGAAGGCCGGGGGTTCAAGTCCCCTCGCTCACCCCAAGGTCGGACGGTTGTGCGCCGTGGATCACGGCGTACAATCGCCCGGCGCACGCGCCTCTAGCTCAACGGCAGAGCAACGGACTCTTAATCCGCAGGTTCTGGGTTCGAAACCCAGGGGGCGCACCGAGGAACACAAGGTGGATCGCACCGGAGATCACCGCCTCTGGACCGGTTGTGCGCACATCGTGTGCACACCGAAGCTCACTCTCAGAAGGTGATCCGCTCGCGAAGCCAGGCTGCGAACCACGTCTCGTCGACCTCTCGAGCCGCGACGGCGAGCATGGCGTCGACGGCGTCAACGGTGTCGGGAGATTCGTCGTTCCATGATCCGTTGTTGAGATCGACGAAGAGCGCCAGACATGCCCAGGCGGCGCGCTTGTTGCCGTCGGGTAGCGGGTGATTCCAGGCGATGCGGCAGGCGAGGACGGCTGCCTTGTCGTGGAGGTCGGGGTAGAAGTCGACGTTGCCGAACCCAGCCTGAGGCGCGTGCAACGCGGAGTCGGCGAGATCGACGCGGCTGGCCCTGATGAGGGTTGCCGCGTCGATGCCAGTGACGTGTTCAGCGAGGTACCAGAACTCGGCGAGGCTGAGGTACCGAGTCACTTGGCCAGACGGTCGAGGATCTCGCGGTCGCGCTCGAGCAGCTGCTTGGCGCGTGCGGTGAAGTCGTCGTCGGCTCGGACTCGTTCGATCTCGGCGGCGAGCGAGTCGATGATGAGTTGGTTGACGCTGTCGCCGCGAACTCTCGCCACGGCCTCTGCGTCGGCTGCGAGGTCGTCAGGCAGCCGGACCGTTGTCTGCTTTGTCATGACATCATGATATCGCGATGTGCCCCCTCCACGGCGACTCCCGCACTCGGCGTCGGTCATCGAGGAGAACTCATCGGCGACGCACATGACGATCGCCGATGTCCGACCTGATCGCCGGGCGCGCCCGCGGGAAACTGGTCATCGTGCCCTGATCATCACCCCGGGCGACGCCCTCTGGCGGAAGTCGACCGCCGCACTGGCAGCGACACTCGCGGGGCAGTACCGGTGACGGGCCGCAGATGCGGCCCACCTGGCCACGGCCGTCGCCGCCGGAGCCGACCGGTTCCTGACAAGCAACACCAAGGACTTCGGCGGTGCGATCGCCGAGATCGAGATCGTCACCCCTGCCGATCTCCCTCCACCGCCACGATCGACGTGATCGCGATCTGACGCACGACACGGCGTTCGTGCCACGCCTGGAGGCGACAGCGCCGCTCGTATCGAGCCGGCTCGGTCAAGTATAGTAACCTGTTACTGACACCGGTCACGAGGGGGACGCAGTGACGAGCGACGACGCGCACGATCCGGCCGGCCACGGCGCTTGCGCGGGCAAGGTGGCCCTGGTCACCGGGGCGAGCAAGGGAGGCACCGGGACGGCGATCGCCGTCCGGCTCGCCGCCGAAGGCGCCAAGGTGGCGATCACGGCCCGCAGCGTCGACGGCCTGGAAGCGACCCGAGACCGGATCGTCGCCGCCGGCGGGGAATGCTTGGTCCTCCCCGCCGACCTCGCCGACCCCCACGGCGCCCGGCGAGACCTCGTCGCCCGCACGGTCGACGCGTTCGGCCCGATCGACCTGCTGGTGAACAACGCCGCGTACGGCGGCTACCGGTCGTTCGACGAGGTCCGCCCCGACCAACTGGAGACGAGCCTCCAGGTCAACCTGTGGGCTCCGTGGGAGCTGATGGTCGCGGTGATCGGCCCGATGCGCGAGCGAGGCAGCGGATCGATCCTCAACCTGACGACCTTCGCCGCCGAGCTTCCCCCCGGCCCACCGTTCCCGACGAACAAGCCGAGCAAAGCCGGCTTCGTCTACGGCGCCCCGAAGGCGGCCCTCAACCGGCTGACCGTCGCCGCCGCCAGCGAGTGCGAGGGCCAGGGGATCTCGGTCAACGCGCTCGCTCCCCAGGCGGCGATCGCCACACCGGCACTCGTCGCCGCCGGCTGGATCGACGAGGTGATGTTCGAGCCGCTGGAGACGATGGCCGAGGCCGCCGTGGCCTTGCTCACCGGAGACCCGGCGACGCTGACCGGGCGGATCGCGTTCAGCCTCCAACTCCTCGTCGAGCTCGGACGACCGGTGCGCGGTCTCGACGGCGTCGAGCTCGTCGAGGGCTGGCAGCCGGGTGATCTCCCCCCGAAGATCGCCGCCCAGGAGGCGAACATGGCCGAGCGCGGCTGGCCCGACGCGTTCGACTTCGGCCGGGTGCACAGCCCCCGGCCCTGACCGAACGGAAGGAACGACGATGCCGACCGACGAGCTCGAACGCCTCGCCGACGTCCTCCGCCCACCTGCCCCGCCGGAGGTGCTCGAGGGCGTGTACACCGACGACCAGTACCGGAGGATCCTTCGCGTCGTCCAACGCAACGGTCCGTGGCCGACGATCACGGCGGTCCACTTCACCTCCGTCGAGCAGCTGATCGCCACCAGCTCGGGCGTCGTCCCGCCGAACCACGGGCTCACGCTCGACTCGCTGGCCACCGCCAACTTCCGCGGCTTCCTTGCCGAGAACGGCTGCTGCTACTACCCCGAACTGCACGACTGCTTCTCCAACGCTGCGTTCCTCGAGCACGCCCGACGCTACTGGAGAGCCGCCTACGCCCGGCCGACGATGATGCTGTTCAACGTCTGTGGGCCCCATCACAGCGGACTCAGCCCGCACCTCGACGCGGTCACGTTCCGCGGCGTGCGCATCGAGAACACGCCGGTCTGGTTGCAGAACGTGATGGCCAAGTCCGGGCTGTTCCGCGACCACCTCGTGAAGATGGCCCAGATCGTCACCTGGTTCTGGCTCGGCGAGGAGGGCACGTTCACCTACTGGCCCGACGGTCCGCTGCAGCCGCCGCGCAGGATCGAGCACCCGATGTGGAACAAGGGCGTGCTCGTCCAGAACGAGATGATGTTCCATCGCGGTGATCCGGTCGGGCGCCCCGACGAGCGGAACATCGAGGGCCTCAGACACCGCTCGCTGCTCGCCTACCGACCCGAGCGCGACGACTGGGTGATCACCACCGACGGCCGGGAGATCCGCAGCTACCCACCGTCGAACATCCGCCTCCTCGTCCATTGGAACGCGGAGGTGTACACCGACATGGCTGAAGCGAAGCTGGTCATGGACCACACCGACGACCTGACCCACGACCGGGTGATCGCCACGCTCCTCGCCGATCTGCACCGGCGCGGTGTGACCGTGACCGAGCCGAGCGATCCTCTGCACGACGACGAGTTCATCCGCACGCTGATCTCGACCTACACGATCGCCCCGACGACCGACTGGATCGAGCGCGATCCGGGCCAGCGGTTGTCGAACTGACCGACTGGATGCACCCGACGATGCTGACCCACGACCACCTCGCCGCCCACGAGTTCGTCCACCGCTGGTGGTTCGCCTACGACGAAGGACACCTGGAGATCCTCGATGGGCTCGTCACCGACGACTGCCACCTGTCGTCGCGCACCGAGACCGGCCAGCACCCCTACGAACAGTTCATCGCCTCCGACAACCGCGGGCGACCGGCGGCGATCGCCTGGACGAAAGATCACCGGCGCCGCAGCCCGTACCCCCTGCGGCACAACGCGACGAACGTCCACATCGTCGCCGAGCGACACGACGAGATCGACCTCGCCTCCTACCTGTTCGTCACCGAGATCGCCGAGATGCAGCCCCGCCCGCTGTCGAGCGGGATCGTCCACTGGACTCTCCGCCTGACCGCCGAGGGCTACCGGCTGCGTCGCCAGCAGGTCGTGCTCGACTCGATCACGTCCGACGTGTTCGAGAACGTCGACCAGGTGAAGGACCGGATCGGCGCCTGGTGAATCCCGGGGTGACCGGCGCACGCCGTTCCGACGAGCGCTACCAGCGGCTGATGGCCGCCACTCGGGCCGCGGCACGCCAGGGCTACGACGCGGTCTCGATGCGCGAACTGGCCCGCGCCGCGCAGATGTCGATGACGACGATCTACGAGTACTGCTCGTCGAAGAACCACCTCATCGCCGAAGCCCACCTGGAGTGGATGGAACGGGTGCGCGCCAAGGAGGCCTCGGGGCGCCGGCGCGGGCGCACGGCTCGTGCCCGGCTCCTCGCCTACGTGCGGGAGATGACCGCCGCATGGGAAGAACACGAAGCGCTGATGCGCGCGCTGCTACGTGCCCTGTACTCGCTCGATCCCGGCGTGCGCGACGTGCGCGCCGCGCTGAGCACGACGCACGCGTCGATCATGGCCAGCGCGATCGGCGACGCGCCGATCGATGAGCCCGAAGCGGTGATCGAGATCATCGGCGAGGTGATCGACAGCGTCACGTTCCGCTGGGTCAGCGGTGCGATCGACACCGACGGCGCCCGCCGGGCGCTCGAACGCACCATCGCCACGCTGCTCCCCCGCCGGACGGGTTCCATCAACCGAGTCACGCAGTAACTGATTACCGTACGCCACCCAAGCCACCCCCGAGGAGTCGTCGTGCCCTTCCCCGCATCCCTGTTCGACCTCACCGGCAAGGTCGCCATCGTCACCGGCTCGACCAAGGGGATCGGGCGGGCGATGGCCGCCGGGCTCGCCGCTGCAGGAGCGACGGTGGTCGTCTCCAGCCGCAAGCAACAGGCGTGCGACGCCGTCGCCGCCGAGATCACCGCCGAGACCGGTGCCCGCACGCTGCCCCTCGCCTGCCACGTCGGCGAGTGGGAGGCGATCCCCGCCTTCGTCGAGCGCGTCGCCGCCGAGCTCGGCCGCATCGACGTCCTGGTGAACAACGCGGGGATCAACCCGGCCCGGCTCACCCCGGAGGAGATGACGCTCGACTATTGGCGCAAGGTGTTCGCCGTCAACCTCGAGGGGCCGCTGCGGATGAGCCAGTGCGTCGCCCCGCTGATGCGCACCCAGGGCGGCGGGTCGATCATCCACATCGCGACGATGGCCGCCTACTCTCCCGGGGCGAACATCTGCGCCTACGGGGCGTCGAAGGCCGCCTTGGTCAACCTGATGAAGAGCCAGGCCCAGGACTGGGCGAAGGACAAGATCCGCGTCAACGTGCTCGCCCCCGGGCCGTTCATGACCGAGATGATGGCCGGTGGGGCGCGCACATCCCCCGGATTCTTGGACCTCGTCGCCAGTGGGACGCTGCAGAAGCGGATCGCCGATCCCCGCGAGATCGTCGGCCCGGTGCTCTACCTCGCGTCGGACGCGTCGTCGTTCGTCACCGGCGACGAGATCTCCGTCTCCGGGGGCATGGCCAAGTAACCGGCGGCCGACGGCCGGCCCTGGCCATGGGCGATCCGCCGCACGGACGCACGCTGTACGGTCCCGGTCAGTGTCACAGTGGTCTGCGTCCGGGGGCTTGGCTCGTACGGTCGGTGACTTTT
>CAZQEJ010000015.1:0-32514 GCA_964592165.1 uncultured Ilumatobacteraceae bacterium | reverse complement strand
CGCTCCGGGCGCCTCAACGCCGGAGGGATGGTCCGCCGCTGGCGGCGGTCCGATTCCGCGGCCGTGCGCCAGGCGATCGCAACCGTCGGACTGGAGGCGGTCGCCCGCCACGCGGTGGTCACGTTGTCCGGCGGTCAGCAGCGGCGCGCCCTCGTCGCCCGGGCCCTCGCCGGTGGCGCCGACGTCCTCCTCCTCGACGAGCCGTTCGCCGGCGTCGATCAGCACCATCAAGAAGCGCTCGCCGACACGTTCGCTGCGCTCGTCGACGGGGGGGCGACGGTGCTCGTCGTGCTCCACGAGCTCGGCCCGTTGGAACCGGTGATCGGACGGGCGGTGTGCCTCGATACCGGCCGGGTGCGCTACGACGGGCCGATCGAGGACGCACCCCCGCCGCTGCTCCACCTCGGGCACGACCACGACCCCCACGGCGGCCCGGGGGCGCCCTCCGGGCTCGGGTGGACACGATGATCGCCGCCTCCCTGCTGCACTACGACTTCATGCGCCGCGCCCTCGTCGCCGCGTTGCTGATCGGGCTCACCGCACCATCGGTCGGGGTGTTCCTCGTTCAGCGCCGCCTGGCGTTGATCGGTGACGGGCTCGGCCACGTCGCGGTCACCGGGGTCGCCCTCGGGCTCGTGCTCAACACGGCACCCGTGCCGGTCGCGCTGATCACCGCGATCGTCGGCGCCGTGGCGATCGAGCTCGTGCGTGCCCGGGGGGAGACGAGCGGTGAGCTGGCCCTGGCGATTCTCTTCTACGGGGGGATCGGCGGTGGGGTCGTGCTCGTGTCGCGCGCCCCGTCGGGGTCGCGCAGCCTCAACCAGTACTTGTTCGGCTCGATCACCACCACGACGACGGCCGACCTGTGGCTGTTCGCTGGGCTCGCCGCGGTCGTCATCGGAGCGGTCACGTTCCTCGGCCCCGCGCTGTTCAGCGTGTCCAACGACGAGGAGTTCGCCGCCGCGGGAGGATTGCCCGTGCTCCGCCTCAACCTCCTCCTCGCCGTGCTCGGCGCGCTGACCGTCGTTGTCGCGATGCGCGTCGTCGGGGTGCTCCTCGTCAGCGCGTTGATGGTCGTGCCGGTGGCCACCGCCCAGCTCGTCGCCCGCAGCTTCGCCGCGAGCCGGCGCCTTGCCGTGACCATCGGGGTGGTCGTGTCCATCGCCGGTGTGGCCATCGCCTACTACGCGGACACGCCCCCCGGGGGATCGATCGTCGTCCTCGCCATCGGCGTGTTCGTGCTTACCATGGCGGCGCGCCGCTTCCTCCCGGCGCCTCCGGTGCGCTGAGACCGTGCTCGCCGGGGGCCGGGTCGACGCCCGAGGGGCGCGGTCGTGACGGTGCCCGCCCGGTGACCGATGTCTACGCGGGCCGCGGGACGTTCTCCGCGGGGCGTGGTGTTGGATGTTGTCGCCATGCCGTTGCTCCTCTCCGGACCGTTCGACACGTCCGAGCTCCCTCGTGTCGGTTCCGAGCCGGTGACCGTCACCGTGGGGCGCGTCGTCGAGCCGGGTCGAGAAGCCGACTTCGAACGCTGGGCGAAGCGAGTCGTCGAGCGCGTCGAGCAGTTCCCCGGGAGCCTCGGCGCCGGGATGCTCAAACCCGGTGAAGCCGGGGGTGAGTACCAGATCGTGTTCCGCTTCGCCGACGCGTTGAGCTTGCGGACTTGGGAACGCTCCCCGGAGCGTGCCGAGTTGATGCGCGACGTCGAGGAGATGGTCTGCGAGACGCGCATCCAGCGCGTCGTGGGGGTGGAGGACTTCCTCGACGCGCCCGGTCGGGCCGAACCGCGCCGGCCGGTCTGGAAGCACCTCCTGATCGAGACGGCGTGGGGCTTCCCGGTCGTCGCGGCGGTCTCGCTGTACGTCGGTCCGAGGCTGCTCCGCCTCCCGTTCGGGTTGCGCACGACGCTGTCGATGCTCGTCGTCGGCACGATCATGCGCCTCGGCGTCGGGCCGGTGCGTGGCCGCCTCCGTCGCCGCCGCACCCTCGGCTGACGCCCGACCGGGGGCCTGCCGCTGGTCGCAACGCCGCTCATGGCGGACGCCGAACTGGTCGATCTCCCCCGGTGTACGTGCGTGGGGTGTTGGCGGTGTTGCTGCACGTGCGGAACATCAACACTCCACCGACGACGCGCGCCGTCTTGCACTGCACCCTGTGGGGACGACCGTCGTCGCGATAGACGAGGTCGACGCGTCCGTGGGGGGCGAACGCCGGAAGGGACACGGCCCGACCAGCTCGCACCAGCGCGGGGGCGACGGCTGCCTCGGCCGTCGCCCCGATCTCGGTGGGGGAGGAGCGTTCCATCGAACCGAACGTACGTCGGGGGTGTCTCAGTCATCGTTGGTCGCAGGGTTTTGTCCGCTGCTGCGGGCGTGTATCGTTCGTCGCCGCGTTCGGGGCTGTAGCTCAGTTGGTAGAGCGTCGCCATGGCATGGCGAAGGCCAGGGGTTCGATTCCCCTCAGCTCCACCCCACGCACAAGGCCGATGAAGGCCATCTCCGAGGATCGTCGGCTCAGCCTCCATGACACAAGGTGTGAGCCGGGCGGGGTGCACGCCGTGAACCACGCACTCGATCGCCGGCTGGCCCGTTGCTCTGCCAGTCACTGACGGCCACGGGGCGCCGCCATCGACTGGCAGACCGTGGTGGTGGGGGGGAACGCCGTGCCCGATCCCCGGCGAGTGGGCCCGCGGGCGCATCGCTCACCTAGCGTCGGCGCGATGGGCGAGTCCGGAGCACAGGCGCAGACCACACAGCCCGTGCGCCGTGTCCTCGTCTTCAGCATCGTCGGCACGGCGTTGTTGATGATGACGCTCGACACGACGATCGTCGCCACGGCCCTGCCGACCCTCCAAGAAGATCTACGGACCACCGCGAGCTGGGTGGGATGGGTGATCACCGCCTACTCCCTCGGGTTCGTCCTGATGCTCCCGGTGAGCGACAAGCTCGCCGTGCGCTTCGGTCGGCGGGGGGTGTTCCTCGCCTCCGTCGGGGTGTTCACCGCCGCCTCGCTGACGTGCGGGCTGGTCAGCGACATCCGCGCGATGATCGTCCTGCGCGCCCTGCAGGCCGCCGGGGGTGCCGGGTTCACCCCCTCGGCCACGGGGATCATCGTCGATCACTTCGGCGACGCCCGGGACAGGGCGGTGAGCCTGTTCGGGAGCATCTTCTCCGCCGGGGCGATGGCCGGCCCGGTGTTCGGCGGGCTGTTCGTCACGTACTGGACGTGGCGCGGCGTGTTCTTCGTCAACGTGCCGATCGGCATCGTCGTGATGCTCCTCGCGTTGCGCTTCGTGCCCCCCGACCGCCCGGAGTCGAAGAGATCGACCGCCCGGATGGATCCGAAGGGAATGGCCCTGCTCGGCGCCGGGGTGCTCGGCCTGATGCTCCTCGCCAGCTACCTCGGCGAGAGCGAGGGCAAGGTCGTGTCACCCGTGTTCGTCGTCCTCCTCGCCGCCGGGCCCATCGCCCTGGCCGCGTTCTTCCGTCACCTACGGCGCACCGTCGAACCGTTCATCCGCCCTCACCTGATCCACGGGCGGGGCTTCGCCGCGGTGAACGTGATCAACATCCTCTACAGCGGCGCGACGATCGGGGCGATCGCCCTCGTCCCCCTGTATGCGGCGAACCGTTACGGCATCGACGCGCTGCGCGCCTCGGCGTTGCTCGCCGCTCAAGGGATCGCTTCCGCGGTGATGAGCGCGGTGATGACCGTGGCCCTGCGCCGTAGCGGTTACCGGCTGCCGCTGTACGCCGGTTGCACACTGATGGCCGTCGGGATGGGCGCGCTCGCCCTGCCGTCGATCCTCGGTACCTCCCCCGCCGTGTGGCTCGGCACGGCAGCGTTCGTCGTCGGGATCGGTCAGGGCACGATCGGGCCCGCTTGCCGCAACGCCGGACTCCAGCTCGAGCCGCAGAGCTCGGGGACGATGGCCGCGTTGCGCTCGATGGCCATCCAGCTCGGTTCGATCTTCACGATCTCGATCGTCACCGCGATCGTCGCCGCCTCCGGCGATTCGGGGATCGTCCAGGCCTGGTCCTACGTCGCGATCGCCGCGGTCTACGCTCTGGCGCTGCCGCTGATCTCCCGCGTTCCCGAGCACCACGGCTCATGGTGAGCAGCCGCGCCGACGAGGCCCGGATCGAGGCCGCGGTGAGCATCGCCCGTCGTCTCGTCGCCGACGCTGCGACCCGTGAGGAGCACCTGCCCAGCCGGGACCGCCGCCGCCGGCAACGCCTGCGCGCTCTGGTCACCAACCCCGGCGCCGCCGCCTTCGTCGCCTCGCTGACCGATGAGGTCCCCCGCATCCGCGAGCCGCGAGCCGCGGCCCGCCGCCTGCGCGCGCTCGTCGGCGAGGCTCGTCTCGATGGCTTCTCTCGCGCCGACCGCCTCGCGCTGCGTCTCGCCGGGCACCTCGCCCCACGGGTGCCCCGGGTGATCGTCCCTCTCGTCGTCGCCCGTCTGCGGCGAGAGGCACTGGTCGCGATCGTCGCCGCCGACGATCGCGCATTCACCCGCCACCTCCGCCGTCGCCGGGCCGAGGGGTTCACCTGCAACATCAACGTCCTCGGGGAGGCGATCGTCGGTGACGGCGAGGCACGCCGCCGCTTGGACACCGTGATCGCCCTCCTCCGCCGCCCCGACGTCGACTACGTGTCGGTGAAGATCTCCGCGATCTGCGCCCGGATCAGCGCGCTCGCCTTCGACGACAGCGTCGAACGAATCAGCGCCGCGCTGCGCGAGCTGTTCGCCGCTGCCGCCAGCTCGGGTGTGTTCGTCAACCTCGACATGGAGGAGTACCGCGACGTCGAGCTGACGATCGCCGCCTTCGAACGGGTCCTCGACGAGCCCCCGCTCAACCACCTCGACGCGGGGATCGCCCTCCAGGCGTACCTCCCCGACTCGCTCGACGCGGCCCGGCGTGTCGCCGAATGGGCCGTCCGCCGCCGCGACCTCGGCGGCGGACGGATCAAGATCCGCATCGTCAAGGGCGCGAACATGGCGATGGAGCTCGTCGACGCCGAGATCCACGGATGGCGACCGGCTCCGTTCCCGACCAAGGCGGAGGTCGACGCGAACTACAAGGCGATCCTCGATCTCCTCCTCGAGCCGCGCTTCGACGATGCCGTGCGCATCGGCGTCGCCACCCACAACCTGTTCGACGCCGCGTGGGCCCAGGTGCTCGCCGCCGAGATGGCCGCCGCCGGACGGCCGGCGCGCGTCGAGCCGGAGATGCTCGAGGGGATGGCTCCCGCCCAGGCCGCCGCACTGCGCGCCCGGGCCGGCAAGCTCGTCCTCTACACGCCTGTCGTCAGCCGCCGCGACTTCCCCGCCGCTGTCGCCTACCTCGTGCGCCGGTTGGACGAGAACACCGCGCCGGGGAACTTCCTCGCCCATGTGTTCGACCTGGCTAACGACGAATGGGCGTTCGAGGTCCAACGCCAGGCGTTCCGCGAGGCGGTCCTCGCCCGGGGCAACGTCGACGGTTCGTCCCGGCGCCACCGGGCGTCGCCGCCGGCCGGTGCGGACGGGCCGGACATCGCGGTCGAGGCAGGCGCGCCGTCGTTCGCCAACGCGGCGGACACCGACTGGACCGACCCCGCCCGCCGGCGAGCGATCGCCGCCGCGCTCGCCGCGCCCCCGGATCGGCGGGCCGCGCTGCCGGCGCGCCCGCCGACCGTTGCCGACGTCGACGACGCGCTGCGCACCTCGACCGGAGCTCCGTGGTCGAGGGTGCCCGCCGTGCAACGGGCTGAGCTCCTCGAACGGGTGGCCGCCATGCTCGAGCAGTCCCGCGACCTGCTCCTGGCGACGATGGCCCGCGACGCGGCGAAGACGATCGCCGAAGGCGATCCGGAGGTCTCCGAAGCAATCGACCTCGCCCGCTACGACGCACACTGTGCTCGCTCCCTGGTGACGATCGAGGGGGCGCGTGCGTCGGCGGTCGGCCCGGTCGTCGTCGCGCCGCCGTGGAACTTCCCGCTGTCGATCCCCGCGGGCGGTGTGCTCGCCGCGCTGGCCGCGGGGAACCCGGTGATCCTCAAGCCGGCACCCCAGGCCCGGGCGACCTCCGCGTTGCTCGTCGCGCTGTGCCATGCGGCGGGGATTCCCGCCGATGCGCTGCAACTCGTCGCCGCCGACGACGACGAGGCCGGCGCGCACCTGATCACCCATCGCGACGTGGCCGCGGTGATCCTCACCGGCGCATGGGCGACCGCGCAGACGTTCCTCGACTGGCGCCCCGACCTCGCCCTGCACGCCGAGACGAGCGGGAAGAACGCAATCGTCGTCACCGCTTGCGCCGACCTCGACCGGGCGATCGCCGACATCGTCCAGTCGGCATTCGGGCACGCCGGGCAGAAGTGTTCCGCGGCGAGCGTGCTGATCGCCGAGGCGGTGCTCTACGACGACGCCGCGTTCCTCGCCCGGCTGCGCGATGCCGCGGCGACCATGCGCGTCGGCCCGGCGACCGATCCGGCCACCGACGTCGGGCCCCTGATCGAGCCGCCACGCCCAGAGCTGCGCCGCGCTCTGACCGAGCTCGACCCCGGCGAGACGTGGCTGTTGCGCCCCGAATGCCGGAGCGCCGACGGGCTCTGCTGGTCACCGGGGATCCGCACCGGGGTCCGTCGGGACTCGTGGTTCGCCCGGACGGAGTGCTTCGGGCCGGTGCTCGGGGTGATCCGGGCCGACGACCTCGACGACGCGCTGGCGATCCTCGCCGACAGCGAGTTCGGCCTGACCTCCGGGCTCCAGTCGCTCGACCCGGCGGAGATCACCCGCTGGTCGCAACGCGCCGCGGCGGGCAACCTGTACGTCAACCGGGGGATCACCGGAGCGATCGTCCGCCGCCAACCGTTCGGCGGGTGGAAGCACTCCTCGGTCGGGCCGACGGCGAAGACCGGCGGACCGAACTACGTCGCGACGCTCTGCCGCTGGGAGGACACGGGCACGCCGCTGGCCGAGGTCGAGACACGTTTCGCCCGGTGGATGACGAGCGTCGGGACCGTCGACCACGACCCGTCGGGGCTGGCCGCCGAGCGGAACACGTTCCGCTACCGGCGCTTGTCCGGCGGCGTCGCCTGCCGGGTCGGGACGGCGACCAGTGAGCGGGATCGCGCGTTGATCGCCGCCGCGGCCCGGGTGAGTGCGACCCGGCTGGTCCTCAGCGACGCGGCCGACGAGCCCGCGTCGCACTTCGCCGAACGGCTCGCCGGGCTCGGCGTCGATCGTCTGCGCGTGCTCGGCGACGACGCGGACGCCGACGGGTTCCCCATCCGGCGTGCCGCGCACCGAGCCGGGATCGTGGTCGACACGTCCGACCCGGTCGGCGCGCCGGAGGTGGAACTTCCCCGCTGGCTCCGGGAGCAGTCGCTGAGCATCACCGCCCACCGCTACGGCCGGGTCCCCCGCCGGTCCGTCCCCCGTCCGCCGAGGTCGGCGCTGAGCCGCTCGACGAGCGCGGCGAGCGTGACACGGTCGTCGACCGGCCATCCGTCGAGCACCTTGGCGAGGACCCCCAGGCGGTGGGCGACGATCCGCCGGTAGACGTCGCCGCCGCGCTCGGTCAGGGCGAGGAGCACGGCCCGCCCGTCGGCGGCGTCGGTCCGCCGGGAGACGAGACCCTCGTCGACGAGCCGGTTCACCTGGCGGCTCGCCGTCGCCGTGTCCATCGCCGCGGCCGCGGCGAGCGCGCCGAGGCCGAGCGGACCGTTCTCCTCCAGGCTGCGCAGCAAGGCGTACCCCGCCCGGGTGACCACCGCGCCGACGGCGCGCGCCTGGCGGTCGTCGAAGCGCCGGTTGCCGGTCAGGCGGAACAGACCCTCGAGAGCGCGTTCGAGGGCGACGTCCACAGCGGCGCCGGCCGTGATCGTGCCGGGCCCGGGCCGGGTCTCGGAGGAGGCCGCTGGTCGATCGCTCATCGTCACCTTCGTTGTCTTAGTCAAACAAAGTGTAGCCTGGGGCGAACGGTGCCCCGCGGGCGCCGACGACCGACGAGGAGGCCCAACGGTGACCGGCGAGCGGGTGTTCTACTCGAGCAGTGTGCACGACGAGGCGGAGGTCGCCGCCGTCGTCGAGGTCCTCCGTTCCGGTCCGCAGGGGCTGTGGCCGGGCAGGCGGGTGACCACGATGGAGCGGCGTGTCGCCGAACTGTTCGGCAAGGCCCGGGGAGTGATGGTCAACTCCGGTTCATCCGCGCTGTACCTCGCCGTCGAGCTGCTCGGCCTGCAGCCCGGTGACGAGGTCGTCACCTGCGGACTGACGTTCTCCACCGACATCGCCCCGATCGTGCGCGCCGGCGGGGTGCCGGTCCTCGTCGACGCCGAGCTCGACACGTACTGCATCGACGTGTCCCGGGTGGAGGAGATGATCACCCCCCGCACCCGGGCGCTGCTCGTCCCCAACCTGATCGGCAACGCACCCGACTGGGACGCGTTGCGCGCCGTCGCCGACCGTCACGGCCTGGCCGTGGTCGAGGACTCCTGCGACACGCTCGGCGCCCGCCTGCGCGGCCGGCCGACGGGGGAGCGCTCGACGATGTCGGTGACGAGCTTCGCCAACTCGCACATCCTCACCTGCGGTGGCAACGGCGGGATGCTCCTCCTCGACGACGACGCGTTGCGTGACCGGGCGGTGATGCTCCGCCGCTGGGGCCGCCGTTCCGAGCTGAACTACTTCGGCTCGCGACGCGCCGAGCGCAACTTCTGGGAGGACCTCGACGGCATCGAGTACGACAACCAGTTCATCTTCGACGAGATCGGCTGGAACTTCGAACCGTCGGAGATCGGCGCCGCGTTCGGCTTGGCCCAGCTCGACAAGCTGGAGGCGAACCTCGCTCGCCGGCGGCGGACGTTCGCCCGCTACACGGAGTTCTTCGGCGCTCACCGGGATCGCTTCGGCCTGCCCCGGCAGATCGACGAGCTGGAGACGGCCTGGCTCGGCTATCCGTTGCTGATCGAGCCGGGCGCCGGCTTCGGCCGCCCGGAGATGCAGCAGTTCCTCGAGCACCGGGGCATCGACACGCGCACGATCTGGACCGGCAACGTCTCCCGCCAGCCGATGCTCGCCGGCCGCCGCCTGGTCCTCCCGCCCGGCGGGCTGCCTCGCGCCGATCGGATCATGGAGCGGGGGATCCTCCTCCCGCTCAGCCACGCGATCGACGACGCGACCCTCGAGTTCGTCCTCGACACCGTGAGCGAGTTCCTCCGCAGCTGACGGCCGCCGCCTCCCAGCGAGAAACGGAGCGACACCCGTCACATACGATGGGGTCATGTTCGATCTGAAGATCACCGGGGGCACGATCGTCGATGGGTCCGGGGCGCCGCGCTTCGTCGGTGACCTGGCGGTACGCGACGGGGTGATCGTCGCCGTCGGGGAGCACGTCGAGGGCGACGCGGCGGAGGTCATCGACGCCACCGGCAAGCTGGTCACGCCGGGGTTCGTCGACATCCACACCCACTACGACGGGCAGGTCAGTTGGGACACGCTGCTCGAACCGTCGAGCGGTCACGGGGTGACGACGGTCGTCGTCGGCAACTGCGGCGTCGGCTTCGCCCCGGTTCACCCCGGCCAGGAGGCCTGGCTCGTCCAGCTGATGGAAGGCGTGGAGGACATCCCCGGCACGGCACTGCACGAGGGGATCGACTGGAGCTGGGAGACGTTCCCCGAGTACCTCGACGCGATCGACCGCCGGCAGTACGCGATCGACGTCGCCGCCTACGTCCCCCACGGGGCGGTGCGCGGCTATGTGATGGGCGAGCGCGGGGCGCGCAACGAGCCGGCGACGGCCGAGGACATCGCCGAGATGCGGCGGATCGTGCGTGAAGCGCGCCAGGCGGGTGCGGTCGGCTTCTCCACCAGCCGGACGATGGGCCACAAGGCGCGCGACGGTGAACCGGTGCCGGGCACGTTCGCCGGCGTCGACGAGCTCACCGAGATCGCCGCCGGCCTGGTCGACGGCGGGGGAGGGATCTTCGAGGTCGCCCCGGAGATCGTCACTGGGAACCCCGAGCTGCCGACGATGGGCTTGATGGACGAGCTGCAGTGGCTGCGCGAGCTCGCCCTCGACACCGGACTGAAGGTGACCTACCTCCTCCTCCAGAACGACTACGCCCCCGACCTGTACCGGGAGGCGTTGGACTTCTCCGAGAAGGTCGTCGCCGAGGGCGGGTACCTCCGCCCGCAGGTCGCCGCCCGCCCGTTCGGGATGATCGTCTCCTGGGCGAGCTACCACCCGTTCAACAAGCGACCGACGTACCTCGCCCTGGCCGCGTCGTCGAGCCCCGAGGAGCTGCGCGCCCGCCTCGCCGATCCGGTGGTCAAGGCAGCGATCCTCGCCGAGGCCGACGAGCCGGTCGACCCGTCGGTGCCCTTCGATGGCATCGGGGCGATGTTCGCCGCGTCACTGGACAAGATCTACGCGATGGGCAGCGGGGTCGACTACGACCCGACGGCCGACCAGACCGTGGCGGCGATCGCCGAGGCGAAGGGCGCCGACCCGCTGGATACGTGCTACGACCTGCTCAACGCGGACGGGGGCACGGGAAGCTTGATGTTCCCGTTCTTCAACTACGCGTACGGCAGTTCGGACGTGATCCACGAGATGCTCACCAGCCCGGTGGCGATCTTCGGGCTCGGGGACGGTGGCGCCCACGTGCGGATGATCTGCGACGCGTCGATGACCACCTACCTCCTGTCCTACTGGGCGCGCGACCGCACCCGGGGGCCCAAGCTCCCGCTGGAGGACGTCGTCCGGATGCAGACCTCGGCGACCGCCGGTGTGCTCGGCTTCGACGACCGCGGCGTGATCGCCCCCGGCAAGCGCGCCGACCTCAACGTGATCGACTTCGGCGAACTGCGCCTCGCTCCGCCGCGCGTCGTGCGCGACCTCCCCGCCGGTGGCAGCCGCCTGATGCAGGACGCGCACGGCTACGTGGCGACGATCGTCAACGGGGTGGTCACCCGCCGCGACGGCGTCGACACCGGTGCCCGTCCCGGCCGCCTCGTGCGTTCCGGGCGCTGATCGAGGACACGGGCTGATGTTCGATCTGCTGATACGTGGGGGCACGATCGTCGATGGGACCGGGGCGCCGCGCTTCGTCGGTGACGTGGCGGTGCGCGACGGGGTGATCGTCGCCGTCGGGGAGCACGTGGAGGGTGATGCGGCGGAGGTGATCGACGCGGTGGGGAAGCTCGTCACGCCGGGGTTCGTCGACATCCACACCCATTACGACGGGCAGGTCAGTTGGGACACGTTGCTCGAACCGTCGAGCGGTCACGGGGTGACGACGGTCGTCGTGGGCAACTGCGGCGTCGGGTTCGCCCCGGTCCGCCGCGGCCAGGAGGATCGCCTCGTCGAGCTGATGGAAGGGGTCGAGGACATCCCCGGAGCGTCGTTGCGCGAGGGCATCTCCTGGGAGTGGGAGACGTTCCCCGAGTACCTCGACGCCCTGGCCCGCCGTCACTACGCGCTCGACGTTGCCGCGTTCGTCCCCCACGCACCGCTGCGCGTCTACGTGATGGGCGAGCGCGGGGCGACCGACGCGCCGGCCAGCGCGCAGGACATCGCCGCGATGGCCGACCACGTGCGCGCCGCGATCGCCGCGGGGGCTGTCGGGGTGTCCACGTCGCGCTCGCTGAACCACAAGTCGCTCGACGGCGCCTACGTCCCGGGCACGTTCGCCACCGCCGAGGAGCTGATCGGCCTCGGCCGGGCCGTCGCCGACGCCGGCGGCGGCTTGTTCGAAGCGGTGCCGACGGGGGAGACCGGCGACGACCCGGAGACGATTCTCGGCGAAGTGCGCCTGATGGGGGAGATCTCCCGGGCCACCGGACTGGAGGTCTCCTTCCTGCTGATCCAGTCCCTCGGCGCTCCCGAGCTCTGGCGCCGGCAGCTCGACCTCGTCGAGGAGCTGAACGCGGCGGGAGCGAAGCTGATCCCCCAGGTGGCCGTCCGGCCCGGTGGGATGCTCCTCGGGGTGACGAGCTACCACGGCCTGATGCGCCGCCCGACGTATCGCCGCCTGGAGGCGGAGCTGTCCGTCGACAACCTGCTCGCCGAGCTGCGCCGTCCGGAGATCAAGGCCCAGATCCTCGCCGAGAGCGACCTCCCACCGGACCCGCACCGCCAGTTCGAGTCGATGACCGAGCACATGCCCTACCTGTTCGGTGCGATCTACCCGCTCGGCGATCCACCGGACTATGAACAGCCGCCGGAGCGCTCGATCGCCGGGATCGCTGCCGCGACCGGGCGCGATCCCTGGGAGGTGCACTACGACGTGCTCGCCAGCGGCGGATGGATGCTCGGCGCGTTCACGAACTACGCGACGGCGACGACCGACCACCTCGCGGTGATGATCGAGCACCCGGCGACGGTCATCGGCCTGTCCGACGGCGGGGCGCACGTGAAGATGATCTGTGACGCATCGGCGCCGACGTACCTGCTCACCCATTGGGCGCGGGACCGCTCCCGGGGGGCGACGTTGCCGTTGGAGATGCTGATCCACAAGCAGGCCGCGCAGACCGCAGCGGTCGTCGAGCTGCACGACCGGGGAACGATCGAGGTCGGCAAGAAGGCCGACCTGAACGTGATCGACTTCGAGCGCCTCACCCTCGGCGCCCCGGTGTCGGTCGACGACCTCCCCGCCGGTGGGCGGCGTGTCCTCCAGGGCGCGGAGGGCTACGTGGCGACGATCGTCAGCGGCGTGGTCACCCGCCGTGACGGCATCGACACCGGTGCTCGCCCCGGCCGCCTGGTACGCGCCGCGCACACCCACTGAGCACGCGGGTTCCAGCGCGTGCGCTGCTCGTCCCCTCAGCGTGCCGCCAGGGCGACGAACACGTCGAGTGCCGACGGGTCGGCGAGCGCGTCGCGCGCCGCGGCCTGCGCGGCGGGCACGCCCTGGAGGATCCGCTTCACCGGCACCTCCAACTTCTTGCCCGACAGCGTGCGGGGCACGACGGGGATCGCCCGGATCTCGTCGGGGACGTGACGCGGCGACAGCTCGGCGCGCAGCGCGCCGGCGATCGTCGCCCGCAGCGCGTCGTCGAGCACCACGCCGGGGGAGAGGACGACGAACAGCACCAACCGGCCCATCCCGGCGTCGTCGCCGGGGCCGGGATCGAGGTGGACGACGAGGCTGTCGGTGATCTCCGGGAGCGCCTCGACCACCGAGTAGAAGTCGGCGGTGCCGAGGCGTACACCGCCGCGGTTGAGCGTCGCGTCGGAACGGCCGGAGATCACGCATCCGCCCTCGGCGTCGAACGTGATCCAGTCCCCGTGCCGCCACAGGCCGGGGTAGTCCTCGAAGTAGGCGTGCCGGTAGCGCGAGCCGTCGGGGTCGTTCCACAGCCCGACCGGCATCGAGGGCATCGGCTCGGTGATCACCAGCTCGCCCTGCGTGCCAGGTGGGCAGGAAGACCCGTCGGGGGCGAGGGCAACGACGTGCGCGCCGAGCGCCGGGCGGCTGATCACCCCGGCGCGCACCGGGATCGTCGGGACCATCCCGACGAAGCCGGTGCACATGTCGGTCCCCCCGCTCAGCGAACACGGTTGGGCGGTCGGTGAGACCGCCTCGACCAGCCAGCGGAAGCCTTCCGCCGGCAGTGGCGCGCCGGTCGAGCTGATCGAGGCCAACGCGCCGAGATCGAACGAGGTTCCCGGCGTGAGGCCTGCCTTGCGGCAGCTCATGATGTACGGCGCCGACAGGCCGAGAGCGGTGACGTGCTCTGTCGCGGCGAGCCGCCACAACGTGCTCAGGTCGGGGAACGCCGGGTTGCCGTCGAAGGTGACGATCGTCGTCCCCGTGAGTAACCCGGAGACGAGGTAGTTCCACATCATCCACCCGGTCGTCGTGAACCACAAGAAGCGGTCCCCCGCGCCGATGTCCTGGTGCACGGTGAGCACCTTGAGGTGTTCGATCGTGATCCCGCCATGCCCGTGGACGATCGCCTTGGGCAGCCCCGTCGTCCCCGAGGAATACAGCACGTACAGGGGGTGGTCGGCAGGGACCGGCTCGAAGCCGGGCTGCGGGTCGCCGGCGAGCAGCTCGTCCCACCCGTCGCGTCCGACGCCGAGGTAGGGCAGTCCGATCGTCGCGCGCAGCGACGGGAGGGCCGCGCCGAGGGCCTCGACCTCCGCCCGGCGATCGATCACCCGGTCCCCGTAGCGGTACCCGTCGGCGGCGAGGAGCACGCTCGGTTCGATCTGGGTGAAGCGGTCGATCACGGCGCGTAGCCCGAACTCCGGTGGGCACGAGGCCCACACCGCGCCGAGCGAGGCGGTGGCCAGGAAGGCGACGAGCGTCTCGGGGATGTTCGGGGCGTAGGCCACGACGCGATCGCCGCGGCCGACGCCCACCCGGCGCAACCCGGCCCGGCAGCGGGCGACCAGCTCGGCGAGCTCCGCCCAGCTCAGCTCGGTGCGCTCCCGGGTCTGGCAAACGCCGATGATCGCCGTGCCGTGCGGGTCGCGCTCGGCGTGGACGAGGGCGTGCTCGGCGTAGTTCAGCGTGCCGCCGGGGAACCAGCGGGCCCCGGGCATGCGCGCCGAGCCATCGGCGAGAACGCGTTCGGGGGTGTCGTGCCAGCGCACGCCCGCGAACTCGGCGAACGCTCCCCAGAACCCTTCGGGGTCCTCCACCGACCACCGCCACAGCTCGTCGTAGCCGGCGAAGCTCCGTCCCCGCTGGGCGAGCCACGTGAGAAGGCGGGTGACGCCGTGCCCGGTCGAGCCGTCGGGGGTCCAGATCGTCTCGCCGGTCACCGTCCCGTGATCCTCGGAACGATCCTTCAGGGCTCGGCCGCTCTGCTACCGACGGGCCGGGTGACCTCGGCGTGGAACGTGCCGAGGAGCTCCTCGACATCCTGCCCCTCGTCACCGGCGACGAGCTCGATCAGCGTCTCCGCCTCGTCGAAGCACGCCGGGCAGCGAGCGAGGTGGACGCGCAACGGTTCGTTGAGCACCTCGCGGTGATGGACGAGATCCTCGATGTACCCGTCGACTTGCTCGAAGCAGTCGTCGCACGACAACCACGGTTCGCTGGGGGCGATCACGCTCTGTGCCTGAGCGGCGCTCAGCGACCCTTCTCCGGCGGTCTTCATCTCCTCACCTCGCTCCCACGGGTGTGGTCAGGAAGCCTCGGCTGGACAGCTCCGCGCGGAGCCTGACTCGCGCGTCGTGCAACGTCTTGTATACCGCGTTGCGTGTGGTCTCCAACCGCTCGGCGAGCACGTCGATCGGCACCTCGTCGATGATCAGCGCATGGGCGACGCGGCGCTGGTGCGGGGTGAGCTCCGAGCCCATCGCCGCCGTGACCGCGGCGGACAGATCCCTCGCTTCGGCGTGCGCATCGGGACCTGACGACGTGTCCGTGGCCGGCTCCTGCTGCTCGTCGAGATCCACCGAGCGACCCCGCCAGATCGCTCTGCGGGCCTCGGTCCCCGCGTGGAGGATGCCGAACTTGTAGACCCAGGTCGTGAACTTGCTCCGGCCCTCGAATCGGTCGAGGTTGGCGAGCACGTCGGTCGCCGCATCGTCCGCCGCGGAGTGGATGATCTCCTCCGCCCGCACACTGCCGAGTTGAGCCCACACCTGGGGCAACCGCCGGACCTGTTGGCGTGCAGCGCGCAGCAGGGTGTCGTGCAACCGGCGCACCGCTTCGGTGTGCGCCGCCGAGCCTCGCTCGCCGCGCAGCGCGGCGATCCACTCCTGATCCGCAGGATCGGTCGTTCGCGTGGTGTGTTGTTCGTCCGGTAACGCCACGGTGCTCATCGTCGCACATCGCTCGTCTCCTCGGTTGTGTGGGTGGGCCGGAACGGCAGTGACGGGTACCCGGGACCGGTTCGGCCGGTGGGGACCCGTCACTGCCATCGTCACGGAGTGGGAGGTTCGCTCAGCCGCCGAACTGCCCGGGGAAGGCGGCGATGATCCCCTGGGCCAGCGTGTCGGCGAGCATCGACATGTGCTCGGCGGCCTCGTCGTAGGCCGCGATCGCCGCCGCGTAGTCGCCCTTGAGCAGATCCGTCGCGTAGGCCACGGTCTGGGTGATGTGCATCTCCAGCATCGGGCGGGTCGCCGACTGCGGCCAGTTGTCCGGATTCGCCGCGGCGAGGAGGTCGGCGACCTCCTGGGCGTTGGCGTACCACGCGTCGACCGCGGTCTTCAGCCCGGCCTCGTCACCGGCCTTGGCTGCGGTGAGCACCGGCACGGCGCCCTTGATATGCGCGCTGAGCAACTCGGTCAGCTTCGTACCAGCCTCGTCACCGTAGAAGGGCTTGATCGCGTTGCCGATGTCGACCTGGTTCTGGAGCAGCCGGTCGAGCGTCGGCTGGAGAGCTGCCTGGTTGTTGAAGAACGCGTCGACCGTGGCGTAGGTCCACTGCATGTGCTCCGCCCACAGGTCGTGCATCGTGCCGTAGAGAGCGATCTGAGCCTGGTCGGCGGCGGGTGCCGCGGCGGCGTGGGTGGTGGTGTGATCGGCGGCGTTCGTCGTCGCCACGGTGCCGACCGGCTCGGCGGCGGCCTTGCTCACGGCGTCCGACCCACACGCACCGAGGAACGTGGCGGTCGCGGCGATCCCGGCGAGAGAGATGAAGACGCGGTTGCGACGGTTGGTGGCGGTCATCGTAGGTGTCCTTTCGCTGCACACTCGGGAGAACGGTGAGGGATCTCCCGGTGGTGACCCGTCCGGGCCACACGCCTATCTCTGTGTGGGCGAAGGAGGGAGTTCTTACCCAGTTCTCCGCGGATCTCTCCGGGGGAGCGTCGCGCCCCAGCGTGGGCCGATCGGATGGTTCGGGCGCGAACGCAGGGCGTCGTCCCCGCCGCCCACCTACCGTGCGAGCCGTGGGCGCACGGCGGTACGTCGACATCCCGTCGCTCGACGGGTTGCGGGCGATCTCGATCGGGATCGTCTTCGCCGCGCACATCGGGCTGGAGGACAAGATCCCCGGAGGGTTCGGGGTGACGGTGTTCTTCGTCCTCTCCGGTTACCTGATCACGACGTTGCTGCGCATCGAGAACGACAACAACGGCAGGATCTCGCTACGCCGGTTCTACGTGCGTCGTGTCTTCCGCATCCTGCCGCTGTTCTACGCGGTGCTCGGCTTCGCCGTGTTCGCCACCTGGTTCGGGTTGGGTGACGGGCGCCAGACGGTCGGCGCGCTGATCGCCCAAGCCCTCCATGCCGCCAACTACTGGGCGATCACTCATCCCGGACCGGTGTTCATCGCCGGGACCGGGGTGTACTGGTCGCTGGCCATCGAGGAGCACTTCTACGTGCTCTTCCCCCTGGCATTCCTCGTCCTTTCCCGGTGGAGGCTCGACTACCGGAAGATGGCCTGGGTGTTCGCCGGGGTGTGTGCTGCGGTCCTCGCCTGGCGGTGCGTGCTCGTGTTCGGTTGGCACGTCTCCGCGGAGCGGATCTACTACGGCACCGACACGCGTCTCGACTCGCTCCTGATCGGTTGCGCCGCGGGACTCGCCGCCAACCCGGTGATCGACGGGGCGGGCCAGAGCCCGAAGGCCCTCGGCCGGTGGGCGTGGGCGGCCGTGGGCGTGATCGTCGTGACCCTGATCATGCGCGGTGACGTGTTCCGCGAGACGCTCCGCTACACCCTCCAATCGTTGGCGATCGTCGCCGTCCTGCGGTACGTGGTCAGCGTGCCCGGTTCGTGGGTGGGCCGGTTCCTCAACTGGCGGCCGATGGTCTGGCTGGGGCAGCTCTCCTACCCCTTCTACCTCGTCCACTTCGTCGTCATCGCCGAGGTGCACAAGCACACCACGTCGTTGCCGACCGTCGCCGTGGTGTCCCTGACCGTCGCGGTGCCGTTGGCCGCTGGCCTGCGTGCCCTCGTCGAGCGGCCGGCGCAGCGGATGCGTGATCGGGTGCTGGTCGCGACGCGCGGCGCGCCGGTCGCCGTACCGGTCTGAGGCCGTCGGGCGCCCCGGCGCGTTCGACCGTTGTCAGGCGACGATGTTCAGCAGCCGGTTGGGGACGAAGACGATCTTGCGCACCGGCCGGCCGTCGATCGCGGCGATGACCTTCGCGTCGGCCAGCGCGAGGGCGACGACCTCATCCTCGCCTGCGCCTGCCGCGGCAACGACCCGGGAGCGCAGCTTGCCCCCGACTTGGACCGGGTACTCGACGCTCTGCGCAGCGAGCATCGCCGGGTCGGCGACGGGGAACGCTTCGTAGGCGAGCGTGTGGGGATGCCCGAGGCGGGACCACAGTTCCTCAGCGGTGTGGGGGACGAACGGGGCGAGCATCAACACGAACGGCTCGACGACGGTGCGCGGCAGCGGTCCGTCGGCGAGGGTCTTGGTCAAGATGTTGTTCAGCTCGATCAGCTTGGCGATCGCGGTGTTGAAGTGCAGGTCGGCGAGATCGCTGCGCACACCGTCGATCGTGCGGTGCAGGGCGCGCTGCACGTCGACCGGCGGCTGACCGTCGGCGACGGTCGCGGCTCCGGAGGCTTCGTCGATCACGTTGCGCCACACCCGTTGCAAGAAGCGGTACATGCCGACGATGTCCCGTGGGCTCCACGGCCGTGACGCGTCGAAGGGGCCCATCGCCATCTCGTACAGGCGGAGCGTGTCGGCGCCGTACTCGTCGTAGATGTCGTCCGGGGCGACAGCGTTCTTCAGGCTCTTGCCCATCTTGCCGAACTCCCGGGTCACCGGCCGGCCCTCGTAGCTGAACGTGCCGGCGGGTTCCTCCACGACGGTGAACGCGTCGACGTAGATCCCCCGCTCGTCGCGGAACGCGGCGGCCTGGATGTAGCCCTGGTTGAACAGCCGGTAGTACGGCTCGTAGGAGCTGACGTGGCCGAGATCGTGGAGCACCTTGTGCCAGAACCGGGCGTAGAGCAGGTGGAGCACCGCGTGCTCGACGCCGCCGACGTAGAGGTCGACACCACCGGGGTGTCCCGGTCCTTGCGGCCCCATCCAGTAGCGCTCCACCTCGGCGTCGACGAAGCGCTCTTCGTTCGTCGGGTCGAGGTAGCGCAGCTCGTACCAGCACGACCCCGCCCATTGGGGCATCACGTTCAGGTCACGGCGGTACGGGCGGGGCCCATCACCGAGGTCGAGGGTCACGTTCGCCCAACTCGGGACGCGCCCGAGGGGGAGGTCGGGCTCGCTCGCCGCATCGTCGGGATCGACGGCTCGGGGCCGGAAGTCCTCCAGCGGGGGGAGGAGCACCGGCAGTTGATCGTCGGGCACCGGATGCGGGTTCCCATCGTCGTCCCAGACGATGGGGAACGGCTCACCCCAGTAACGCTGACGGGCGAACAGCCAGTCGCGCAGGCGGTAGGTGACGGTGCCCTCACCACACCCGTTGCGCGCCAGCCAGTCGTTGGTCATCGCCTTGGCCTCGGCCATGCTGCGCTCCCCGTCGAGCACCAGACCGTCGCGCGACGAGTTGACGTACGTGCCCTCCCCGGCGAAGGCCTCGGGCCAGGCCGAGGTGTCCAGCGTCGGGGTGATCCCCCGCTCGGCGAACCACGACGCCGGTGGATGCTGGATGGCGACGATCGGCAACCCGAACGTGCGGGCGAATTCGAAGTCGCGCTGGTCGCCTGCGGGAACGGCCATGATCGCCCCCGTGCCATAGCCCATCAGCACGTAGTCGGCGATCCACACCGGGACCGGTGCGCCGTTCAGCGGGTTCGTCGCGTACGAGCCGGTGAACACCCCGGTCTTGTCCCGGTCCTCTTGGCGGGTGACGTCGCTCTTCGCCGCCGCCTGGCGCCGGTAGTCGGCGACTGGCGCAGAATGCTCCGCGGTGGTCAGCGCGTCGACGAGGGGGTGCTCCGGGGCGAGGACCATGAACGTCGCCCCGAACAACGTGTCCGGCCGAGTGGTGAACACGGTGATCGGCCCCGCGTCGGAGCCGAAGTGGACTGTCGCCCCGTGCGAGCGGCCGATCCAGTTGCGTTGCATCGTCTTGATCGACTCCGGCCAGTCGAGGACGTCGAGGTCGTCGATCAGGCGGTCGGCATAGGCGGTGATGCGCATCATCCACTGGCGCATCTTCCGCTTGAACACCGGGTAGTTGCCTCGGTCGGAGCGACCCTCGGCGGTGACCTCCTCGTTGGCCAGGACGGTGCCCAGCCCCGGGCACCAGTTGACCGGGGCCTCGTTGACGTAGGCCAGGCGGAATCCGTCGACGATCCGCCGGCGCTCGATCGCGTCGGCCGTGGCCCAGTCCGAACCGTCCGCCGGCGACCGGACGCCGGCGTCGAGCTCGGCGATCAGCTCACCGATCGGCCGGGCCGTGTTCGCCTCGGTGTCGTACCAGGCGTTGAAGATCTGAAGGAAGATCCACTGCGTCCAGCGGTAATACGCCTCGTCGGTCGTCGCCACCGATCGCCGCTGGTCGTGGGCCAGGCCGAGGCGGCGGAGCTGGCGGCGCATGTTGGCGATGTTCTGCTCCGTGCGCGTCCGCGGGTGGGTCCCGGTGTCGATCGCGTACTGCTCGGCGGGCAAGCCGAACGCGTCGTAGCCGATCGAGTGCAACACGTTGTCGCCGAGCATCCGCCGGTAGCGGCCGTAGACATCGGTGCCGATGTAGCCGAGGGGATGACCGACGTGCAGCCCGGTTCCCGACGGGTAGGGGAACATGTCGAGGACGAACAGCTTCGTGTCCGCCACCGGGCGCGTCGGGTCGTGCAGCGGGCCGGCCGGGTTCGGTGCCTGGAACGTCCTCTCCGCTTCCCACCGTTCCTGCCAGCGCGCCTCGATCTGGGCCGCGAGGGCGGCGGAATAGCGGTGGGCAGGGGCGTCGCTCGTCTCAGTGGCCATAGCGCTCACCAACTCTACGAGAGCCCCGGTGCATCGGCCCGGCTCACAGTGGTGGCGGCTGCCGCCGGTGGTGCTTGTTACGGTCGGGGGCGATGCCCCCCGAATCGATCATCGACCGGCTCGAACGAGCCGCGGAGCTCGGCAACGGAGTGCACCTGGCCGGTGCCTCGATGGCCGTCGGCGGTGCCGGGCCAACCGTGTCATGGCGACAGTTGCACGACGAAGCACGCACCGTCGCCGCCGCGCTGCAGGCACGGGGGATCGCCCCCGGCGATCACGTCGCCCTCCTCGGCCCGACGAGCCGGGCGCTGATCACCGCCATCCAGGGATGCTGGATCGCTGGTGCGGCGAGCATGGTCCTGCCTCTTCCGATGCGCATGGCCTCGCTCGACGCGTTCGTCGCGGCGACCCGGGCGCGGATCACCCATGGCGACGCCAAGCTCGTCCTGATCGACGACGCGCTCGCCGCGTTCTACGAGGCGGCACCCGGTGAGCCGCCGATCATCCCGATGGCCAGCGTGCTCGGTGGACCGGGCAACCCGCGGCCCGACGCGCTGGAAGTGCCTCCACCGGATCCCGAACGGCTCGTCATCTTGCAGTACACGAGCGGCTCGACGAGCGAACCGAAAGGGGTGATGATTCCTGAGCGGGTGCTCGGGGCGAACCTCGACGCGATCGCATCCGCCGGCCGGGTCGATGCCGGTGACGTCGCCGTGTCCTGGTTACCGCTGTACCACGACATGGGCCTGGTCGGCCTGCTCGCCCTGCCGATGACGCTCGGCTGTGAGCTCGTCCTCGCTGCTCCGCAGGACTTCCTCGCCCGCCCGGGCAACTGGATGCAGTGGATCTCCGACCACCACGGCACCGCCACCGCCGGCCCGAACTTCTCCTGGGTGCTGGCGACCCGCGCCCTCGGGCGGATGGAAGGGCTCGATCTGTCCTCTATGCGCATCGCCCTGAGTGGTGCCGAACCGGTCGACCCGGCCGCGGTTGAGGCGTTCGTCAACGCGGCCGCACCGTTCGGCTTCCGCAGCGGCGCGGTGTTCCCCGCGTTCGGGATGGCCGAGGTGGCCATCGGTGCTGCGTTCCCTCCGCCGATGCGGGGGATGGTCACCGACGACGTCGATCGGGCGCTGCTCGAGCGTGACGGGATCGCCAAGCCGGTGGAGGTCACCGACCCGGACGACATCGCCGTTCGCGTCCGCCGCCTGCCACTGCTCGGACCGGCGGTGCCGGGCCTCGAGTTCTGCATCGTCGATCCGGGCACCGACGAGGTGCTCGGAGAACGGCACGTCGGCGAGCTCCTCCTGCGTGGCACGTCGGTGACACCCGGGTACTACAAGCGGCCGGACGCGACCGAGGCGTTGTTCCACGACGGCTGGCTGCGCACGGGCGATCTCGCCTACCTGGTGCACACCGGTGCCGGCGACGAGCTCGTCGTCTGCGGGCGGATCAAGGACGTGATCATCGTCGGCGGGCGCAACGTGTTCCCCGAGGACATCGAGCGCGCCGTCGGCACTCTCGATGGCGTGCGCGCCGGGAACGTGATCGCCTTCGGCGTCGAGGGGTACAAGGGCAAAGAGAGCGTCGTCGTCGTCGCCGAGGCGCGGGCCGAGGACCTCGATTCACTCCGGCATGTGATTCACACGACCACCCTCGACGTCACCGGCTTGCCCCCCCGGGACGTGATGCTCGTCCAGCCGGGAACGCTGCCGAAGACGTCGAGCGGCAAGCTGCAGCGAGCCAAGTGCCGCGACGAGTACCTCGCCGAGACGTTGTCACTGCTCTGAGCGAGGTGCGCGGGGCTTTGCTCAGCTGCTCGCCGCGGTGAGGGCGGCGACGACCGGGCGCCAACGGTCGGGAGCGGTCGCGTAGGGCGTGTACAGCGAGATCCGCTGGATCGTGTCGCCGTACCGGCGGAGAAGCTCTGCGCCGACCTGCTCCGGTTCGCCGACCACGGCGAACGTGTTCAGGATCTCGTCGTCGATCAAGCCGCCCATCTCCACCCAGCGGCCCTGCTTGGACAAGCCGTTGAGCTCGTCCTGGAGCCCGCCCCATCCGTGCAGCTCGAGCACCGGCCGGTAGGCCGGGGTCGAGCCGTAGAAGGCGATCTGCTGGCGAGTGCCGGTCTTCGCGTTGTCCAGCTCGGCTTCGTCCAGCCCGCTGACGACGAAGCTCGGCCCGACGATCTCGAAGCCTTCCATCGTCTTGCCCGCCTTCGCCCGGCCGCGGGCGAGCGCAGGGATCGTCACCTCGCGCAGGTACCGCTCGGTAGTGAACCCGTGGCAGATCATCCCGTCGCAGACCTCACCGGCGACCTCGGTCATCAACTCCCCGACCGCGGCGAGGAACACCTTCGGCGGGCCGTATGGCGCGAGGTCGGACGCGGCGGGGGTGAAGAAGGGGGTCATCAACGTGTGCGTGTAGAACTCGCCACGGAACGCAAGGGGGGTACCGTCGAGCCAGGTGTCCCAGATGGCGCGCAGGGCGAGGACGAACTCCCGCATTCGTGCCGCCGGCTTGCTCCAGGGCATGGAGAAGCGCTTGGTGATGTGCGGCTTGATCTGCGAGCCGAGGCCGAGGATGAACCGGCCCCGGGAGTATGCCTGGAGGTCCCAGCCCACGTTGGCCAGGGTCATCGGACTGCGGGCGAAGGCGACGGCGATGCTCGTGCCGATCTCGATCCGTTCGGTGTGCTCGGCGGCGAGCATCAGCGGCAGGAACGGGTCGTGCGACGTCTCTGCCGTCCACAGCCCCGAGTAGCCGAAAGCCTCTTGCTCCCGGGCCTGCTCGGGCATCGTCCGCAGATCGGTGACCAGTCCTCCGTCGACCTTCATCGCGGGGACCCTAGCCGCGGGCTGCGTCAGCGGGCGAGGACGTCGTCGAGGGCTGTGCGCACGTCGTCGTCGGCGGGGTTCATCGGGCCGTGCCATGTGTGCACGATCTCTCCTGACGCATCGACGAGGACGCTCATCGGCAAGGCGAAGCCGCGGAAGGTCGTCGTGAAGTCGCCGTCGGGATCTCGCCACTGGCGCATCGTCAAGCCGAGCTTGCCGGTGAAGGCGGCGATCGCTCCCTCGTCGGTCCCGGGAGCGTCGATGTTCACGATGACGACCTGCAGGCCGTCGCCGGCGCGCGCTTCGTGCAGCTTCTCCAGCCGGGGCAGCTCGACTCGGCACGGCACGCACCACGTCGTCCAACTCGACAGCAGGGCCGGCCGTCCGCGCAGGTCGGCAAGTGAGACGGGGTCGCCCGATGCCACGTCGACCGCCGTGTAGGTGATCGCCTCGCTCACTTCCGGCGCGGACGAACACGCCGCAGCTCCGGCGAGCCCGGTGAGCGCGATGCCGGCGGCGGCGAGCAGCCGGCGCCAACGAGCGGGTGCCGCACGGCCTGGCCGCGCCATGGCACTGCGGCACCCGCTCATCGTCGGCTCAGGCCTCCAGTTCGCGCAGGTAGCTGACGATGTCCTGCAACTGCTTCTCGGTCAGCGCGGGGTTGCCGCCCTTGGGGGGCATGGCCACGCCGGTGGTGTTCAGCGGGTCGTTGGCGTCACGCCCCTTGGTGATGAAGGCGACGAGTTCCTGGTCGCTCAGACCCTTGGCGAACTCGGAGGTGACGAGGTCCTTGCCCAAGCCGGCAAGCCCCTTCGCGTCGGGGCCGTGGCACGACGCGCAGCTCGACGCGAAGAGGTCCTTGCCTGCGGCCGCATCACCCCCGCCGCCTCCGTCGTTGTTGGCGGTGCTTCCCCCACCATTGCCGCCGGAGGTGTTGGCGGACGTGGTCTTCGGAGTACTCGTGCTCCCGCCGTCGTCACTGCAGGCGACGGTGGTCAGACCGAGTCCGACCACTGCGACGAACGCTGCCAACGTGGCCCTCGTTCCGCTCTTCCTCATCGGTGTCTCTACCTTTCCGTGGTTTACGGTCCTGTGCTCCCGCCGTGCCCGTCATCGTGGGCGGCGGTGGCGGGCTGGTCGATCAGCATCTCCCAACGCAACGCCTCACCGTTGCGCTCGGCGGCGAAGGCCTCCGCATCTTCGCGCTTGGCGAAGGCGATGATCCCGCCACTCATCGGGGTCTGGATCTCCGGGGAACGGACGAACCATGCGTCGGAGGCGCCCAGCCATTCCTCGGTGGTGTAGTCGTGGACCCACGCGGTCACCGCTGTCGCCCCTCCGGCGCCCTGCGCGTGGGCGAGCAGGTCGCCGATGTCGTCGAAGACGAAGGCCTTTCCCGACCCGTCGCGGTAGGCGGCGGCGAACCGGGGCTCGCTGATGATCATGTGGCACTGGTCGCACACGTCGCGGCCGTAGAGGATCTTCGGCGGCCCGCTCGCCGAGCCCGAGGAGCACGCCGCGGCGGCGAACGCGACGCCGATCACAGCGATGGCGAACACGACCAGGATCGATGCGCGCTTCACCGATCGGCCCTCGTGCGAAAGACGATCCCTCCGGCAACCGCGGGGACGATCGCCCACAGTGCGAGGCTCGCTCCGGTGACCCAACTGACCCGATCGCCGAAACGGTCGACGGCGTAGGTTCCGACGGGACCGAGCACGTCGAGCGAGCCGCTCAGGGCGGTCATCGCCGAGAGGCGGAAGGCCTCCACCGGATTGCTCACCGCGGCGAAGAACAGGGACTGCTCACCGAGCCGGGTGGCGACCGCGGTACCCATCAGCCCGAGATCGCCGAGGAGGACGAACACCAGCCAGAGGACGAGGGCGATGCCCATCGCCGTGGCGCTGCGCCGAGCGAACGCGCTGACGAGCATCCCCATCCCGATCATCGCCACGGCGAGCAGCCAGGCCAGCCCGGCGATGATCAGCAGATCGCCACCGTCGACACCTGTGCCACGTGCCGCGGCGATCACTCCCGCCGTGCCGAACCCGGCGGCGACCGCCGCGGCAAGGGCCGCGGCGTTGCCGATGAAGATCCCGACGTAGACCTCCGTCGGGCTCACCGGGTGCGACAGGAGGAACGTCAGCGTGCCCCGTTCGCGTTGACCGGCGACGCTGCGCGCCCCGATCGTCAGCCCCATCAGGGGGACGACGAGCTGGGCGAGGGCGACGAGGGACGACGCGGTACGGCCGAATCCGGTGAAGCCGATCGTCTGCGCGTTGGACACGGCCAGCGAACTGATCGCCGTGGCGAGCAGGGCGAAGGCGATCGCGTACAGCCACAACCAGCGGTCACGCAGCGCGTCGCGCAACTCCTTGGCGGCCAGGACGCGTACGATCCACGGCTCGACCCGTTCGGTGGTCGGTCGGTCGTTCTCAGTGATCGCGGTGCTCAGTGCCGCGCTTCGCTCGCTCATCGCCACACGTCCACGTCGACGACCCCGACACCAGCCTCGACCAGCTCTCCGAGGGCCCGGCCTTTCTCCCCGGCGCTGACCTCGACGAGGAGCCCCTGGCCGTCGCGCCGGGTGGCGAAGCCGGCCGATTCGAGCACCCCGAGGGCACGGCCGAGCTCGCCCTCACCCACGGTGACGTGCATCCAGACACGCAGCCCGAGGCGCTGAGCCAGTTCACCCGGGGGAGATTCGAGCACGGGGACGCCGCCTTCCATGGCGAGGACGCGGTCGGCGATCACGCCGATCTCGTCGAGGTGATGGGAGGTGAGCACGACGGCCCGCCGGTCGTCGCGCAACTCCTCGAAGACCTCCAGGACCGAGGCCCGGGAAGCAACGTCGAGCGATGCCGTCGGCTCGTCGAGGAGCAGTACGGGGGGATCGGCGACGAGGGCGAGAGCGATGCCCAGTCGCTGCTTCATCCCACCGGACAGCGCACCGACACGCTTCGCGTGCTGTTCGGCGAGCCCGACCCGCTCGAGCATCGCCTCGCCTCGCCCCGTCTCGGCGCGCCGCAAGCGGGCCGAGAGGGCCATCGTCTCGGCCACGGTCAGGTCGTCGTAGAACGACAGGTGCTGAGGGACGTAGCCGATCAGCCGGCGGGCACCCTTGCCCTGGCGGACGACGTCGTTGCCGCCGATCTCCACGGTTCCCTCGAAGCGGATAGCGCCGAGCAGGCAGCGCATGATCGTGCTCTTGCCCGCTCCGTTGGGTCCCCACAGGGCGATCGCCTCGCCGGGGTCGACGGTGAACGAGACGTCGTTGACGACGACCACCGGCCCGTAGCGCTTGGTCAACTTCTCGACGCGGATCACGGTCTCACCTCGGTCAACGGCCGGACGCCGCGCTGGACGAGCGCAGCGGCGATCAGCAAGAGGATCGCCGACACTCCGAACAACACCGAACGCGACGACCCGACGTGCATCCCGCTCAACGGTGGGAGTGTGGGGGCGTGGACGAGCGGCGCGTCGTCGACGGCCTTCGGTGCGGGGCGCAGCGTGGGAAAGGCGCGGGCCGCCGCGTCGAGGGCTTGCGCGGCCGGTGTCTCGGCAAAGAAGGCCAACTCCGGGTGGTTGTCGGTGAGCGCGTCGTAGAGCCGCTCGGCACGGTAGGGGACGTCGCCGATCCCGTCTCCGGCGCGGTCGTAGCCCGCGTAGTCGCTCCAGTAGTTGCCGATCCCGTCGATCGTCCATGCGTTGCCGGCAAGTGACCCACCTGTGGTCGCTGAGACCTGCTCTTGGTTGTCGATGAACGCGTTGGACGTGAACGCGGTGTTGCGCACCGACGGTTGGAACAGCACGCCGACGATGTTGTAGGCGAACACGTTGCCGGTGAAGGTCATCGTCACTCCGGCGTTGAACGGGGAGGCATCGAGGAACGCGCCGACCCGGTTGCCGACCAGCCGGTTCGCGCTCACTTCGGGGATGTCGGACTCCTTCGCGGCCAGTCCGTAGCCACTGGGTCCGTCGCTGAACGCGAGCACGTTGTCCCGGGCGACGAGCCCGTTGCTGTACATCACGTACAGCGCGGTCGAGTTGCGCAGCATCCGGTTGCCGGTGACGGTCACATCGTGGGAGTACATCACGTGCAGGCCGTAGCGGCCATCTTCGACGACGTTGTCACGGACGATCGTGCGATCGGAGAAGAAGGCGATGATGTCCCGGCTGTGGCTCACCTGGTTGCCTTCGACCAACGTGTCCGGTGACTGGTAGACGTGGATCCCGTCACCGCGCAAGGTGAAGGGCACGTCCTTGGAGCCGACCGTGCTGTTGCGGATCACCGACTGCGGCGCGCTGACCATGTAGAAGCCGAACAGGATGTCGACGAGGTCGGTGTCCTCGGCGTGGAAGCGGGCGGCGGTGACCCTCACCCCGGAGTCCTCGTGGGCGAGGTTGCTCCCGCTGCCGCGGATCTCCAGGGCGCGTAGCGTCACGTCGGTGGCGGTCACCCGGACGACGGTGTCCTGGCCGTGGCCGTCGATGACGACGCCCGGTGCGCCCTCGATGGTGATCGCCCGGTCGATCGTCACCCCGCCGCGGTAGCGACCGGGATCGAGGCGCAGAGTCCCTCCGGTGGGGGTGCCGGCGATCAGCGCGGCGAGATCCTGTTCCTCGTCCTGGGCCGCGCTCGGCGGAGCACCGTGGACGAGCCCGGTCGTGACGGCGAGCAAGGCGGGGATCAGAGCGAGCAGGCGCCGGCTCACGTCGAGACGGCCGGGGCGTTCGTCCCGGCCTCGTGCGGAGGAGCGCCGGCGGCCTCATCGCCCGGCGTGCCGGTGGCCGCCTCCATCGCCAGGATCAGCGGTCGGTAGGCACGCCGGTGGTACCACAGGCCCGCGGCGCTGAGCAGCGCGCCGAGGACGGCGAGGATCAGGCCGGGACCGGGCAGGGCGAGCGTGTCGAACTGGGCGATCTTCGATCGGCCGAACAGGTGAGGGGTGAACTTGCCGACCGCGCTAGCCAGCGGGGCGCGCGGGTCGAGGCTGTTCCCGTAGCGCCACAACCAGTACTGAAGGTCGGCGAGGAAGATCAACGGGTAGGCGACGGCGGGGAGGGCGAGGAGGAGGACGAACCGGCTGCGGATGAACGTGCCGGCGAGGAGCAGCCCGGCGAGGACGGCGATGCCGATCACCGACAGCGTCCGCTCGAGCTGCGCCCCGTCGCGCAGATCGGCCATGCCGACGTAGTGGTTGAGCTCGTTGAGCTGGTCGAGATCGTTGGAGTTGGTCACCGGATCGACCTGACCGACGAGCCGGTTGACGTAGGCGGAGACCTGTAGGCCCTTGGGGAACTGAGGAGCGCTCAGCTTGAGCACCCAGTAGGGGAAGAAGATCGACACCAGCAGCACGAGCATCGACGCAGCGAACAGCAGCGCCGGCAGGCGGTATCGGTTCGGGTGCTCCTTGAGCAACTCGTCGGGCACTTTGGGACCGAACACCCGGTTCGAGAACCCCATCGGATCATCTCCTTGTCGGATTGGGTCACACCCGAGGGCGGGTGCCCCCGGTGGGATCACCGGGGGCACCCGCCGGGGTGGTCAGGGCTGGATCAGGAAGTAGCCCATCATCTCCAGGTGCAGCGCCGAGCAGAACTCGGTGCAGTAGAAGGGGAACACCCCGTCCATGTCGGCGTCGAACTCGACGGTCGCCGACTCACCTGCCTCGAGGCTGAGGTTGATGTTGTAGCCCGGGATGGCGAAGCCGTGCGTGGCGTCCTGGGTGGTCTCCAGGTTCGTCAGGTTCCACACGACATGGTCGCCCTTCTTGATCTCGACCAGGTCAGGCGTGAAGTGGCTGCGGATCAGGGTCATGTTCACGGTGACGTTGTTCCCGTCACGGGTCACTCCGGCATCTGCTTCGGCGAGCGTCGCGTTGTCGCCGATCGCGGCCTTCGGATCCTGGTTCCATCCGGCCATCTTCCCGGGGTCGGTGCCGAGCGGGTAGACGATCCATGGCTTGAGCTTGTCGGCCTTGATCGTCTGCGCGTAGTGCGGCTCGCCGACGCCGAGCGGGGCGTCGTAGACGATCGGCATCGTCGCTCCGCCTTCGCTGATGTCGATCAGCTGGAAGTTCTGGGGGAGCAGCGGACCGGTCGGGAAGAAGCGGTCGATCGACCACTTGTTCAACGAGACGAGGTACTTGCCGTCGGGGTGGACGGTGTCTCCCTCGGCGGCGGTGAGGTGGCCGACGTTGTACTGAACCGGCGTCTTGGTGACGAGGGTCCACGGCTTCTCACCTTGGGGGGTCATATCCCCGCCGAGCGCCCAACGGGCCACGGCCGAGTCGAGGAAGAGGCTCGTGTACGCGTACCCCTTGTCGTCGAACTGGGTGTGCAGTGGCCCGAGGCCGAGCTCCACCTGCGCCTCCAGGGCGTCGTTCATCGCCACGATCGGGACGCCGAACACGTCCTTCTCCGTCGGGCCGGCCTCGATCGCCTTCATCAACTTGTCGAAGGAGTAGACGTTGGCGTGGGTGTCGAGCTTCCCGGACACGACGATGTACTGCCCGTTGGGCGTGACGTCCGATCCGTGGGGACTCTTCGGCTCGGGGACGAAGTACAGCAGACCCTCGTCGATCGCCTTCTGCAGGCGGATCACCTTGAAGCCGTTGACGTCCTCCGTGCCCCCTGCGGTGGCCACCTCGGCTGCCTTGTTCAGGTTGATCGCATGGAGGAAGTCGGTCTCGTTGGCTCCTGCCGCGGCTTCGAACTGCTCGCCGGAGTGGGTCTTGCCGGTGGCCAGTTCGGTGTTGATCGAGTTGCAGAACACCCAGCCGTCCGACGGGCCCTTGCCTGCGTCGCAGAGGTCCTGCCAGTACGGTGGGAGCTCCATCGCGAAGGACTTCGACTCGTCGATCCGGCCGGCCTCACGGTCGAACTTCCAGAACGTGATCAGTCCCCGGTAGTCCGACTCGTAGTCGTCGAGTGACGCGTACTTCCAGCCGAACGGCGTCGCGTACTGGCCGCCTTCGATCACCCAGTCGGTGTTCGGTGTGGCGAAGGTCCCGCCGTGGTCGTTGACCGCCACGGGGTTGCTCACGATCTGCTTCGTCTCGAAGTCACGCAAGTCGATCAACGCGACGCGCGAGTTGGCCTTGTCGTTGATGAACAGGAACTGGCCGTCGTAGTCGCCCTCGGTCTCGGAGAGCGCCGGGTGGTGGGTGTCGGCCCACTTCAGCGGTTCCTTGCCGGGGATGTCGCCTTCGGCGAGCACCTCCTCGGTGGCCTTTGACCCGTACCCCCAGCCCTGCCACGGTTCGGGGGTGAACACGCCGATCGTGCGCAGCAGGCGCATCGACGGTACGCCGACGACGTGCACCTGACCTGACTGTCCACCGCTGGCGAACATGACGTATTCGTCATGGGTGCCGCTCGGGGTGTAGGTCTTGGCCGCGGCGAGGAGGTCGGCGTCGGTCAGGCCGCGGGCCTTGGCGATCTCACCCAGTGAGCCCGACGCGGCGCTGCCGCCGCCTCCGTTCTTGCTGGAGCATCCGATCAGGCCTGCCGAGGCGAGGCCCAAGGCCACGAGGGCCCCCGCGACGGTACGCCGTCGGCGCCCTCGCGGTGAATAGGCGGACATCGTCATGTTCTCCCTCCCGGAACGGCGGGCGACGGCGATCCCACACCACGCGGAATGCCTGCCAGCTGGCTTTTCGCGGACCATAAGGGAACGAGTGGCCGAGGGGGAGGGACTTGTGACCGCAATCACCGGGGTCGTTACGTTGGCCGACGATATCGGTACGAAAGATGGGCCGAACTAGGGAGGAAGGTCCCTGGCGCGCGACGCCGGAGAGGGTTCGGTGAGGTCCCCGATCACCCGTCCTGGTCGCGCAAGAAGCGCTCCAACTCGGCTGCCAGCTCGTCACCGGACGGCAGATCGGCGGCCGAGATCGGCTCCCGGTCCCTCGCGCTCGGGTGATGGGCCTCGGACCGGCGGCCGGCCTGTGCGTCGTACGCCTCCTCCAGTTGGTGGAGCATCGCCGTGTGGTCGTCGTTGGCGGCGACGAGGTCGTCGAGGCGCTGACGCTGGACGATCGCCTCGGAGCGCAACTGCCGCCCGTCGACGTGCACCCCGGCGACATGCCCCAGCGCATCGAGAAGGGCGACCGACGCCGCGGGGTAGGTCATCGCCGAGACGTAGTGGGGCACCTGCGCCCACAAGGTCAATGCAGGGATGCCCGCGTCGTGGAAGGCATGCTCGAGGACCGCCAGGATCCCCGCGGGGACGTCGACAGAGGCGCTCTTCTGGTAGGGCAGGTCGTCGACCGTAGTCGCGTCGGGGGAGGTGGTGGAGAGCAGCGCGGGCCGGGTGTGGGGTGCGGCGAAGGGATAGGCGCCGAGACCGACCATCTTCGACACACCGAGCGAACGCCCGGCGGAGATCACCTCCGCGGCAAACCGTTCCCACGCAGCGTCCGGCTCCTGGCCGGTGAGCATCAAGAACGACCGGTGTGCCGCGTCGGTGCCCAGACGGAGCTCGATGTCCGGCCAGATCAGGCGGCTGTTGACGCCCTCGCGGATCTCCATCGTCGGTCGCCGGGCGCGGTAGTCGATGAACGTGTCCCGGTCGAAGCGGGCGATCGTGCGGGCGCGGCTCTCGGTTTCCACCGCGCCGATCGCCGCGGCCGCGGAACTGCTCGTGTCGATCCAACCGCTGAGCATCACGATCAGCACCGGGTTGTCGAGCCCCGGACGCTCGAGCCACTCGATCAGCTCGCTCATGACGCCCCGGGGGCTGCGCCCTCGCACGGCAGTGCCGTGCGCCCCATCGACGCCCGGCTCCCTGGCGGTCGCTCGGTCGTCATTCGCTCGCTGCGCTCGCTCATGATCTCGCTGCGGTCCTGCTCGCCCCCATCCACAAAT
>CAZQEJ010000014.1:30831-34848 GCA_964592165.1 uncultured Ilumatobacteraceae bacterium | reverse complement strand
ACCGCGTCGGGGTCGTAACGGTCGATCACGTCGGGCAGTTGGGCGAGCCAGTCGGCGCACCCCTGGTTCGTCGTCACCGGTTGATTCAGGTAGACGATCGGCGTCGCGCCGCCGACCCCGCAGCCGACCGCGGGAAAGGCACGCACTTCGGTCGACGCGTCGCCGAGCCCGAGTGACAAGGTCCACGCCGTCGAATCACCGACGACGAGCACCCGCCGCAGCCTGGGGGCGGTCGTCACCGGCGGCGGCGGGTCGCTGAGGGTGGTGGTGGGCGCCTTCCCTGTCGCCACCGCGACCGCTGCGCTCGCCGCGGTCGCCACCGGGGGGGCCGCCGGCGCGGCTCCCGAAGGGCGGGGCGGGCCGGGCGCGGGGAGGGCGAGGAGATCGGCGCGGGCGGTGGCGATCGCCTCGGCGTCGAGTGGCGATTCCGCCGGCCGGGGGACGACGACGACGGTGAGCGCGATCGCGCTCAGCGCGATCGCGCTGGTGATCAGCGGGAGGCGCGCTCCTTGCCAGCGCTGGCGGAGGCGCACCGGCTCTTCGATCGCATGGAACAGCGCCGTGGCGACGAGGAAGCTGAGGACAACCCGCAGCCAGGCGAGCACGGCCGGCGGGAGATGGGGGAGCGACGTCGCCGACAGGAGCAGGTAGACCGGCCAGTGGACGAGGTACAGGGCGTAGCTGATCCGCCCGATCCGGGCCAGCGGCCGGCCGGCGAGGACGCGTCGCACACCGCGCCCGGCGACGCACTCGGCGATCAGTGCACAGCTTGCCAGCGCGTTGAGCGCCGTCCCCCAGGGGAACAGCCAGGGGCTGGTGATCGTCGCCGCCGACCACGACCAGCCGAGCGCGACCAGGGCCGCGACGGCGAGCCCCCGGCCGGGGACCGAAGAGATCACCCGTTGTGCCGCCGCGGCCCGGTGAGGCTGGTGAAGGGCGATGGCGAGCAACGAACCGGCCAGGATCTCCCCGATGCGCGTCGGCGTCGCGTAGTACGCGTCGGTGGCGGGGACGTTTGCGGCGAGGGCGAAGGAGGCGACGGTGAGCGTTGCGAGCAACGGGGTGAGGACCCCCCGGCGCCTTCCGGCGAGGACGAACGCGCCGAGGACGATGGTCGGGAAGGCGAGGTAGAACTGCTCCTCCACGGCCAGTGACCAGAAGTGCTGCAGAGGCGACGGGGTCTCGAACAACCGCTCGTAGCCGTTGCCGAGGGCGACTTGCCACCAGTTCGTCGCGTACCCCGTCGCGGCGAGGACATCGCCGGGCCGCAGCTCGCGTCGGGTGACCGCCCAGGCGATCGCGGTGCCCAGCACGGTGAGCAGCGCGGCCGGTGCCAGCCGGCGCAGGCGCCGGGCGGTGAACCGGCCGAGGCGCACGGTCGCCGTCGCGTCGAGTTCGGCGAGGACGAGGCGGGTGATCAGGAACCCGGAGAGGGTGAAGAACGTCGAGACGGCGAGGAATCCGCCGGGGAGCCATCGCACCGGCTGATGGAAGGCGAGGATCGCGACCACGCACAGCGCACGCAGCCCGTCGATCGCCGGCTCGCGCCGGTGCGCCGGGCCGGCGGTGACCGTGATGCTCATCGGGCTCCCGTCGGTCTCACTCGTGGACCACCACGCGTGCTCCCATCGCCAGCGCGTTCGACGACCAGATCATGTCCATCGCCGGGTTCGTCACCCGCACGCAGCCGTGCGAGGCCGGATAGTTGGGCACGTTCCCCGCGCCGTGGACGGCCACCCCCCCGGAGAAGAAGCGTGGCCGGTACATCGTTCCCAGGGTGCCCTCGTAGCGGGCTTCGTCGGAGACCCGGTAGATCTTGAAGTCTCCGCTCGGTGTGACCGCGACGCCGATCTCCCTGCCGCCTTGCACCTTGCGGTTCGGCTCGTCGTAGTTGCGGCCGTTGCCGGTGGAGACGTGGAATACCCACTGCACCTGCCCACCGCGCACGATGAAGGCGATCTGCCGCGACTTGGAGACCTCGAAGAAGTCGGTCCCGAGGACCGACGTCGCCGGCCGGCAGAGGGTCGTGTTCAGCTTCGCCGCGGTCGTCGCATCGGTCACGCCGGTGGGGGGCAGCCCGCTCCAGAACTGGAAGGCCATCACCGCCTGCGTCGTCGTCAATCCGTAGCTGCCGTCCGCTGCGCTGAGCCAGAACCCGAGGGCGAGCAGGCGGTTCTGCACCGCGGCGACGCTCGCCCCGTCCGACCCCTTGGTGATCGGGCCGGCCGCAGCAGCGGGGAAGCCGGCGCATCCCGCCGGGGTCGGGTCGCTGTTCTGCGGCGTGCCGTAGGCCGGGGCCGACGGTGTGCCGAGGTAGAAGCCGGCGGCGTCGACGATGACGTGACCGCCGGCATCGGCGTACAGGTCGATCCCACGACTGGACACCGGGACGGTGGCGTGGTTGGCCAGTGTCTGCGCCGGCCGGACGACGTTCAAGGTCGATGTCAGGCGCGACTTGACCGCCGGATCGTTCGATCCTGCCGGGGTCGCCGACAGGTAACCGGCGTCGAAGCCGTCGAGGGTGGTCACGTTGACGACCACGGCGCCGACGTCGGGGCGCCCGATCGCCGGATTGGAGGTGATCGGGACCTCGACGTTCCAACGGGGGAGCAACTGGCGGGTGGTCCCCGCCGGATTGAGTCCCTCGACCCGGCTGTCGAACAGCCGCGTCGGCGCGTCGAGAGCGACGAACAGCCCGTCGGTTCCGGTGGGCGCACCTGGCCCGGTGAACGTGCCGAGGATGTCGACGATCAGGTGCCCGCCGCCACTCGAGTACACCTGGAACTCACCGTTGTCGTCGACGGGCACGATCGCCTGGTTGGCGACGACGTCACCGAGGCCTGCGGAGTTGAGGTTGGAGGCCTCGGGCAGCGGGGAGCCGGTGGGGAAGGCCGTCCAGTAGCCGCCGCCGGCGGCGACGGTGGTCACGTTGACGACCACCGCCGAGGCCCCGCCGGCCCCCGGGGCGCGCACGGGGCGCGTCTCACCGGGGGCGAGGAACGCACCCGAGGCGCGGGTGTCGACGATCCGCTGCGGCACTGCCAGCGGTTCGAACCGGCCAGCGCTCGCCTCGGCCGCCGCCGCGTAGTAGCCGAGCATGTCGACGATCAGGTTGCCGCCCTGCTCGGAGAAGACGTCGACGATCCCGCTCGGCCCGACGGGGACGGTGACGAGGTTGGCCACGGCGAGGGCGTCGCCGCGCAGCGCGGCCTGGTCGTCGACGTTCAGGTTGCTCGCGTTGGGGCGGGAGCCGTCGTGCGGCCAGATCGTCCAGTAGCCGGCGCCGGCCCGGCCGACGACCGTCACGTTGAGCACCGCCGCGGTCACCTGGCCGGGGAGCGGCAGAGGCGCCGCTCCGGTGATCGGCACGGAACGGACCGAGCCGCCTCCGAGTGCCGCGCCGCCTCGCGTGTCGAGCAGCCGGGTCGGGCTGGGGAGCGGCACGTACGCCGCGCTCGGCGCGCCCGGCGCGGCGGTCGCAGGAGGTGCGGGAGCGGTGAGAGCAGCGACCGGCATCACGGTCAGCGCGGTGATCGCGGCGGAGAGCAAGGACCGGCGGTGCACGGGGTCACAGCCTAGGACGGCACCTGGTGCCGAGTGGGCAACGATGGGGGGGGTGGGACCCCCGGCCCACGCGGCCCTCGGCTCGTGCTCGTCGGGCACGACCCGCCCTGGCAGGATGGGCCGATGGAAGATGCTCCGGTCCTCGTCGACGTCGAGAGCCACATCGCGACGATCACCCTCAACCGTCCGCAGAAGCGCAATGCGCTCTCCCTGGAGGTGATCGACGCGTTGACCGCCGCCTTCGAACGGGTCGGAGCGAGCGACGCGCATGGCGTGATCCTCGCCGCGAACGGCCCGGTGTTCTCCGCCGGTCACAACTTCGGCGACATGCTCGACGCCGACGTCGGCACCGCCCGCGACGTGTTCCGCAGGTGCACGGCGATGATGGACACCATCCAACGCATTCCCCAGCCAGTTGTCGCCCGCGTCCACGCCCTGGCGACCGCGGCAGGG
>CAZQEJ010000014.1:9218-30821 GCA_964592165.1 uncultured Ilumatobacteraceae bacterium | reverse complement strand
AGCGCATCGACTCACTCCCCCAGGGCGTGATCGCCCGGGTCAACGGCGTGGCCACCGCGGCCGGGTGCCAGCTCGTCGCCACCTGCGACCTGGCGGTCGCGGCGCGCTCGGCCGCGTTCGCCCTCCCCGGAGGCAAGGGCGGGCTGTTCTGCCACACGCCGCTCGTCGCCGTGGCCCGCAACATCGGGCGCAAGCGGGCGCTGGAGATGGCGATGACCGGCGACCCGATCGACGCGGCCACCGCCGCCGAGTGGGGCCTGGTCAACCGCGTCGTGCCGGACGCCGACCTTGTCGAAGCCACCGCCGATCTGCTCCGCCGGGCGACGCGCGGGGCGGCGGCGTCCAAGGCCCTCGGCAAGCACGCGTACTACGCGCAGATCGATCTGCCCCAGCCGGAGGCGTACGAGCACACGATCGAGGTGATGTCCGTGGCGACCGCGGGCCGGGATGCTCAGGAGGGGATCGCCGCGTTCTTGGCCAAGCGCCCTGCCGTCTTCGGCTGACGCCGCCGGTCATGGCTGGCTCCCCGCCATCGGTGGCGACAGACTGGCCGGGATGCATCGAACCGACACAGGCCCCGCCCCGGCAACGCGCCACGGCGGAACGCAGCGACGACACGAGCAGACCACGGGACCTGCCACCGATCCCGACCAGGAGGCACTGGCCCACCTGGAGGCGGCCCTGTTCTCGCTCGGCCGGGTCGTCGTCGCCTTCAGCGGCGGCGCCGACTCGGCGTTCCTCGCGGCGACCGCGACCCGCGTCCTCGGTGCCGGGTGCGTCCACGTCGTCACCGCCGTGTCCCCCAGCTTGGCCGCCGAGGAGGAAGCGGACTGCCGCGCCCTTGCCGCCGAGTGGGGTTTGCGCTGGACCCCGGTGACCACCGGTGAGATCGACAACGAGTCGTACCGGGCGAACGCTCTCGACCGCTGCTACCACTGCAAGAGCGAGTTGATGGATGCGCTCGCGCCGATCGCTGCCGCCGAGGGAGCAACGGTCCTGCTCGGGGTCAACGTCGACGACCTCGGCGAACACCGCCCCGGCCAGCGTGCCGCAGGCGAGCGCGGAGCGCGCTTCCCGATGGTCGACGCCGGGCTGGACAAGGCCGCGATCCGCCGCCTGTCGCGCGCCGCAGGGCTGCGCACGTGGGACAAGCCGGCCGCGGCCTGCCTCGCCTCGCGCGTCCCTTACGGGACCGAGGTGAACGTCGTCGTTCTCGGCCGGATCGCCCGTGCCGAGACGGGTCTGCGGCAGATGGGGTTCCGCCGCGTGCGCGTCCGCCACTACGGCGACACGGCGCGCATCGAACTCGACGTGGACGAGCTGCCCGGCGCCCTGCGCTGCCGGGAGGAGATCGTCGCCGCGGTGCACGGCGCGGGGTATCGCTACGTGACCCTCGATCTGGAGGGCTTCCGCTCGGGGAACCTCAACGGGGTCGCCTCGACGACCCGGGTGCTCGGCGGCTGAGCGCCGATCGTCTCAGGCCAGGCCGCCGAGGAGCAGTTGGGAACCGATCGCGCACAGCGCGAGGAGTCCGAGGGCGACGGCCAGGTAGCGGACCGTCAGCTCGTGCCGTTCCGGCTCGGGTACCTCCAGCGCGGGGGACAGTTGGCGCTCGATGTCGCTGTACACCTCGCCGAGATCACCCTCCGACTCCGCGGCGTAGAACTTCCCCCCGGTCAGTTCGGCCGCCGCGGTCAACTCCTCGTACTTGACCGGTACGGGTTGGTCGTAGGGGATCCCGGTGCGCGGGTCGTCGAGGGTCACCGTCCCGCTCGGCGTGCCGAAGGCGATCCCGTACACGGGGATGCCGTACTTCGCTGCCTCCTGTGCTCCGACCGGGCCGGGGGTGCGGCCGTCCACCGTCTCGCCGTCGGTGAGGATGACGATCGCCGCAGGGGTGCCGTCGGGGGTCAGCGGCGTCGTCTGCCCGCCGGGGGGGCTCGTCGAGCGGGGTCCGGACGCCTCCTCCCGGAACTCGCCTGCGATCACGTCGGCGGAAGCGATGATCGCGTCGCCGATCGCCGTGCCTTCCTCGAGCTGCAGGCGGTCGATCGCGTGGAGCACCTTGTCCCGGTCGAGCGTGGGCGCGACACGTACCCGCACGGTCTGGGAGAAGCTGACCAGGCCGATGTCGATCGACGGGTCGACCTGCTCGACGAAGAGCTTGGCCTGTTCCTTGGCCGCGTCCAAGCGACTGGGGGTGACGTCGGTGGCCATCATCGACAGCGACACGTCGAGGTCGATGATGATGATCGAGCGTTCCCCGGCGAGACGTTCGGTCCGGTACGGCTGGGCGATCCCGAGGATCCCAGTGGCGAACCCGGCGAGCAGTCCGGCGTTGACCAGGTGGCGGTGCCACGCCGGGCGCCGGGGCACGATCTCGGCGAGCAGATCGAGGTTGGTGAAGCGCACGGCGCGTCGCCGCCGCTGCCAGGCACCGGCGGCGATCGCGGCAACGATCGCGGCGAGGATGGCGAGCAGCCACAACCGCCCCGGGTGGAGGAACGTCCAACTCACGGTCGTGCCGCCTGCGCGTCGAAGCGCCTGTTGGCGAGCAGGCGGCGGCGATGGACGAAGCGGATCAGCTCCTCCAACCACTCCCCGTTGGTCGACAGGCGGAGGTGCTGAGCCGACGTGGTGAGCACCGCGCTGCGTGTCGCCTCGCGCTGGGCCTGGGCTGCGTGGCGGTAGCGGGCGCGCACCGCTTCGGTGATCCTCACCTCGTGCGACCGGCCCGACGCCGGGTCGACGACGGTCAGCGGGCCGACCGCGGGGATGTCCAGCTCCCTCTGGTCGATCACCTCGACGACGAGCACGTCGTGGCGCATGGCGAGCGCGCCGAGCGAGCGCTGCCAGCTCTCCGGGGCGGCGAGCAGATCGCTGATCAGGCAGACGAACCCCCGTCGGCGGGCGCGCCCGCCGACGTCGTCGAGCAGCCCGGCGAGGTCGGTGCGGCCGGACCCTTCGATGACGGGTGCCTGGGCGATGCCGGTGAGCACGGCACGTAGATGGTCACGTCCCCCGCGCGGTGGGTAGGCGAGGCGGCGCCCACCGGCGGCGAGGACCGCGCCGACCTTGTTCTGGGCACGGGCCGTGAGGAACCCGACTGCGGCCGCGGCCCCGAGGGCGACGTCGCGCTTGGTGCTCGCCTGAGTACCGAAGGACATCGACGGGGAGAGGTCGACGGCTAGCCAGGCCTCCAGGTCGCGGTCGGCGATCAGCTCGCGCACGTGCAGCTCACGGGTGCGGGCGGTGACGTTCCAGTCGATCCGACGCACGTCGTCGCCGATGATGTAGGGGCGGCTCTCACCGGGTTCGCTGCCGTGGCCGGGGGTCAATCCCTGATGCTGGCCGTGGAGGATCCCGTCCAGCTTGCGCGTGATCGTCAACTCCAATCTGCGGAGCAGCTCGGCGAGCTGTGCATCGGGCGGTCCCGGCCACGCTGAGGCGTCCGGCGTGGCGACGGTCACGGGCCGTTGCGGCCGGGCGGGGTCCAGGCCGGGGCGGTGACGAACGCGGCGGGGACCGTGGCCAAGATGCGCTGCACGACCTGCTCGACGGAGATGTCCCGGGCGAGCGCCTCGTAGCTCAACCCGATCCGGTGGCGGAGGACCTCCGGGGCGATGTCGAACACGTCCTGCGGCGTCGCGTACGTGCGGCCGCGCACGACGGCGAGCGCCTTCGCGGCGCGCACCAGGCCGAGCGACGCCCGCGGGCTGACGCCGACCGCGACGTAGGGCACGAGATCGTCGAGGTGGTGCGTGGCCGGATCGCGCGTCGCGTGGACCAGGTCCACCGCGTAGCGGATCACCGCCGGTTCGACGACGACTGCGTCGGTGCGCTGCTGCAAGGCGCGCAGCTGGTCCAAGGTGAGGACCTGACGCGGTTCGGGGCTGCGCACCGCCATCCGCTCGACGATCGCGATCTCCTCGTGATGGCTCGGATAGTCGAGGACGACCTTCATCAAGAAGCGATCCCGCTGCGCGTCGGGGAGCTGGTAGACGCCTTCCGACTCGATCGGGTTCATCGTCGCCATCACGAGGAACGGCTGGGGGACGTCGTGGCGGATCCCGCCGATCGTCACTTGGTGTTCGGCCATCACCTCGAGCAGCGCGGACTGGACCTTGGCCGGGGCGCGGTTGATCTCGTCGGCGAGGAGGAAGTTGACGAAGATCGGGCCGAGCTCAACGTCGAACGTCTCCGTCGAACCACGGTAGACACGGGTCCCGGTGATGTCCGAGGGCAGCAGGTCAGGAGTGAACTGGACGCGGGCGAACGTCCCCCCGACGGTCTGCGCGAGGGTCTCCACAGCGAGCGTCTTGGCCAATCCGGGAACGCTCTCCAACAGGCAGTGACCGCGGGCCAGGAGGCAGACGACCATCCGCTCGATCACCCGCTGCTGGCCGACGACGACGGTCGCCATCTCGTTGATCACGTCCTCGACATCGGCAGCCGCGCGGAAGTCGGTCACCACCCCTCCTCGTCCCGGCCCGCTGCGGCCGGTCGGTCAGAGGGTATCGGCACGGCCCGTCACGCCGGGTGCCGCGCACCGGCCGGGCTCATCGGGCGGCGAGCGCCTCCGCGGCGTGCAGGCGGCGGCGAACCGGCCGGGTCGCCGCGACGTAGGCGATGCTCGCGCCGACCGCGATCAAGCCGAAGGCGGCGACCGCCGGGCGGGCGCCGACCACGCCGACGAGTGCGCCGGCGGCGAGGTTGGAGGTCGTCAGCACGAGCATCACGATCGCCGCGTCGCCGGCGAGGACGCGACCGAGCACAGCGTCGGGGACCTGGCGCTGCAAGCCGTAGGTGGACAGTGTCCACTGCGCCCCACCGCCGAGGTGGGCGACGAGGGCGATCAAGGCGGCGATGGCCAGCGTGGGCGACGCGCTGAGAGCGACGTAGCTGATCCCGAAAGCCATCGCCGCGCCGCCGCAGAGAGCTACGACGCGGGACAGCTCCTTGCCGACCAGGCGGGCGCCGAGCAATGGGCCGAGCGCGGTCCCCAAGCCGCGTGCCCCGAGCAGCCAGCCGACACCGGCGTCCCCCGCGCCGAGGTCGCGCTTGGCGAGCACGGCGAGGACCCCGACGATCCCCGAGCCGAGGGCGAACGTCGCCTTGGAGGCGAGGAGGGAGAGGATCACCGGGTCGCGCCGGGCGACCGTGACCGCCTCGCCCATGTCGGCGAGGGGGCGCAGGCGCCGGCCGGACCCCACGGCGTCGGACCGCGGCGCCTGCATCGGGCGGCGGATCACGCTCACCGCGATCACCGCGACGACGAACGACAGCGCGTTGGCGACGAACGCCGCGTCGCGTCCGAAGACGGCGGCGAACACGCCGCCGAGCGCCGCGCCGACGGCGAGCATCGCCCCCCACAGCGAACCGAACAGGACGCTCGCCTGCTTCAGCTCGTCAGGGTCGCGAGCCAGGTTGGGGATCCCTGCCTGGGCCGCGGGAACGACGAACGCCCCCAGGGCGGAGATCACGCACAGGCAGACGAAGCCGATCCACAGCGTCCCCACGCTGCGTACGACGAGCAGGCCCAAGGCGGCGACCGCCTGGCCGGCAGAGACGGTGCGGATGATCGTGCGCCGGTCGAAGCGGTCCGCAGCTGCCCCGGCGAGAGGGGCGACGAGGAAGGCGGGGAGGGCCTGGGCGACGTAGACGAGGGCGACGACCAGGGCGACGTCGGTCAGGTCCTGGATGACGCCGACGAAGGCGACGTAGGCGAACCAATCACCGCAGTAGGAGACGACCTGGGCGACGAACAGGGCGCGCAGGTCGCGATTGGACCGCAGCATCCGCCACATCAGCGGGAGGTGGCATCGATGATCCCGGCGAGAGCCGCGGTCAGGCGCTCGGCCGTCGGAAGGTCGACGAACTCGTTCGGGCCGTGCGCGTTGGATCCTGGGCCGAGCACACCGGTGACGATGATCTGGGCTTCGGGGTACTTGGCCGCGAGCATCCCGATGAACGGGATCGAGCCCCCCTCGCCATAGGCCCGGGACGGCTTTCCCCACGTCGCCAGCGAGGCCGCGTCGAGTGCGGCGTGCAGGTTCGCCGGCAGCTCCGGCGCGTCCCATCCGTTCGCCGCGTCGACGTCACCGATGTGCACGCTTGCCGAGTATGGAGGGTCGGCGCTGAGCGTCTCTGCCAGGGCGCGCCCGGCGCGGGTTGCGTCGCACGTCGGCGGAAGGCGGAAGGACAGCCGCAGCGACGTGGAGGGGCGGAGCACGTTACCGGCGCGCCCCGCGGCGGGCAGTCCGTCGGCGCCGGTCACGCTCAGCGTCGGTTGCCAGGAGCGGGCGAGGAGCTGATCGACCGGGTCGGCATCCATCGCCTGGGTCGTCCCGCTGAACGGGAAGTGGGAGGCGATCGGTTCGGGGAACTCCGCCGCGGTCGCTTGTGCCTGGCGGATCCGCTGGGCGGGGATCGTCACGTGCGTCTCCGCAGGGAGGACCTCGCCGGTGATCGCGCTCTCGACGCGGTCGAGAAGCTGGCGGACGATGCGGAACGACGACGGCACGACCCCGCTCGCCTCACCGCTGTGCACCCCTTCCCGGAGCACCTCGACGGTGAGCGTCATCGCCACCAGACCGCGCAGCGACGTCGTGACCCACAGGTGCTCGTAGTCCAGGCAGCCTCCGTCGAGGCAGAGCACGAGACCCGGCGTCCCGATGCGGCCCTCGAGTTGCTCGAGGTACGCGGCCAGGTCCGGCGATCCGGACTCCTCGCTCGCTTCGACGAGGACGACGATCCGGTCGTGGGAGCCGCCATGGTGCTGGACGAGTTGCACTGCGCCGAGCGCGGCGAACGCGGCGTATCCGTCGTCGCCGCCTCCCCGCCCGTACAGTCGGCCGTCGATCACCACCGGGTCCCACGGTCCGTGATCGGCGCTCCACCCGGTCATCTCCGGTTGCTTGTCGAGGTGCCCGTAGAGCAGCACCGTCCGCTCCGCGGTTCCCGCGCCGAAGGGGGCGATCTCGATCAACAGCAGCGGCGACCGCCCGGGGAGATCGTGACGCTCGACGGTCATCCCCGCGATCGGGCGGGCCGCGCACCAGGCGCGGATCAGCTCCGTGGCTGCGTCGATGTGCCCGAGTTCGGCCCAGCGCGGCTCGTAGGCGGCGGAGATCGCCGGGATCCGGATGTAGTCGGACAGCGCGGCGATGATCTCGTCCGCCCACAGTCGCTGGGCGGACGGCAGAACGTGCTCGGCGAGGCTCACCGGGCGATGTTAGGAGCGCCGGGCCCGGGACTGCTTCGCGGGGCGGGCCGGGGTCCGGGTGGCCTCGGCGCGGATCTGCGCCCGGGACGCGGCGAAGGAGCAGATCGGGCAGGCGAGCATGTCGTGGTGGCGGGCCGGGCAGTACTCCCGTCCGAAGTAGATGATCTGCAGGTGGCGGCGGATCCAGGTGTCCTCGGGGAACACGGCTTTCAGGTCCCGCTCGGTGCGCTCCACCGAACTGCCGTCGGACAACCCCCAGCGGTGGGCGAGGCGGTGGATGTGGGTGTCCACGGGGAACGCGGGGACACCGAAGGCATGAGCCATGACCACGCTCGCCGTCTTGTGCCCGACGCCGGCCAGGGACTCGAGGAGCTCCCAGTCAGGGCGCACCTCACCGCCGGCGTCGAGGATCTGCCCGGCCGCGACCCACAGGTTCTTCGCTTTCGTCGGGGCCAAGCCGAGCTGGCGGATGTGGTCGAGGATCCTCTCCGGGCCGAGTTCGTGCATCTTCTGCGGTGTGTCCGCCTCGGCGAACAGCGCTGGGGTGACCTCGTTGACCTTCTTGTCGGTCGTCTGCGCGGAGAGGGCGACGGCGACGAGCAGAGTGTACGGATCGCGGTGGTCGAGAGGGATCGGCGGGTCGGGGTAGAGATCGTCGAGCACCTCCCCGATCCGGATGACCTTGTCCTGGGCACTCACCGCCTCCGACGGTAGCGACCGCGCGCCGGTCACGGGGCGCTCCGAACGGCGGCGGCGACTACTCCGCGGCACTGCCCGGGCGCGGCGCGAAGCGCACCCCGGGCCGGCGGAGGACGTCGCGGTGCCAGCGGCGGGGGGTGAGGGCGATTGCCCGAGGTTCGTCCTCGAACAGCCAGCGGCCGAAGTTCTGCCGTGTCCACCGCGTCGCCCCGGCGATGCGCAGCGATCCGTTCGCGCCGCGCTCGTGGCGCAGGATGTGCATCAGGGCGACAGACATGCGGTGGTCGGCGAACAGGTGATGGGCGACGTCGCGCCGGTAGGTGGCGCGCGTCCGCTCGGCGCGTCGCGGGCCGCCATCGAGGATCGCCCGCGCCGCGAGGACCCCGGTGAGCAGTGCCTGGCCGATCCCTTCCCCGGTCATCGGGTCACCGGCGCCGGCTGCGTCGCCGGTGAGCAGGACTCGGCCGCGGGCGAGCACGCTGCGGTCGACGCGGCCGGGGATCGGCCAGGCGAGGTGGCGGTCCTCGCCGCGTGCGGTGGGCCCGAGGGCCGCAACGATGTGCGGCCGGTGAAGCAGCTCTGGCCACAGCTGCTTCATCCGGGCCACGGGCAGGGAACCACCGCGCTCGATCCCGAACCCGACGTTCGCCCGCCCACCGGGGAGGGGGAATGACCAGGCATATCCGGGGAGCAGGTCCGGTTCGAACCACACGTGCAGGCGGTGGGCGGCGTCGCCGGTGACCCCGCCGAAGTACTGACGGAAGGCGTGCCATTCGCCGAGGTACCCCGGTTCGGTCGCGCCGAGCGACTTGCGCACCGGTGACCACATCCCGTCGGCAGCGACGAGGTAGTCCGCCTCGACCGGTCCGAGGCCCTCGATCGAGGCGACGACCCGCGCGCCGTCGTCGACGACCTCCACGGTCTGGAAGGGATGACCTTCATGGACCGTCGCCCCGGCGCGGCGGGCGATGCCGACGAGCGCGCTGTCCAGCTCGGCGCGGGGGGCGACGGCAGCGAACACGCCGTCGTCCGAGCCGAGCGGGAAGCGGACCTCGTGGCCTGACGGGGCGCGTACCCAGGCGTCACGGACGGGCTGCCAACTGGGGATCGCCCGGGGGTCGAGCCCGAGGCTGGCGAGGAGGCGCAACGACGACGTCGTCAACCCGTCGCCGCAGCACTTGTCCCGGGGGAAGCACGCCTTGTCGACGACGGTCACCTCGCACCCCGCCGCAGCCAGCGTGATCGCCGCGGCCGAGCCGGCGGGGCCTGCCCCGACAACGAGCACTCCCGGCCCTGACATCGTCGGCAGGCTATTGGCCCGATGGGCGGACCGGGGCCCGTCGCTCCGCCCGACGTGGGATTCGGCGCGCTGTGCCGCCGACCTTATGATCGGCGCCGATCGGCAAGGAACGGCTCGGCGACGGGCGGACCGAACAGGGAGCAGTGAACACATGGGTCTGTGTGATGGACGGATCGCGATCGTCACCGGTGCTGGTCGGGGCATCGGCCGTGAGCATGCTCTGAGCCTCGCTCGCCACGGCGCCAAGGTGGTCGTCAACGATCTCGGGGGGAGCATGGACGGTACCGGGGCCGACCTGTCTCCCGCCGAGCAGGTCGTCGAGGAGATCAAGGCGATGGGCGGGGAGGCGGTCGCCAACGGCGACAGCGTCGCCGACTGGGAAGGTGCGCAGCGCCTGATCAACACCGCGATCGAGACCTTCGGCGATGTCCATGTCGTGGTCAACAATGCCGGGATCCTGCGTGACCGGGTTCTCGTGAACATGACCGAGCAGGAATGGGACGCGGTCATCGCCGTCCACCTCAAGGGCACGTTCGCCCCCAGCCGCTGGGCGGCTGCGTACTGGCGGGAGCAGGCCAAGGCGGGCAAGACGGTCGACGCGCGGATCATCAACACGACGTCGGTGTCGGGCATCTACGGCAACCCAGGGCAGACGAACTACGGGGCGGCGAAGGCAGGGATCGCCTCGTTCACGAACATCGCCGCGCTCGAGCTCGCCCGTTACGGCGTGACGGTCAACGCAATCGCGCCGAGCGCCTTGACGCGGATGACCGAGGGGCTCGGGTTGATGGATGCGGCCGACGAACAAGCGCGGGAGAAGGCGGCACCGCACTGGATCGCGCCGATCGTCACCTGGCTCGCCTCGACAGAGTCGAAGGGGGTCACGGGCCGGGTGTTCGAGGCGTCGGGGAGCGGGTTGGCCGTCGCCGAAGGCTGGGTGCGCGGCCCCGAGGCCCCGCCGGTGGACGACCCGACCCTCCTCGGACCGATCGTCGCCGACCTGGTCAGCCGGGCCCGGCGGAACTCCGGGATGGACGGGCGCACAGGCAGCTGGCCCCAGCCGCAGCAGTGAGTGCCGGACGAACGAACGAGGAAGGACACACGACATGCCGCTGAACCCTGAGGCAATCGGCTCGACGTCGGCCCCGGCCGAGTTCTCCTGGACGTCGTTCGACGCGTTGCTCTACGCGGTCGGCGTCGGCGCGGGGACGAGCGAGCTCGCCTACACGACGGAGAACACGAACGGGGTCCCCCAGCAGGTGCTCCCCACGTTTCCTGTCGTCGTCACCCCCCGCCAGGCTCCCGGGGAGTCGGCGATGGCCCGGATCGGCACGTTCAACCCGGCGATGCTCGTCCACGGCCAGCAGTCGGTGACGCTTCACCAGCCGTTGCCGGTCGCCGGCACGGGGACGATGACCTCGGAGATCGTCGCCATGTACGACAAGGGCAAGGCCGCCGTTGTCGTGATGGCGAACAAGGCGCTCGACGAGGCCGGTACGCCGCTGTTCACGACGACGATGTCCGCGTTCATCCGCGGTGAGGGCGGTTGGGGAGGCGAGCGGGGGCCGAGCGGCCCGCAGAACGTGCCCCCCGAGCGCGACCCCGATCACCGCGTCAGCTACCAGACGTCGCCCGACCAGGCGCTCGTCTACCGCCTCAACGGTGACCGCAACCCGCTGCACTCCGATCCGGCTTTCGCCAAGATGGGCGGGTTCGACACCCCGATCCTCCACGGCCTGTGCACCTACGGGTTCACCGGACGCGCCCTGCTGCACTCGCTGTGCGGTGGTGAATCGGGACGGTTCCGGCACATCGAGGGGCGCTTCGCCTCGCCCGTGCTGCCGGGTGAGGCGTTGACGATCCAGATCTGGGAGCTCGGCGGCGGCGAGGCGGTGTTCACCACCAGCGTCGGTGACCGCATCGTCCTCGACCAGGGGCTGTGCCGCTACGCGTGACCGGCGGGTGCCCGTCGAGGGCGCGCTCCGACATCCCCTGATACGACGCGCAGGAGCGCCACCAACTGGTGGCGCTCCTGCGCGTTCTCACCCTGCCGGCCGCTCGGGCAGAGCATTGATCAGCTGAATCCCAGGCGTATGTTCAGCCGAGCCGGTAACGCTTGATCTCCGCGGCGTCGTCCCAGTCGATCGGCTTACCCGTCTGCCGCTCACGGTTTGCGCTCGCCTCGGCCCTGTTGGCCTGGACCCAGGCGATCTCCGCGTCGGTCAAACGGCCGCGATGGAGCTGGCCGGCATATTCGGGGCTCGTGTAGTCAACCTTGCTCGCGCTCTTTGGCGCGCTCGTCCGCCGGCGCGGCGCGATGGGCCTGGCCGAGTCGGTCCGCGGCGCGCTGAGGAGCACCTGTTCGAAATCGACGCCCGCATAGATCTTCTCCAGCGCACTCGCCTCGATCTGCACCTCGTGGGCGGGCCGGTTGGGGGCGAAGACGGTGAAGGTGATCAGGTCGATCTTCCGTCCCTCCAGCTTCTTCGCCTCCTCGACGCTCATGTCGAGGGCTTGCGCGTACGACTTGCCGGGCATCGTCACGACGACCCGGGCATGGTTGTCGTCGGTCAGTTGCTCGCCGGACAGATCAGAAAAGACAACGCTCTTTGTTCCCACATCTACCCCTTGGTGCGCAGTTGCGGGACGATCATAGCGAAGCGGTGGTCCTCTGCGTCGGAACCGCCGGTGGTACCCGAAGTCGGCATCAGCTGATCAGAAGAGTGTCAGCTCATCTTTCTTGAGACCGCGCAACCCGTCATAGTCGACGATCAGTGTGCGTATGCCGCGGCTCTCCGCCTCCTTCCTCACCTGCGGCGGGATTGCCATCGCGGCGAGGATCCCCCGCGTTCCGCCTGGAAGGTGAGGATCACGGTTCATCCATTGCAGATACCGGGTGAGTTGTTCGAGGGATTCCAGCGTGGCCCGTCGTTTGACCTCGACGCCGACATAGGCCGCCGGTGCTTCCCCGTCACCGTGGTCGAGGTCGGTTCCGATCACGATGCCGGTGGTGTCCCGGCAGACGAGGTCGATCGGTCCGATCGCCGTCGGGTACTCCCGGCGGACCAACGTCAGCCCGGGTTCGATCGAGTCCGGCGCGGCGGCGAGGAGCTCTTGCAGGTGGGCTTCGACGCCGTCCTTGCGCAGCCCGGGGTCCTCGCCGAGGTCGTAGGACGAGTCGTGGTGGACCTCGCTGATCGTGATCGTCAGCGTCTCGCCCTTGGGGTTGGTCACCGCCCACACGCCGGCACCCGACGCGTCGGTCTGCGCGTCGACCGTGTTCGGCGCGTTCATCCAGTTCAGCGGCTTGTACGCGCCACCGTCGGAGTGGACCGCGATGCATCCGTCGGCCTTGACCATGATCAGCCGCACGGCGTCGGGCAGGTGGGCGTCGAGGCGACCGTTGTAGTCGACGGTGCAGCGGGCGACGACGAGCCTCACCGGGGACCCCGGCGGTGATCGCGCATCCGCTTGTTGATCAGCTCCCTCCGCTTGCGCAGGTCGCGGTAGGTCAGCCTGTCGAGATCCGCGTCGAGTCCCAGACCGGCCTTGACCGAGTCGAGGTCGACCTCCAGCGAACCGACGTCGAAGCCCAGTTCCCGTCCGATGCGCTCCCCGTGGGTGCGGGTGAAGTACATCGAGATCGAGGCGATCTCGGCGAGGAGGTCGAGGTTGGGGGCGAGGCGGGCGATCGCCCCGTCGAGGAAGATCAGGTTCTTCACGTAGAGCATCAGCTCCTTGGGCAACCGTGCCCCGTACCCGAGGAGCGCCTTGACCACCCGTTGGACCTCGTGGACGAGCTCCTCCCCGCTCAGCGTCGTCGGGTCGACGGGCGGGCGGTCGAGCCGCAGGTCGTGGATCACCGCGTCGATGTCCACATCGCCGGGCAGTGCCCCGAGGTCGCGCAGTGCGGCGACCTGCCCGCGCACATCGTTGGTCATCGAGCACAGCATCAGGCGCAGGAACGCCTGGCGGCGCTGGTCGGAGAGCCGGCCGACGATGCCGAAGTCGAGCAGACCGCTGCGGCCGTCGGGAAGCACGAGCAGGTTGCCCCCGTGCAGGTCGCCGTGGAAGATCCCGTGGATCAGCGCGCCCTCGACGAAGGCGACCATCCCCGTGCGGATCACCGCTTCGGTGTCGATCCCTGCCGCGTGCATCCCCTCCACGTCGTCGAAGGCGAAGCCGTTGAGGCGTTCCATGACCAGCACCCGGGGGGTGACCAGCACCGGGTGGGGGCGGGGGACGACGAAGCGGTCCTGGCCGGCATCGCGCAGCATGGTGGCGACGTCGAGCATGTTCGACGCCTCCAGGCGGAAGTCGAGCTCCTCGACGATCGTCTCGGCGAACAGCTCGACGAGCGCCGGAGGGTTGGCCAGGGAAGCGACGGGGATCCGGCCGACGAGCGGTGGGGCGAGCCAGCCCATGACCTTCAGGTCCTGGCGGACGAGTGACGCGACCCGCGGCCGCTGGACCTTGACGACGACCTCCTCGCCGGTGGCCAGGCGGGCGGCGTGGACCTGGGCGATCGACGCGGCGGCGACGGGGACGCGGTCGATCCAGGCAAAGTGCTCGGCGAGCGGGCCGCCGAGCTCGCCCTCGATCACGGCCCGCACCTCGTCCCACGGCTCGGCGGGGACACGGTCGCGGCACAGCTTGAACTCGGCGACCAGTTCGGCGGGGAACACGCCCTCGCCGGCGGAGATGATCTGGCCGAGCTTGATGTAGGTCGATCCGAGCTCGACCGCGGCAAGGCGCAGCCGGCGGGACAGCTCGGCGGTGCTCGCCCCCGGTTCGCGGTACGCACCGCGCTTCTTGCCAGCGTACCACCCGCCGAGCGCTCTGCCGAGATGCCAGGTCACCGTGCCGACACGCTTGCCCGGCGGGGTCCGGCGCGCTGCGATCAGCCCCGGGACGCTGGCTGCCGCGGCCCGGCGGAGGTCGGCGGCCCCGGCGAGCCAGGAGATCCCTTGGCGGTCGAGCACCCACGGGGGTGCGTCGGAGAACGCGCCCCACCCCAGATCGGCGGCGGTCGTGGTCGCGTCCATTGCCGCGATGTTGCCAGCTCCGCCGCCCGCCTCCCACTCGGTGTGAGTGTCGAGCGTGGGGAGAGATCACGCCGTTCACGGCATGGCGAGCGGATCGGGAGCGTCGGGGACGTTCGGCTCTGTTGATCGCCGAGCCGACGGCTGATCGTGTGCCCAGCGCTCTGTGGACGACGTGACCACGGTGCCGGCTCGTGGGAGGTGAGCGATGACCAGAACCATCGTCCGCTCAGTCGTCGCAGCGGTCATCGTGATCCACGGCCTGATCCACCTCCTCGGCGTGTTCGAGGGATTCGGCTGGGCCGACGCGGAGCGGTTCGGAGACCCCATCGGACCCGGACTCGGCCTGCTCTGGCTGGCCGCCGCGGTCGCCGTCACCGGGTCGGCCGTGCTCCTCGCCGCCGGCGTCCGCTGGTGGTGGGCGCTCGGGGCCGTCGCCGCAGTCGTCTCCCAGGCGGCGATCCTCACGTCGTGGTCCGACGCCCGCGCCGGGACGATCGGCAACGTCGTCCTCGCCGCCGCCGTCATCCACGGCTACCTCTCTGAGGGGCCGCGCAGCCTACGCGGTGCCTACCGTCGCTGGGCCGCCCAGCTGACCGGTGCACTGGTGCCTTCCGGCAGCGGGGGAGCGGTCCTCCACGCCGAGGATCTCGCCCACCTCCCCGGCCCGGTCGCGGCGTACGTGATCGCCAGCGGTGCGCTCGGCCGGCCGCGCCCCGCGGCGGTCAGAGCGTCGGTCCACGGGCGGATCCGCAGCGGCGCCGGCGACACCTGGATGACCTGGCACGGCGAGCAGGTGAACACCTTCTCCCCGTCGGTCAGCCGGGTCTTCTCCATGGACGCGACGATGCGTGGCCTGCCGGCCGACGTCTTCCATCGCTACATCGGAGGGCAGGCGACGATGCAGGTCAAAGCCGCGTCGCTGGTCACCGTGGCCGCAGCCGCTGGGCCGGAGATGGACCAGGCGGAGACGGTGACGGTGTTCAACGAGCTGTGCATCCTCGCGCCCGGGGCGATCCCCGGCGCGCCGATCGAGTGGACGGCGATCGACGAGGATCGTGTCCGGGCGACGTACACGAACGCCGGGCACACGGTCAGCGCCGAACTCGTCTTCGACGACGCGCATCGCCTCGTCGATTTCATCTCCGCCGATCGCTACCGCTCGGCGGAAGGGCAGGCAATGGTGCGCACGGATTGGTCGACACCGCTCGGCGACTACCGGGACTTTGCCGGCGTGTGCATCGCCTCGCACGGCGAAGGGTGGTGGCACCTCCCGGGAGGGCCGTCGTTCAGCTACCTCGAGTACAACGTCGATTCGCTGTCCTGCTTCGCCGGTCCCGATGCGGATGTGCCCCAGCACGCCTGATGATCGGGCCGACCCGATGACTCGCCGCTCAGCCGAACGGTGTCTCGGAGTCCCCATGGGCGTGGTCGCAGAGCCGCGACTGACCATCGGCGACCTGTCCCGCTCCGACGCCCTCCAGTGACGCGAACGGACCGCAGGCGTGCTTGATCACCCACACGTGGACCATCGGCGACGGAGCGAGCTTGACGCCGAACCGGCAGGTGCCCTGGGCGTCGGTCAGGCCGACGACGCGTGGAGCGAACTCGCCCTGGTCCGGGTCGCCGCTCATGCACAGGTTGTCGTGGATGTGCCACTGCATCAGCGGCCCACCGATCTCGGGAACGGTGTCCAGGGTGTAGCTCGTCGGCAACATGTACATCGCCGAGACGAGGGTGCGCGTCCCGGTCGCCCGATCGACCTGGTAGACGAGCGACTCTGGCTTGTCCGGATCGAGGATGTCGTCGTCGTTGATCAGTTCCCAGTTGATCAGGTGCTCGAAGCCGGTCAGACCGTCGCCGATCGACCGCCAGCCCTGGGCTTCGGCGACCGCAGGGTCGTCGAACTGGTGGAGGCGCAGCAGCGTCCCGCCGATCAAGTTCTCCGCAGCGGCCTGCTGGCGGGGGGTGACGCCCGGTGTCCCGGAGAGGTCGATCGGCAGATCCGGGTCGTAGGAGACCGGGATGGCGGTGTGGACATGGTCGTCCGTGGCCCCCGCAGCGGACGGCGCGGTGCTCGGCGCGTCACCGGTGGGGACCGCCGCGGCACCGCCCGACGCGCCCCCGGGCACACCGGGATCGTGGGAGTGCGTGGCGCCAGGCTCGCTTCCCGCCTCTTCGCCCAGCGATCCGCCGGCGGTCGTCACCTCGACGTCGTGACCACCGGCGTGAGCGTGCCCGCCGATGCCGACCAGCGCGGGGACGCCCAAGGCGACCAGCGCGGCGAACGCCGCGGTGCTGGGGATCGCTCCCGGATGACGCCATTCAGCTGGGTTGCGCCCGTCGAGCAGGCGGGCGAGCACAGCGAAGGCGGCGAGCGCGGCGAACCCCGCCGCAGCCGCATCCGCGTACTGCACGGGTTCGGGGCGCTCCAGGCCGGCGACGAACGAGATCCCCGTCGTCTTCGCCGCCATCCACCCGGCGACGAGGGCGCCGTTGGCGAGCATCCCGGCGATCGCGATCGCCTTGTCGCTGCGGACCATCGCCCAGGCGCCCCACGCGAGTTGGATCGCCGCGGCGACGGCGAACGTGACCTGCGCGGCCCGGTGGTCGCCGTGGGCACCGACCGCCGCGGCGTGGATCGCGCCGGCGGCGAGCGACGCTGCGGCGGCGATGTGCAGCGATCCGAGCCCCACGCGTGGACGCGCCCGGCCGCCTGCTCCGACGGCGTGCCTCATACCCCCGACCTCCTCGATCCTGCCCCCGGCCAGCCTAGGCCGGTGACCAGCCCGCCGACCGAGACGCGCACCGGCGGGTGCTCAGCGCCGGTCCCACAGTGCGCCGAGGACGTCGTCGGCCAGCTCCGGGCGACAGATCAGCACGTCGGGGAGCCACGGATCGGCAGCGTTGTACTCGATCGGGCGGCCGTCGATCCGGCTGACGTGCAGCCCGGCGGCCTGGGCGACCGCGGCCGGCGCGGCGGAGTCCCATTGGTACATGCCGCCGTCGTGAACGTAGACGTCGGCCTCGCCGAGGAGCACGGTCATCGCCTTGGCCCCGGCCGAGCCGACACGGATCGCGTCGGCACCGAGCGCCTCGGCGACGAGCACCGCGGCGTAGGGGACGCGGTAGCGGGAGGTGACGAGGCGTGGGCGTGCCCGGCGCGGTTCGGGGATGTGCGCCGGGGGAGCGGTGGTGAACGTCACGCCGAGTGCGGGGAGGGCGACCGCGCCGGCGGTCAGCCCACCCGCACTGCGGTCCCACAGGGCGACGTGCACGGCCCAATCGGCGCGGCCGGGCTCGCCGTACTCGTTGGTCCCGTCGAGAGGGTCGACGATCCACACCCGTTCGGCGCTCATCCGCCGCCGGTCGTCCGCGCCTTCTTCGGAGAGGATCACGTCGCCGGGACGTTCGGCGCGCAGCGCGTCGACGATGAAGTGGTGCGCGCTCGCGTCACCGGCGTCCATCAGGTCCCAGCGCCGGTGACCGCTGCCCCCTGGGTACCGGTCACGCAGCGTGACGAGGAGGTCGCCGGCTTCCGTGGCGATTCGCGCTGCGAGCTGGTGATCGTCGTCGCTCCCGGATCGCACCACGCCGCCGGGGAGACCGACGATGTCGTGCCCGGGGGCGTCCGCCGGGTTCACCGGCGCGCCGCGCGCACGACGTCACGCACCAGGCGGCGGAGCTCGGCCTCGTCGGCGCCGCTCCCGCTGAGCTCGGCGATCCGCTGCTCGAATCGCTCGGCGTCCGCGTCGGCGAAGACGTCGAGCCGCTCCGAGCGGGTCGACGCGGCTGTGGCCAGCACGACGATGCTGGCCACAGCGGTGGCCAGGCCGAAGGTGACCACCCAGCCGTTGTTGTTGCCGTTGATCGACGAGACGATCATCCCCGCGATCCCGCCGACGAAGACGGCGACACACGCGGCGCGGATCATCCTGGCAGCCGACATCGCCACCCATTCTGGCGGCACGCCGGGGGGATCTCCTCGCTCAGCCGGGGTCCGCTTCGTGGCCGGGTGGGCGGCGCAACCCAAAGTAGGCGTCCGCCGCGCTGATTTCTCCGGCGATCACCCGGTACACCGCCTCGCAGACCGGCATGTCGATCCCCATCCGTCCGGCGAGCTCGTGGACCGTCGCCGCGGAGCGAACTCCTTCGGCAACCATCGACATCCCGGCGAGGATCTCCTCCAGCGGCCGCCCCGCGCCGAGCTGCTCGCCCACGTAACGGTTGCGGCTGTGCGGGCTGATGCAGGTGACGAGGAGATCGCCCATCCCGGCCAGGCCGGCGAACGTCCCCGGCTGCCCGCCCATCGCCACCCCGAGACGGGTCAGCTCGGCCAGCCCGCGGGTGATCACCGCGGCCCGCGTGTTGTCCCCGACGCCGAGACCCTCGGCGAGACCGGCGGCGATCGCGATCACGTTCTTCAGCGCTCCGCCGAGCTCGCAGCCGATCACGTCGTCGTTCGTGTAGATGCGCAGCAGGCCCCGGCTGAGGGTTTCCTGCAGGGCGCGGGCAACGGCCAGGTCCTCGGTGGCGATCACGCTCGCCGCGGCCTGCCCGGCCATGATCTCCCGGGCGATGTTCGGCCCGGTGAGCGCGGCGCAGGGATGCCCGGGGAGCACGTCGCGGATCACCTCGGTCATCCGCATCATCGTCCCCCGCTCGAGCCCCTTGGTCAGGCTGACGACGGGGATCCACGGGTGGATGAACGGCGTCGCCGCTTGCAGCGTCTCGCGCAGCGCGTGGGACGGCACGCCGACGATCAGCAGTTGGGCGCGCCGGACCGCGTCTTCCAGATCGTCGGTCGCGTCGAGGGCGGCTGGGAGGGGGAAGTCACTCAGGTAGCGGCAGTTCCGCCGTTCACGGTTCACGCTCGTGGCGACGTCGGGGTCGCGGGCCCACAGCGTCGTCGGGTGGCGAGCAGCGACGACGCTGGCGACGGTGGTTCCCCACGAACCTGCTCCGAGGACGACGACGTGCATCTCCCCCTCCTGCACACTCGGCTGCGTCCCAACCTAGCCAGCGCGTCCACCACGACTGGCGCGCCGTCGCCGGGCTACGTTCGCCGCCACCCGCCGGTTCGGCCAGGGGCGGAGCAGGATCGAGGAGCAACGGCCATGGCAGGACAGGCACCCGTCGCCTTCGTCACCGGAGCGAGCCGGGGCATCGGGCGAGCGGGGGCCCATGCCCTTGCCCGTGCCGGGTTCGACGTGGCGATCACGGCGCGCACCGAGCGCGAGGGTGAGGGCCGTTCGGAGCCGTCATCGGTGCGTGGGAGCGAGCCGATCGTCACCTTGCCAGGCAGCCTGGAACGCACCGCGGCGGAGATCGAGGCGCTCGGGCGGCGGGCGCTGCCGATCGTCGCCGACCTGCTCGACGCCGGCTCGCTGATCGGTGCCGTCCGCCGAGCACTGGAGGAGTGGGGCCGGATCGACGTGCTGTTCAACAACGCGATCGTCACCGGTGGGGCATCGCTGGACCGGATCCTCGACCTCACCCCGCAGAGCATGCTCCGCCTGATGACCGGGAACTACGCCCACCAGGTGGTGCTCATCCAAGAGGTGATCCCCCAGATGCTCGCCCGCGGCCGCGGGCGGATCATCAACATGGTCTCCGGGTCGGCGCGCCTCGATCCGGTCGCCCCAGCCGGTGCCGGCGGGTGGGGGATCGCCTACTCCGCCTCGAAGGCGGCGTTCGGGCGTGTCGCCGGGGGGATCGAGGCCGAGTTCGGGTCGCGCGGTGTGCACGCGTTCAACGTCGATCCGGGCAACGTGATCACCGAGAAGCGCAAGGCGCTCCATCCCGACGACGCGTTCGAGGCCAACTACGGATCCGAGTCGGCGGAGGCGACCGGCGCGGCGGTCGCCTGGCTGGCGACGAGCCCCGACGCGCTGTCGTTGATCGGGAAGTGGATCTACGCGCCGAAGCTGTGTGCCGATCGCGATCTGCTCGGCGCCGGAGCACCGGCTGTGGGGGAGGACCGATGACGCCATCGGTGGAGGACCGGGTCGCGCTGCGCGATCTCGTCGAGGCGTACGCGCGCTGCGCCGACCGGATCGACGCGGCGGGCCTCGCCGGGTTGTTCGTCGCCGAGGGCGTGCTGCGCATCGTGCCCCGCGGTGCCGACGCCCCGGCACGTGAGCGCATCGGGCGGGAGGCGATCGCCGCAGCGATCACCGGGCTCGACCGTTACCAGGGCACGTTCCACTTCGTCGGCAACCACTATGTCGATGTCGACGGGGACATCGCGAGCGGGGAGGTGTACTGCATCGCCCACCACGTCGCCGGCCCGCCCGGTGAGCAGACCGACCACGCGATGTTCATCCGCTACGAGGACTCCTACCGGCGCGAGCCCGACGGCTGGCGGATCGTCGAGCGCGTCTTGCGCGTCGAGTGGACCGAGGACCGGGCGGTGATGAGCGCCTGAGCGCGCTCAGCGGGACAGGGGCTTGTACTTGATCCGGTGCGGCTGATCGGCCGCCGAGCCGAGTTCGCTGTGCCGCCAGGCCTCGTACTCGGAGAAGTTGCCCTCGAACCAGCGCACCTGGGAGTCGCCCTCGAAGGCGAGCACGTGGGTCGCGATCCGGTCGAGGAACCAGCGATCGTGGCTGATCACCACCGCGCATCCGGGGAAGACCTCCAGCGCGTCCTCCAGGGCACGCAGCGTGTCCACGTCCAAGTCGTTCGTCGGCTCGTCGAGCAACAGCACGTTGCCTCCCGACTTGAGCAGCTTGGCCAGGTGGACCCGGTTGCGCTCGCCGCCGGAGAGCACGCCGACCTTCTTCTGCTGGTCGGCACCCTTGAACATGAAGCTGGCCACGTAGGCCCGGCCGTGGATCTCCCGGTTGCCGACGCGCAGGTTGTCCACCCCGCCGGTGATCTCCTCGTACACCGTCGCCTCGTCGTCGAGCGTGTCCCGGCTCTGGTCGACGTAGGCGAGCTGCACCGTGTCGCCGATCGTGATCTCCCCCGCGTCGGGCTTCTCCGCCCCGGTGAGCATCTTGAACAGCGTCGTCTTGCCCGCGCCGTTCGGCCCGATGATCCCGACGATCCCAGCCTTGGGCAAGGAGAAGGAGAGGTCCTCGATCAGTAGCCGGTCACCGAAGCCCTTGCGCAGCCCGGCGACCTCGATCACCGTGTCACCGAGGCGGGGGCCGGCCGGGATCAGGATCTCCAGCTTGGAGTCGTCCTCGCGAGAGGCCTCGGCTTCGGCCTGCAGCTTGTCGTAGGCGGCGAGGCGGGCCTTGCCCTTGGCCTGGCGAGCCTTGGGGGCCAGGCGCACCCACTCCAGTTCGCGCTCGAGTGTCCGCTGGCGGGCGGAGGGCGTCTTTTCCTCC